>NZ_JBMOWI010000001.1:0-444938 GCF_049310645.1 Acinetobacter sp. JADD-222 | reverse complement strand
CACCAAGCAATGCCGTCAGGTCATTGCAGATCGGCAAGCACATGCGGTGATTCCACCTAGAAAAAATGCGAAACCATGGAAAGATACAAAGAGTAGCTCGCTAGAGCGAAATGAATTACTTCGAACAATTAAACGTTTAGGTAGGACACTATGGAAAAAATGGTCAGGCTATCATCGCCGAAGTTTGGTTGAGACTAAAATGCACTGCATCAAATTATTAGGAGATAAACTCAGTGCAAGGAGCTTTGATAGCCAAGTCAATGAGGTTCATGCACGTGTAGCAGTCCTCAACAGATTTACGGAATTAGGTCGACCACTTACCCAAGTTACGCCTTAAATTTGGCTCAATTAGGGGCGCTTTGCCTTTCAAATCTTTGTGCAACAAAGCCCTGATAAGGTGTAATTCACGGTAGTGCTTGAAAAATGGGTTTTGCCATTCCATAACGCTTCAAGTTCATAAATATGTGATTCGAACATTTCCTTTTTAAAAATAAGGTTCAAATTCGAATAGAGTTCTTCATGTGTTGTTGCTTCAAAAAGTTCTAAAGTTTTTTGGTTAACACGAATAATTTTAATTTTATGAGCGCATTCGATAACTAAGTGTTTATTTTGATTTAAAAAGTCATGAAGGTTTTCAATTCCTTGCTTTCTCCATAAATCAAATTGTTGTTTAACTTCACTGAAATCCTCAATCCACATTGGAATTGGGCTAAGGTCAAAAATCGAAGAATCTAAAGTTTCCATATGTTTCTTTAAGTATTCAGTTTGCCTTAAAGTATAATGAGAAAAATTAAGATTTGGGAGGATAAAGAGTTTAAATATATTAGAATAATTAAAAATAAAAGGATTAAATGTAATTAAAAATAAAATAATGAGAAAGCAGAGATTATCTGCTTAACTCATAAATTCATAAGAAAAATTAACGATTAATAGGGTGATCAATGTTTTTTTCACCACGCCATAACTTAATAAAATCTTGCTCATCAAAATCGTAAAGTTCCATCAGTGCAACAACTGCACTTACAAAAATCATGGCACCCTCAGAGTTTCCATGAAGATTGAAAATTTTACCGTTTAACTTCCCTAAAATATCACTAAGCTCATGATCACGGCCTCGTCCATAACGATCTCGTGGGTACAACTCTTCATTTAAGACAATAAGAGCTATGGCTTTTTCAGCATCTGATAAATCAGTTTTATCTAAAGCTTCTTCAAATGATTCACTGCCATGATTAAAGTAAAAAATAACTTCATCATTAATGAAACTTTGTACCATCTTTTGAGTTAAAGTCGGAAATTGTGATACTGCATTATCTTCTACATAGGGTTTAAAAGATTCCGGAAAGATAACGTTATGATAAATCCCTTTAAAAAGAGGAGCGATTTCGGAAACTTTATAACCAGCAATGCCACAACCTAATGCAGTAATGAAATATTTCATTTTAGGATGATTTTTTGTGTATACCTTAAAGTCTTCAACATAATGCTGAATTTGTGAAAGTGGCATTTGTTGAATGTGTTCATTTAAAGTTGGAATTGCAAAGCTTTGACCAGCCCAGCCACGACCTACACCTTCAACTGCTCCGAAGTGCTGACTTGCAACGCGCGCTGCACCACTACCGTGTTGTCCAGCAAGATTACTTCCAAATACAAAAACTGTATCTTCGGGAAGTTCGGTTACAATACTTTCATCATGATATTGATAGGTCATGGTTATACTTTTTGTTTAATGGATAGCTTCATGTTGCAACCGATTAGGGTATTGGTCAAGTGTTAAGATGCTTAATCTTTTACATTGAATTTCCAGCTCAATTTAGACTTTAAATTAAGATAAAAATCCCCATTAAAAGGGGAGACGTTAAATTCAATTTTTCATAAAGAGAGATAACTTTGAACGAAAATCAACCTTTTGATTTGGTCACTCATTATCAGCCAGCAGGTGATCAGCCACAGGCCATTGAAAAGCTGGTAAATGGTATCGAGCATGGTTTTCGTAATCAGTTATTGCTGGGTGTAACTGGCTCGGGTAAAACCTATACCATGGCGAATGTGATCGCTCAAACACAGCGACCTACAATTGTGATGGCTCATAACAAAACTTTGGCTGCCCAGCTTTATGGAGAGTTTAAAGCGTTCTTCCCTAATAATGCGGTTGAGTATTTCGTAAGTTACTATGATTACTATCAACCCGAGGCTTATGTTCCATCCTCAGATACTTTTATTGAAAAAGATGCCGCTATTAACGATCACATTGACCAGATGCGACTATCAGCAACACGTGCTTTATTAGAGCGTCGTGATGCAATTATTGTGGCCTCGGTTTCTGCAATTTATGGTTTGGGTGACCCAAATGCTTATATGCAAATGTTACTGCATGTGGTTGAGGGCGACCGTGTAAGTCGTGATGAAATTATCCGCCGTTTGGTTGAAATGCAATATACGCGTAATGAACTTGAGTTCTTACGTGGTACATATCGAATTCGCGGCGAAATTATTGATATTTTCCCTGCCGAATCTGATCAACATGCGATTCGTATTGAACTATTTGATGACGAGGTCGATTCGATCCGTTGGTTTGACCCGTTAACGGGTAAAATGGTCCGTAAAGTTCCACGTGTTACGATTTATCCAAAAAGCCACTATGTAACGCCGAAAGATCATCTAACTCGTGCTATTGATACAATTAAAGATGAGTTACAAGATCAACTTAAATTCTTCCGTGAACATGACAAATTGCTGGAAGCCCAGCGTATTGAGCAGCGTACCCGTTATGATTTAGAAATGATGCAACAGTTGGGCTATACCAATGGTATCGAAAACTATTCACGTCATTTATCGGGCCGTCCAGCTGGTGAAGCGCCTCCAACTTTATTTGATTATGTACCAGAAGATGCATTACTGATTATTGATGAGTCACACGTTACAGTTCCGCAAATTGGAGCGATGTATAAAGGTGACCGATCACGTAAAGAAAATTTAGTGAATTACGGGTTCCGTTTACCAAGCGCACTTGATAATCGACCAATGAAATTTGAAGAGTGGGAGCGCATTGTACCGACGACCATTTTTGTCAGTGCAACACCTGCTAAATATGAGCTAGAAAAGTCTGACCAAGTGGTTGAACAGGTGGTACGTCCAACAGGACTAATCGATCCTGAAATTGAAGTTCGTCCTGTATTAACTCAAGTCGATGATGTTCTTTCTGAAATTAATATTCGTAAGAACCTAAATGAACGTGTGTTAGTGACCACTTTAACAAAGCGTATGGCGGAAGATCTGACTTCTTATTTAAAAGAATACGGGGTTAAAGTCGCTTATTTACACTCGGATATTGATACAGTTGAACGTGTCAAAATTATTCATGAGTTACGTACAGGTGTATTCGACGTTTTAGTCGGTATTAACTTGTTGCGTGAAGGTCTCGACATGCCAGAAGTTTCTTTAGTTGCTATTTTAGATGCAGATAAAGAAGGTTTTTTACGTTCAGAACGCTCACTCATTCAGACAATTGGTCGTGCCGCGCGTAACGTGAAAGGTAAAGCAATTTTATATGCTGACCGAATTACTGATTCTATGCAAAAAGCAATAGATGAGACTGAACGCCGTAGAGCTAAACAAATCGAGTTCAACGAGTTGCATGGTATTACGCCACGTAGTGCTGTTCGTCAGGTCATCAAAGAAATTGATTCAGGCGAAGTGCTTTCAGACGACGAAATTGATGAGAAGGTGCTTGAACAAGCACAAGCTTTAAGTGCTGACGAAAGACATATTCTCTCTGATCCAAAATTGTTTAGTAAGCATATTACTAAGCTTGAAAAAGAGATGTTAAAAGCTTCGAAAGATTTACAGTTTGAGCAAGCAGCACGGATACGTGATGAAATCATTCGACTAAAAGCGCAAATGTTGCAATAAACGAATACATAACGCTACATAATGTGTTTAAAAAACAAGCTACTGTAGATATTTGAGTTCTTTTGTATTCACAACTAATCGTTGAGGGCAACAATGGCATTTCGAAATAATGTTCCGCAAGCCAGCTGGCGTTTGGCTAAAATTGCGTTGGGCGGTGTCGTTTTGGCTGGTTTGGCTGTTGGAACCTATGTCTATGCCCAGCCGAAACCTTTGCAAACTGTCTATAAAGTTGAACTGGACCGATATTTAGGTGTTTGGTATGAAGTCGCGCGTAAACCTGCATTTTTCCAAAAAAAGTGTGCTTATAATGTATCTGCAACCTACACCTTAAACGAAAATGGAAATGTAGTAGTAGATAATCGCTGCTACGATAATAGAAAACAATTACAGCAATCTATCGGGGAGGCCTTTGTGGTTAACCCGCCATATAACACCAAATTGAAGGTAAGTTTTTTACCGGAAGCTGTAAGATGGATTCCGGTAATCCGTGGGGATTACTGGATTTTAAAGCTAGATGAAGACTATCAGACTGTTTTGGTTGGGGAACCTTCACGTAAATACCTTTGGGTGTTATCAAGAGACCCTCATCCAGAGCAAGAAGTGGTAGATGAATATTTAAATTATGCAAAAACATTAGGTTTTGATATTCGAGATATTATTCGTACAGAACATAAAGAATAGTGGTATATGTCTGTTTAAGAAAAAACCATGTTTTTACATGGTTTTTTCTTTTTTATAGTGGATAAATCAAGTATTGTAGTGAGTTGTTTTTACTAAAGTCTAAGAGGTTAATGATGTTTAAGGGCGTGATCTTGTCTGTCATGGCATCATTCACTTTTGGTGTACTTTATTTTTATACTCAATTATTAAGCCAGCTAGATAGTGAGCAAACTTTTGGATGGCGGATTATTGCAACACTGCCGTTCCTTACTTTATTTATGTGGTGGAGTGGTGATTTAGCTTATATCAAAAATATCTATCAACGTATTTTGGCTAAACCTTCTTTACTATTATTGTTAATCACAACCTCTATTTTAACCTCAGTACAACTTTGGCTTTTTTTGTGGGGGCCGATGCATGGGCGTGGGTTACAAGTCTCTTTGGGATATTTCTTATTACCGCTGGTTCTTGTCTTAGCTGGAAGTGTGTTGTATGGCGAAAAAATATCAAAATTTCAATGGGTAGCAATTATTCTTGCAGTCATTGGTGTTAGCCATGAGATATGGCGTTTAGGAAGTATTGCGTGGGAAACTGCATTGGTAGCAGTTGGATATTCTGCCTACTTTTTATTACGTAAAAAAATTAAAACAGATAATTTAGGGGGCTTTTGGTGGGATTTGGTCATTATTATGCCCGTTGCGATTTATTTAACTCATACAGGTTTGCAGCCATACAGTAAATTTATAGACCAACCAAGTCTTTCTTTGATCATTATTGGGCTTGGAATTTTAAGTGCTATTGGTCTGGGAAGTTATATTCTGGCAAGTCGCTTTCTACCTTTAGTTGTGTTTGGACTCTTAGGATATTTGGAACCTGTATTACTTGCTTTAGCTTCTTTAGTTTTAGGGGAGAGCATTGGTCAAGAAGAATGGTTCACTTATATTCCGATTTGGTGTGCTGTTTTTGTACTCGTTTTAGAAGGGGCAATTCATCTTTATCAACAACGGCAAAAAGCCCAAAATCTGCAACTTAATATCACGAAATATCAAAAAAGATTAAAAAATGATGAGTTCAATTAGGTCGTCAGAACCTAAAAAGTAAGAAAAAGCAAAAATTTAGCTGCTTTAAACAATAAGATAATAAAAAATAATTATAGGTATTTTATGAATTTATGATGAATTTTAGGAAAATCTAGTCACTAACGTCAGCTTTTGATTCATTCTTGCCAATAATTCCATTACAATTACGGGGTTTTAAAAATCACGCCTAGATATAATTAATTAGAGGACGTATCTGTGAGCAAAGACACTATCATCGCCCTGCACGCTGAACACCAAGGCCGTTGGAAAAACCGTGAAGAAATCGCGGAACGTATGATTGCATTAATCGGTCAATTATACCGTGAAAAAAATATTGTCGTATCTGTTTACGGTCGCTCTTTAATTAACCGTTCTGTTATCCAAATTTTGAAAACTCACCGTCGTACACGTGTTGTAGACGTTGAACTTTCTGTTGTAAACACATTCCCAATTTTAGAAGCTTTAGCAAAAGTTGAAAATATTGGTTCTGCAGAAGTTGATATCGGTAAACTTGCTGTCGAATACAAAGAAAAAGGCGGTGATGTTGATGCTTTTGTTGCTCAATCAGTTGAATCAATCAAAGGTAGCGCAACTTCTGAACAACCTAAAGATGTAGTTCTTTACGGTTTTGGTCGTATTGGTCGTATCTTGGCTCGTTTAATCATTAGCCAATCAGGTTTAGGTCGTGGTTTAAGCCTTAAAGCAATCGTTGTACGTAAGTCTTCTGACGGTGACTTGGCAAAACGTGCTTCTTTACTTCGTCGTGACTCTATTCACGGTACTTTCGCTGGTACAATTTCTGTTGATGAAGAAAACGAAGCAATCATTGCTAACGGTAACTTCATTAAAGTGATTTATGCGTCTAGCCCAAGTGAAGTTGACTATACTGAATACGGTATTGAAAACGCACTTTTAATCGACAACACTGGTAAATGGCGTGATGCTGAAGGTCTAAGCCAACACTTGAAATGCCCAGGTGTTGCACGTGTTGTATTGACTGCACCAAGTAAAGGCGAAATGAAAAACGTTGTATTTGGCGTAAACAACACAGATATCTTGGATGAAGACAAAATCATCTCTGCTGCAAGTTGTACAACAAATGCAATTACTCCAATTCTTAAAGTATTGGATGACAAATATAAAGTTCTTAACGGTCATGTTGAAACTGTTCACTCATTTACAAATGACCAGAACTTAATCGATAACTACCATAAAGCAGATCGTCGTGGCCGTGCTGCTACTTTGAACATGGTAATTACAGAGACTGGCGCAGCTAAAGCAGTTGCTAAAGCATTACCTGCATTGAAAGGTAAGTTAACTGGTAACTCTGTACGTGTTCCTACACCAAACGTATCTCTTGCAATCTTGAACTTAACACTTGATAAAGAAGTTGATCGTGAAGAAGTGAACGAATACATTCGTCAAATTTCGATTAACTCTAACCTTCAAGGTCAAATTGGTTATACCAACTCGACTGAAGTTGTATCGAGTGACTTTATCGGTTCTCGCACAGCAGGTGTATACGATGCTCAAGCAACGATTACTTCTGGTAACCGCTTAACTGCTTACGTTTGGTACGATAACGAAGTTGGTTATAGCTGTCAGGTATTACGTATTGCTGAACAAATGTGCGGCGTAAGCTACAAAAAAATCCCAGCAGAATTGAATGCTTAAGATCATTTAACGATCTATAAAATATTTTCACAAAAAAACCCAGTTTAAACTGGGTTTTTTTACAACCGTACAAAATATATGCTGACTATTTTTTGTAAATAAATGAGAATACAAATTAAGGAAAAAAAGAAAATAGTAAGGGATAGGAATTGTCGCAGTTTAAACGTTTGTTGGTCGTTTTTGTATTCATCATTATTGCCAATTTATGTGGTGTACTCATTGCAATATGGGTATTTAAGCACTTTAATATTTATATTCCACTGAAAAATCAGGCAGTTGCTATTGATTTACAAGAGCCTCTACAGGTTAAGGTTAAAGTACAAGATGCTTTAAATGTGGATGTAAAGGGGCGCGTAAATGCCAGTATTCCAATTGATGAGAAACTGAATATTCCTTTAACACAAACATTAACTCCGCGTGTTTATTTCGATAATATGGTGCCGATTAGCACTACTATTCCTGTCAAAGAAACATTAAAAGTTGAGCAAAATCTACCAATTGATACTAAGGTTCAGGTGCGAGTTTTAGGACGTGATATTACGTTGCCATTGAAAGGAACAATTCCATTAAAACTTGATGTGCCAATTGATATTAATGTCCCGCTTGAGCAAAAAGTTCATTTAAAATTTGATGCGCCAGTACGCACGGTATTAAAAGAAAATTTACATATTCCTCTAAAAGCAAGATTAGATACGAATATCCCAATTGAGGGTAATTTAAATGTACCTGTTAAAACTGCATTAAATGCTTCGGTTGATGTGAAAAATACTTTGCCTGTTAAGATTGCAAATGGTGAGTTAAAGATTCCTCTGTCCACTATGCGATTAAATCGAGTATTAGGTTCAGAAACTTCACAAAAGACAGCTGATCAATAGGGTGGATGCTAATGTTCCGTTCACTCAAGAGTATGTTAATCAGTTTCTTTTTAATGATGATACTTGCCGCTATTATGTTTTGGGTGTATCTCAACATTCAGGCAAATTTAGTCGTTTCTGCTCATAATGCCGATATTAGTTTACCTGACTCTTTAGAAACAAAAATTCAAGTTGGTAATACTTTGCAGGTTCAGTCTATTGGTAAACTTGATACAACCTTAGATATAGACCGCCAATTAACTTTACCCTTAAAAGGGAAATATTTGGCAGATTTAAATTTTGCTGTAGAAACACCTATTACGGTAAGTGTCGATTATTCAACGACTCTAAAAATTGATCAGGTTATGCCTTTAGAAACCACCACAGACTTGGTTTATCAAAGTAAGTTTTTACCAAAATTTCCCCTTAAATTAGATATCCCTATTAAATTAGATGTGCCTTTTAATTTAAAACGTAGTTATACCGTTCCCGTTAAAATTGTTTTTGATGGTCCGGTTTATTTTGAATTCGATGAACCTGTAAATTTATCGGTGAAACATCAGTTTAAACCAAGCCTAAACGTAAATGATCCTATGGAAATGGGGAATGTCTCTTCATTTAATGCCATCATGTATAATTCTGTGCCAAAAACAAAAGCAAATCTTGATATGCAAATGACCTTACCTCTGCGCAATGTTCATCCTTGATAATTAAATAAATTGGCTAAATTTTATTTTTTATAAGGATACTATTTGCAAAACTAAAAGCATCTGCTGGATTAAAGATAAAATAGATCGTTATAAATGGAATTGTTCCATTTTCTATTCGAGAATTTTATGAAAATATGGCAGAATAGGCGGTTTTAGAGTTTTTAGAGGATTGGCAGATGCGCTTTGTTGATGAAGCAGTCATTACCGTAGAGGCTGGCGACGGTGGCAATGGCGTAGCCAGTTTTCGCCGTGAAAAATTTGTACCATTTGGTGGCCCAGATGGTGGTGATGGCGGACGTGGTGGAAGTATCTATATTCAAGCTGATGACGATACAAGTACGCTAGTCGATTACCGTTACACACGTAAATTCCGTGCTGAGCGTGGAAAAAACGGTGCAGGTGCTAACTGTACTGGACGTGGTGGTGAAGATGTGGTTTTAAAAGTACCCGTTGGTACAACAATTGTTGATACAGATTCAGGCGATATTATTGGCGATTTGGTTGAAGACGGCCAAAGAATTCTGGTTGCTGGTGGTGGTGAAGGTGGTTTAGGTAACACTCACTTTAAATCATCAACTAACCGTGCACCTCGTAAATGTACGACTGGTACAAAAGGTGAGTTCCGCGAAATTCGTCTTGAATTAAAAGTATTGGCTGATGTTGGTTTGCTGGGTATGCCAAATGCCGGTAAATCTACTTTCATTCGTGCTGTAAGTGCTGCAAAACCAAAAGTGGCAGACTATCCATTTACAACCATGGTTCCAAACTTGGGTGTAGTCGATGCTGACCGCCATCGTTCATTTGTAATGGCCGATATTCCAGGGTTAATCGAGGGTGCAGCAGAAGGTGCAGGTTTAGGAATTCGCTTCCTTAAACATTTGGCACGTACTCGTATTCTTTTACACATTATTGATGTACAACCAATTGATGGTTCTGATCCAGCGCATAATGCAAAAGCGATTATGAATGAGTTGGCTAAGTTCTCACCAACTTTGGCTAAATTACCAGTTGTTTTAGTACTCAATAAACTTGATCAGATTGCTGAAGAAAGCCGCGAAGAGTGGTGTCAGCACATTCTAGATGAACTAGAGTGGACTGGACCTGTCTTTAAGACATCGGGCTTATTAAGCGAAGGTACAAAAGAAGTTGTGTATTACTTGATGGATCAGATTGAACAACAACGTGAACGCGAAGTTGAAGATCCTGAATATGCAGCAGAAGTAAGAGCTTTCCGTGAACAACTAGAAGTTGAAACACGTGAACAAACCATTGCGGCAAAAGAAGCATATCGTGCAATGCGTCGAGCACAACGTCTCGAAAGCATGATGGACGATGATGATGATTTTGACGATGATGAAGACGACAATGATGTAGAAGTCATCTACGTTCGTGACTAGAAAACCGAGGGAAACATGATAGAAGTGGTCGATGGGCAACGTCAGCTCAGTGAGTGTAAACGAATCGTTGTTAAAATCGGATCATCTTTACTTACGGCTAATGGGCAAGGTTTAGATCTAGATGCTATTTCGCATTGGGCGAAACAGATTGCAGATCTGCACAATGCTGGACACGAGATTATTTTAGTGTCATCAGGAGCTGTAGCAGAAGGTATGGTTCGTATGAAGCTTGCGAGTCGACCCACCGATCTACCCAGTCTACAAGCCTGTGCTGCAATTGGGCAGATGGGCTTAATTCATACTTGGTCTAGTGTGCTTGAAAACCACGGTATTCGTACTGCTCAGGTTTTATTGACTCATGATGATTTGGCAGATCGCCGTCGTTATCTGAACTCGTGTGATGCTTTGCAAAACTTGATTGATTGGCGTGTGATTCCTGTCATTAATGAAAATGACACGGTGTCTACCGATGAGATCCGTTTTGGAGATAACGATACCTTAGCTGCAATGGTGGCAGGTCAGGTTCACGCAGAATTACTGATCATTTTAACCGATCAGCAAGGTATGTTTGACTCAGATCCGCGTCATAACCCTGATGCTAAATTACTCTCTACTGTTCGTGCTATGGATGATGATTTATTCGATATGGCCGGCGGTGGTGGTGTGCTTGGCAGAGGTGGGATGGTCACTAAAGTTCGTGCTGCACGTTTAGCTGCTAAATCGGGCTGCCCAACCCTCATCGCGAGTGGCGAAAGTGATAATGTCTTATCACGTGCGATGGCAGGTGAGATGCTAGGCACTTTGTTTACTACAGATAAAGACCGCATGACTGCTCATCAACAGTGGCTCGCTGCTCATTTACAAACAGCAGGTCGTCTTGTGATTGATGATGGTGCTGTTGAAGCGATTAAATTGAAGCATCGCAGTTTGCTCCCTGTTGGAGTTAAAAATGTTGAAGGACATTTTGATCGTGGTGATGTGGTTGAATGTGTCGATAAACAAGGTAAACGTATTGCGGTAGGTCGAGTGAACTTTAGTTCACGATCAGCCGAAATTATTAAAGGCTTAGCCTCAGATAAGGTTTATCAAGTGCTTGGTGAAGCTCGTTCACTTGAAATGATTCACCGTGATCATATGGCAATTTATTAAGATTTACTCAAATAAAAAAGCTCGCTTTAAGCGAGCTTTTTTTCTGGTGTTAAACGAGGTAAAACACGGTCTTCACCTACCATATATGGATGTGTGGCGAGACTAAGCATGTCTAAGTCTTCCGAGCTATTACCATAAGCATAAATCTGGTGGTAATGCTGTAGCGTATATTGCTGATGTATTCTCAACTTCTTTTGTTCACTACTACAATCTGGAGTGGAGTAGTAACCAGTCATCATACCGTTTCTAATTTGAGTTTCGGTACAAATTAACTCGATATCTAGTAACTTACAAAGTGGAGCAAGATAGACATCAATTGAAGCTGAAACTAATACGACCTGATCACCACGCAATTGATGGTGTTGTAACTGAGTAAAGATTTCTGGCGAAAGCGCAGAGACTAACTCTTGTGCGTATTCTTCACCTAATTTTTGTAATTCAATTGCAGGCGTATTTTTAAACATGCTACGGAATAACTTGGCACGCATAGCATGGGCTGGATAAAAGTTAAGATAGTAGGCTTGAATCCATGGCAGAATTTTTAAGCCTTGCTTAACAATGTGACGCTTAGATAAAGCATAAAAGATGAACCCTGTAAAACTATCTTTACTACACAAGGTTCCATCAAAATCGAACAGGGCGAGACTTTTTATAGTCTTATTCGTTTCGCTCGTTGCATACATGTTTCATATCGTCCGTTTACGCGGGTTGCATACCAATTGGTATTATAATCACGACTTAATTTAGGCCCGGAAATCACCACTTGAGGCATAATTGCATAGAGCGGTTCTTTGCCAGTTTTTGATTTATAAAGTTTAGTTAGCGCAATATAAGTTTGAGTATTCTCAAACTTTTTCTCTTTTTCTAATTTAAGATCATTACGAATTTGTCTTGGTGTAACTAAGATATTATTTTTTGCAAATACCGTAATCAGCTCTTTTTCTGACTCGCTTTGAGTCGCGCGTGGATCACCATCTTTTGTATAAAGAAGTAGATCGCCATCAAGGCTTATATCCTTATCAGTAAGTTCTCGTAGCATTTTTTGAAAAGCTGCATTACGGCTAGAGTACATACCGGAGTTATAATCCGCAAAACGATAAATAGCTTTATCATAGTCTGCCGGATAAACCATTAAACGATGTATGCCGTAATATAAACCACCATATTCAGTATAGAGATCATCGCGAAGCGCAGCAGTACTCATACTCGAACGCTTGTTTGCTTTTGCATAATTAATATGAACTTGCATTGAGCCCAAAGTCGTAATAGGGTTCATTTTCTCGCCAATATCTTGACCAACCAATTTGGCTGCACCAGTTAAGGCACTCACATGATAATGTTTAGCCATGAAGTCGAAAATTTCTCGGTAAAGTAAGTCGAGTTCTTTCTCGGTTTTAACTTTACGCATTTGACTCATATAGTTGTTATCAGGAGAAGGCTGAGTTCTTAGAACTTCTTCAAAATAACCAGCAATTGTTCCACCAACGGTTTTGCCAAGTTTATCTTCAAATTTTTCATTTAAACGTGTACTCACTTCCTCAACAGCCTTTTGTCCTAATCCAGACACCTGAGGGTTGGCAACAAAGTTAGATTCTTGATCGACAACTGCAATAATACTGCAGACATTTTTTTTATTTTTTTGAATATCTAACTCTTTCATGATGTCATCGATATCATTTGCCCATGACTCACGGTCATGCACACGCGATGGAATTAGACGTTTAATCTGTTGGCTTTCTAGTTCAGGCTCATCATCGTTTGACCACCAAGCTTTATCACCACAAGCAGCTAAACTCATGCATACGGCAGCCATGCCGAATGATTTTAATAAAAAACGGGAAGACAACGGTTTGTTCATGGCGAGGAAAGCACCTGCATAAAAAGATGAGCCGATTAAGCGGATGAAGTATACTATGTTGATCATCAATTGTATGAATATATATGTATATTGGTCCCTATCAACTGTCAAATAATTTAATTGTCGCTCCTATGGCGGGAGTCACTGACCGTCCATTTAGAACACTGTGCAAATATTTTGGTGCAGGCCATGCAGTCAGTGAAATGATGACTGCTGATAAAACTTTGCGGATGAGCAAAAAGAGCCTCTACCGTGCGAACTTTGATGGTGAACTCGCTCCAATCTCTGCTCAAATTGCAGGTTCTGATCCTGAGCAATTGGCAGAGGCTGCACGCTATCAAGTAGCAAATGGCGCACAAATTGTTGATATCAATATGGGATGTCCTGCCAAGAAAGTATGTAACAAACTTGCTGGTTCAGCGCTATTACAAGATGAAGACTTAGTGGCTCGAATTCTTGATGCAGTTGTTGCTGCTGTTGATGTTCCCGTGACTTTGAAAACCCGTTTGGGCTTTTTAAATGGTCAGGAAAATATTTTAAGAGTCGCAAAAAGGGCAGAAGAAGCGGGGATTGCCGCGCTAGCTTTACATGGCCGTACTCGCGAAGACATGTATTTAAATACAGCGCGTTATGATTTGATCAAACATGTTAAAGAATTAATCAATATTCCACTTATTGCGAACGGTGATATTGATAGTCCTGAAAAAGCAAAATATGTACTCGACTATACTGGGGCAGATGCAATTATGATTGGTCGAGCTGCTCAAGGTCGACCATGGATTTTTCGTGAAATTGCTCATTATTTAAAAACTGGTGAACACTTAGCTGCACCTAATATTGAAGAGGTGAAGCAGGTGTTACTAGGACATTTATCAGAACTTTATCAATTTTATGGTGAATACTCTGGCTGCCGTATTGCCCGTAAACACATTGCTTGGTACACCAAAGGATTACGTTCGAGTAATGAATTCCGCCAAAATATGTATAAAGTTGAAAGCACTGCTGAACAGGCAATAGTAGTCGAAAATTATTTTAATCAGTTATTAGCTGAAGGCAATTTGATGAGTGATGTTCAGGTTGAGCAGGTTAACTTACTAGAAACCCATTAAATAAAAAGCCAGTATATGATTACTGGCTTTTTAAGATTTACTCATCTTCTAGCATTTCTACAACTAACTGGTTAACCAGATCAGCAGCATCTAGCTCTCGTATTTGAGAGACATTACTACCCGCCCAAAAAGCACCGAAGCCATAGTCTTTATTCTTGCTTGCAATGGCATTTAATTGCTTGGCTAGATCGTATGCATATGGATATTCGGGTTGAGGAGGGCGATTAGGTAAATCAATTTGTGTGTGCCAATGGTTGAGCAGGCCACGGGCTGGACGCCCAGAAAGACTGGCGCTGATTTGTGTTACAGGTTCATTAAATAAAGCTTTACGATACTCGGCAGATGCATTTGATGTATGGCATTGAACAAATGCTGTTCCGAGTTGAACCGCAGCAGCTCCTAAGCTCAACATATGCCGTGCCTGTGCTCCATTCATAATACCGCCTGCAGCTACCACAGGTGGTTTGCAATGCTTGACAATAAGGTGTACTAAATCGCTCGTTTTAATTGCTGCATCAAAGGCTTTATTAAAGATTCCACGATGTCCGCCTGCTTCAATCCCTTGAGCAATAATAATATCTATACCAGCCGTTTCAATGGCTTGTGCTTCAACTAAGTTGGTAGCAGACACCATCGTGATAATTCCGGCATCTTTTAATGCCTGAATTTGATGGGGATGGGGAATTCCAAAATGAAAACTTACCGCTTTAGGTTTGGTTTCTAATACGACATTTAGAAAATCATCGTTATCAAGAAAACTTGGATAAATACAGTTTAAGTTTTGAGGAGGCTGTTCTCCGAACTTTTCAAATTGTGGGCGTAAATATTCAATCCATTGTGCTGAGGTTTGAGGGTTTAGTTGTTCGGGTTGATGGCAGAAAAAATTAACCTGAAATGATTTTTCTGTAAGTGTTTGGGTTTTTAAAATCTGTTCACGTGCACTTTGCGCCGTATTTGCACCTAGACCTAAGGATCCAAGACCACCCTGATTAGAAACTTCTGCTGCAAGTTCAGGTGTAGATACACCTGCCATAGGGGCAAGAAAAATTGGATGTTTAATTTCAAGTTGTTGTAATAGGTCCATTTTATTCACCTCATTTCTTTCTATTCACCATAGCGTGAAAACCGAACCAAGAGCAAATAATATTGGGCATTTAGTTTTTAAATATTTAGTTCTTAAACATTGATAAGTTCTGATTTTTTAAAGTGGAGTAACATGAAATAAAGAGCCGATCCAGCTTGAAAAGCCCATCGCTAAAATTCCCCACAAGGTAATGCGTAGACTCCCTTTAAGCTTGGAAGTACCTGCGAAATGACTTGATAGCGCTCCTAAAAAGGCTAATGAAATAATGCCAAATATTAAGACTGTTTTTTCGATCCATATATCTGGACTGAGTAAAATAGCCAGCATAGGAAACAATGCCCCAAATGAAAATGAGCCAGCTGAAGCTAATGCGGCTTGAATAGGGTTTGCTGCGGTATTTTCATGAATACCAATTTCATCACGCGCGTGAGCCCCTAATGCATCATGATTTGTAAGTTCAGTAGCAACTTGTAGAGCTAAGTCAGGTGCTAAGCCTCTGGATATATAAATTTGGGTGAGTTCGTCCAATTCACGCTGCGGATGCTTTTTGAGTTCTTGTTCTTCAAATTTTAAGTCGGCTTTTTCAATATCTTCTTGTGATTTTACTGAAATATATTCTCCTGCAGCCATAGAGGTTGCACCAGAAATTAAACCAGCAATACATGCAATAAGAAGTGTATGAGCAGAAGCCCCACTTGCAGCCATTCCCATAATTAGGCTAGTAACAGAAATAATTCCATCATTTGCCCCTAAAACGGCCGCCCTTAACCAACCTGAGCGGTGAATAAAATGATGTTCTGGATGCTGAGAAAAGGACATGTTTTCCCCTATTTGTAGTTATAAATTTTTATCTTATCCTATAAGATTATTTACAATAATACGATTAAAAAATGTGTCATTATAGGAAAAACAAACAGATAAGAACTTTTTTAAAACATAATATTAAAGGAGATAAAATGAACAATTTAAAGAACTCATCTACTTATATAAACAGTGTCATTTATGGGTTTAATTATAATACTTATTGATTAAATTTTAATTTGATTGCTACGCAAGCATTCTACCTATTTTACTCTAGAGGTCCCAATGAATAGCAAAACAATAAAATCTATAACCCGTTCCTTTATCGTTATTGGTTCGATCTGTCCAGCTTTAGGCCTCTTAAGTGTTGAGACTAGTTTTGCGCAAGAGATTGTTAATCAAGAATATAAACCAGGTAATCCAATTTATGATAAATGGGATCAATTTTATAAAATTGAAAAGACTCAACCTGAAAATGCCGAGAAGTTATTATTAGAACTTGGAGAGATGACACCACAAGATATTAAAGTATGGAAAAGTTTAACTTATTTACAGATTAGGTTAAGGAAACAAGATGCTGCTTTGCAAAATCTAAGAAAAGCAGAGGCATTAGATCCAGCAGATGATAATTTAAAACTCCAAGAAGCTTATCTACTGAATTCTCAAAAACATAACAAAGAGGCTTTGGTAGTTTTTAAGGAGCTTACGCAATCTAAAGATGCGGATATTGCCAATAAGGCGACACAGGCCGTAAAGAATTTAAGTGGAGGGGAAGTCAAAACTTATTTCCGTGATGTGTATTTTGCACCTTCATATGAATCACGTTACGACGATGTAATTTTCCCACTTAAAGCTCGCTATGGTAAGAACCTCGATAATGGTCGAGCGCAGGTGTATGGCTTTTTAAATCTAAACCGCGATACTCAATCTCAAGGCGGAGTACGACCTGAAATTATTGATGAAAATGCAGTAACTCTAGGTGTCGGCGCTAATTATCAACCTTGGACTTCTATACCTGTACGCATGTATTTAGAAGTAGGTGGAAGCTATGATCTGATTGACCGAAATAGAGATAAATTTCGTGAAAGTGTTGTGGGTGGGATAGCAGGTTATCAAGAATGGTATTCTCAAAATAGTTGTAATCAGTCACTTTGTTTTAATGATTACTTCACTGATTTATATGGCAATGCTGCGACTTATTCTAGAGAAGATTATAACGTTATTGGCGATTTACGCTTACGTACGGGTTTGAATGTCTATAAGGGGGAAACGGGCACTGTACAGGCGTATATGAAATTGCATGGCTTAGCTGACAGTAAAGATGAGTATTACAATAATTTATTTGAATATGGCCCAGGTATTTCATGGCAGCCTTTTAATTATCAACCTATAAAATTACGTGTAGAACGACTATATGGCAATTACTTTAAAGATGTGCCAGTAAATACGAAAGATCATTACAACAATACTCGAGTAGAACTCGTTTTTTATAAGGATTTCTAAAATGAATAAAATTTTTATATCTATCGTATTTGGAACCCGTCCTGAATTAATCAAACTTGCCCCTGTGATTTTATTGGCAAAACAAGACCCTCGCTTTCAAGTTGAAGTGATTTTTACTGGACAGCATGACGAACTAGTAAGAGATGCGATAGATTTCTTTGGGGTTGAAATTGACCACCGTCTTAAAATTATGAATGCTGGACAAAGTTTAAATCAGCTCTTAATTCATGGTTTGAGCCAAATCGAGAATGTGTACACTGATGGACAAAAACGAGATGCAATTGTTATTCAGGGTGATACAACAACTGTTTTAGCAGCTGGCTTAGTCGCGTTTTCAATGAAAGTTCCTGTTGCGCATGTTGAAGCTGGTTTACGTTCTTATGATTTAGATCATCCTTTTCCAGAAGAGGGAAATCGTCAGTTAGTTTCACGTATTACTAAATGGCATTTTGCCCCGACTGAACAATCAAAAAGAAATCTACTTAATGAACAAATTCCGCCAGAACTCATTACTGTTACAGGCAATACTGTTGTTGACGCTGTGTATTTAGGGCGTAAATTAATTGCTGAAAAATCTGATTTGAAGAACCAGCTTGAACGTTATGGAATTCAATTAAAGCAGGATGACAAAGTTGTACTTATTACTGCCCATCGTCGTGAAAACTTTGGTGGTGGAATTCAAAATATTTGTAATGCAGTTGAGCACTTAGCTCAAGCACATCCTGATTTACATTTTATTTGGCCTGTACATTTGAACCCGGCAGTACATGATGTAGTCCATGATAAGTTTAAAGACCATTCCCAAATCCATCTTGTTAAACCATTAGACTACCCAAGTCTATTGGCAGTGATAGACCGATCGAATTTTATTTTGACGGATTCGGGAGGCTTACAAGAAGAAAGTCCATCATTTAATAAGCCAGTTTTGATCTTGCGGGATACTACCGAGCGACCAGAAGTTGTTGAGGTGGGAGCAGGCGTTTTGGTGGGTACAAATCAACAAAAAATTATTGAAGAAGCTGAAAAGTTACTCACCGACCAACAGCATTATGAAAAAATGGCACATGTGGAAAACCCATTTGGCGATGGGCAAGCTGCTCAACGTATTCTCAATCAAATTGCTAAATCTTATGAATCGGCATAATTATGATTTAAGGATCTCGTCTCATTTATGGTTTTATTCGCATGACCATAAGTGAGGCGGTACCATAAGCTCACAATATTAACGCACCAGCGGCTCATGTAATGAGGACCATCAAAAATATAAACAGTTTTACCTTCATATGCTTTTAGCTGAGAAATAATTTCCCAAGGGTATGCGGCTCTAAATTGCCCATTCTTTTTCACTCTAAAAGCTTCTAATACTATAATTACTTTGTCTTTTCCAAGTTTATGTTCAAGCTGATCTAAAATATGTTTGGCCTGTTTAGGTGATCGAATCCCTACGCCAACGCCATCTTGGAAAAAAACTCCAGTATGGTCCGGTAGCCAGCTTTTAACCCACAAATCATAATTTTCAGGTTCACTTTCGCCACTATAAATACTTACCCAAACTGGTGAGGGGAGCTTTGACAATACATGGCCTAAAGCACTGACTCGTAGCCAAGTTGGATCAGCTTCTACCGGAAAGTAATAGCCTTTAAATGCCGTTTTTTGCTCTTTTATAATTTGGGCAGATTTTTCGCCTAACTCAATGACATTTGCTCGCGCTTTAGGTTCATTATATTCGCCAGCTAACCCTAATATAAGATTTTTAGCCCATGGCTCTTGTTTAATTTTTTCTAAATTAATTGCTTTTTCCCACTGTGGAAAATTGGATTCTTTCCACCATGATTTAGATTCAACCACAGACCATTGGGGAACAAAGGTATCGACACCTAAGTAGTGCCAATTTCCTTCTGGAGGAGTCGTTTTATTATCAGGCTGCCAGAAAATACCTTCAATATGAGGGGCTTGACCTTGATGTTTGAAAAGCCCCGCATATACGATGACACTACATATAATTAAAATAATAAAAGCAGCTATTTTAATTGGTATCTGTTTTCTCATTATTTCGTCTTAACCAGTACCACAAGAAGATAATTATTATCATAATTGCAGAGATAATCACAACTAATAAGAAGAAAGAAGACTGTTGGACTAGAGGCGCCTTTTGATTTCCGACAATGAGTTTTTGTAAAACATAGATATTTCCATTTTCTGAAACCAGCATTTTCGTCACGTTGTTTGGAATTTTATGTTGTATTTTTTCCCAAAGGTGCATAAACGTTTGTGCGCCACCTTGTGAGTCGGTAATCACATCAAAGCGGTTATTGTTATAACTGACAATAAAACCATTTTGGGCAGCAGGTGCATAAATAATATCCTGATGCATTAGTACTTGTTGTTGATAAATATCTTTGTTAACACGGACATTTACAGATTGTGGCGCGCTCGGTGAATAACGGACTAGGTTGAGAGGCATTGGTGCTTGGGTTAAAAGCATTTTTTTCGCAGTTTGACCTAACACAATCGCGATATTTAATGCACCAGATTGACCATCAACCGCAATTGTGGGGGTTGTTGCTAAAGTCATTGAAATTGCGGCTACACCATTTTTAAGTTTATGAGGTAGCTTTACAGTAGATTTGGCTGTATCAATCCAAAGTGAACCATGTGCGTTAGGTAAACATTGGGAATTGGCTATCACTGAATTTTCCAGCTTTAGACTAAAATTTGTCGTATTAGAAATAGCTTTTGCAAAAATATTGAACTGACGGTTTACTGGGTCTGAAGCAAGGTCGGCTGTTTTCATGCTTCCAGCAAGTCCTCCATCAATCCAAGCTGTAATATTGGAACCTTGTAATAAACCACTTTGAATACGAAGTGCGATTTGTCCTTGCAAGATATCGGTTGGTTGCCATACCGCAGGGAAATCAAGAAATAAGTTTTTTTCAGCGTGATTTAATCTGAAATCTTCAATTCCTAAATCGGCGAGTGTATCGATTTTTTTAAATTGAGCCCATGTTGGATTAGATATTGTATTTGGAAAAACTGCGTTTCCTGTACTCAATTGTTGTACATAAGAAGAATTAATTAGTCCATTTACTGCGCTCGTTAAATCTTGTTGAGTATGATAAGTAATTGATAAGGTAGGCACACCTTCTACAGGTTTTGCAATTTGTACTAGTGCTCCGCCTTTTAGTGGTGCTGCTGAGCGAATAACTTCAATAATAAAGTTTGTTTCAGGATTTAAATTGGTTTGTCCTGAATCAACCCATTCAACAGGTGTTATGGAGGTCCATGAACTTGCTAATCTGGCGAGCATGGAGGCTTCTATAATCTCTTTACGGTTGTATTTTAAAATACCAACAAATGGAGTAGGCCGTCTCGCTTGTGGGTTATATAAAGCATCTGGCAAATCTTTTAAGCGATATTCATTACGAATAGGTGTAAAGTCGAGCTGGGAATTACTTAAATAAGTTAGGTGATCAATATCTTCTGTACAGAATGTTTCTTTGGTTTGATTCAGCGTAGTCGGTTTCGCATATTGTTGAATAATAAAATCTAAACGGTGAAAACCACTCTGACTTGCTGGAATATCAAATTTGACTTGACCATCCCCACTTAGGGTAGTGTTATAAATGAGTTTATCATCATATTTTACAAGTAAAGTTGTATCGCTTTCAGTGGAATAATCACTTGAAAATTGAATGTTTTGCCACTGGGCACCTTTGCCAATATAGAAAAAATGAGGCTCGACTGTGTATTTAGTAGAAGTACTAATATCGTCCAGTTCCCATGTATACGCATGAGCAGACATGGCGAGCATAAGACTGGTGCTGGCAAGGAGCACTTGAGCTGTTTTGTAAAGATCAAAAGTCTTTTTCATTTATTTTTTCTCCTTGCTACGTTCCGTTTTGTACCATTGAAGGGAGTTGCCCTGTATTTTATTTTTAAGCATGTCATATGCGGCTTTAAAAACAATAAATAGAAATATTTGTGAGTAACTTACGTAAGATAGAACTGAATAAAAGTAGAGTTCTGGTTTAACTTTTTCGAGTGAAAGCGTAAACCACATTTGTGCCACATATAGGCAAAATGACAGTCCCCATAGAGTTGTGAATGGGCCTGGAACTGAAATACCCGCAATATCAAGTATGCCAAGGGTTAAGGTGATATGACTCCAGAATAAAGCGGGTACAAAAAGTATGTAGCACATAATGTTGTTAAGAATTTCAATTCCGATAGGAAAAGGCGTTCTTAATGCGACGGGTAAATATTTACGAGTCACATAAAAATTACCTTGGGTCCAACGTGAACGCTGTTTAACAAACACACTCAGAGATGGAGGATCTTGCTGCCAACCAATTGCATAGGGCACCCATTTAATCCGTTTTTGACCAATGAAAATCCTAAAACTCATTTCTGTATCATCGACCAATGACTTTTCATCAAAACCGCCTAAGGTTTCTAAAGCATCACGCCAAATCACATAGTTAGTACCCATTAATGTCGATAGCTCAAAACGTTGCCAACGACCGCCTTGGAAAATCCATTGGAAAAAGATGAACTCAATGGCAATAAATCGGGTCAAAATACTATCTTGCCAATTACGTGTTCTTACTTTTCCATTAACGGCTACTAATTTTTTATCGGCAAGTAGGGTTTGAGCTAGCAAGCGAACACAATCGGGTTCTGGTGTACTGTCCGCATCATAGACAACAATCAATTCGCCTCTAGCATGGGGGAGGCCATTATTAAGCGTTCTAGATTTACCTTTACCCCCCATTCCTTTAGGAACATTAACAATCTTTATGCAAGGATAAATTTTTGCCAAATTTTCGGCGATTTCTAGGGTGTTATCCTTTGACCCATCATTAATGAGTAAAACTTCATATGCTTCGGCTGGGTAATCTTGTTGAGCAATTGCATGCAAAGTATCTTCAATCACAACACCTTCATTATAGGCAGGGATCAAGACACTCAAAACGGGCCATCTCTCTGGTATTGGAAGGTTTTGTAACTCTTTTTCTGCTGTTTTTGAATATTTCCAAGCTTGATAACTTAACCACGCCCAAAATGCTTGTGGAATCCAAATCCCTAAAAATCCAAATAAGAAGAGAATATCAATGGGAGCCATTTGATTTAACCCTCCTGATAATAGACGAGATGAGCAAGACTAATAAAATCAACCCGATTACAAGAGAGAACCATGAAATATAGCTACCAAACGTACCAAGGAGGTCAGGGTAGGTACTCGTCAGAATTAGATCGAGTGGAACTACAACAGTACTTAAACCGATAAAAATGTATCCAAGGAAATTAGTTTTTACATGCTCTGGCGTACTTATGTAATTAATCTTATTAAATTTCCAAGATATTCCGAGTTGAGGATATCGAATATTTGTTGTGGGTAGATCAGCAGGAGGATTAATAATAATTTCATACCCAGAAATATGACCGTTAAAACGTTTAGCCGAATAAAATAAATGCTGTTTTTGCTTAATTTCTCTAGAGGGTAACGGGAGCTGCGAAGGGTTAAATTGAATAATATAACTACCAGCGGTCTGTGAAATTAAATTTTCATCCCATCCCGTTGAGACAAAAGCAGCCATTGGGCGCAACCCAATTGCAGTCGAAAATGTGGCTTTAGCCGCAAAATATTGAGGTTGCTCTGATTTATAAAGTGCAATCGGAATCGCACCTTGGCTGACTGCTTCTTTGAGCAAGAAATAATGAGAAAAGCTAAAAACTTCATCCGGCAATATAATGCCAGGCTTGAACCCTTTATGAATAAGTCGTTGAAAGCTATCCGAGCTGATCTGGTCAATTGTAAAGATAGGCCACCATGTATCCTGATATGGAAAAAACATTGAAAGATCATCGGTACTCTGAACTTCTGTTTTTGTTTGTTCCGTTTTAATCTCACAATGATAATATTGCCGATAGAACTGCTGTAAAGTGGCATCAGGATACTGACTAGATGCAATAATAATTCCACAAATATTAAGAAGATTAGACATTAATTAATCTCCTCTTCAGGTGGAATCTGAATAACTTTATATTCGACTTCAAGCCGCAAAGTCATAATTTCTTTTAGCTTTTTAATAAATTCAGGTTCTTCATCCGTTTTTTGCTTGCGAATTACAATGCTGTATATAGTTTCAAGATCATCATCAGCAAACTGGAAAATGATTTCTTGTGGATGATGTTGGCTCAAAATTTTAATCATTTCATTTTGAGTGGTTTTCCACACATCGTCGCCTAACATTTCTTTAATTAAGCTTCGGTTGAGAATTCTAATTTCAAAGACTTCATAGTCTTGAATGTGATGATGATCAAGAAGCTTAAAGAAACTGCGTTGAAAATACTTGAGTGCGCTAAGCGGGAAAATATCACGGCGATAATTACGGTCATAACTTTGAATATCGCGGTATTTTTGAACGTTAATTTCAATATTATGGCGAACAGCACTCAGAAAAAGAGGAATGAGGGGAATAATAAAAAGTAAAAGAAGCTGACGTTCAATATGCGTCTGAGCCCCTAAGTCGAGTAGAAAATATACTGCAACACCGATAAAAGCGAGTAAGCCCACAATTAAGGATGCACCAACTTGTAAAAAAGCTCCAGAAATTAAAAGAATGAGAATAAAAATCCAGCTTCCTCTAAAACTTACAGGCAACCACTCATACGCCACCATGCCCATAAATAGATGAGCTGCGATAATCCATAAGACGAGTGTTCTTCCAGGGTTCTTATGTTGCATGTGAGCTATAGCTACCTTATTGTAATGTTAATTTTTTTATACTTTTATTACTAAATGTGAGACATTGCGAAGTTGTTGTTGTTTATGGCCTTTTTTAAGTATCTATTATGTTTATTTGTAGAACAAAGTCTCACTATAGTCAAATACTGTTATTATTTTTTAATTAAAAATAAACACTTAAGACGTAATTCTTATTTAAATACTCTTGAAAGTTTCAATTGCTTTAAGACGAGTTTCCTTTAAATCTACAATTGGTTTTGGATAATTTAACTGAATATTCGTTTTAGTCGAGTAGGGCTCATGAATGGCTTTATTGTCTAGATGAGCTAATTCTTCAACCCATTGACGAATATAATCTCCATTTGGATCAAATTTCTTTGATTGAGCAATAGGGTTAAAAATTCTAAAGTAAGGTACGGCATCAGTTCCGGTAGAAGCACACCATTGCCAGCCACCATTATTTGCTGCTAAATCCCCATCGATTAAATGCTCCATAAACCATTGTTCACCTACTCGCCAATCGATGAGTAAGTTTTTACATAAAAACATAGCGGTAATCATGCGAACACGATTATGCATCCATCCCGTTTTTAAAAGTTGACGCATTCCAGCATCAATAATCGGTATACCTGTCTGGCCCGTTTGCCATGCAATTAGGTGCTCTGGGTTGTGATTCCACTTAATTTTCTGAGTGTCTTTTTTAAACGGAATATGTTTAGAAACATGGGGGAAATCAAATAAAATATGTTGATAAAATTCTCGCCAAATGAGTTCATCTAACCAAGTCTGCTGGCCTTCATTTGTCAAATGAAAGTTGCCATGTTCAGCCCTAAAAAGAGCTTGCAGGCACTGGCGGATAGACAAAATCCCAATGTTTAAATAGGGAGAAAGTTGGCTAGTTCCTCTTACATTGGGAAAGTCACGTTCTAATTTATAATCAGATAAATGATCTTTAATAAATATGTCGAGCTGCTCTAGAGCAAAATTTTCTCCAGCTGGCCATAAGTCTTGTTGCTCTTTAGAAACAGAAGGATCAAAAAAAGCTTCAATATCTTCTAGAGTTAAGCTGTTTATTTTTGAAAAAGACGCTGGATAGCTACTTTGCTTTTCAGGAATTGGATAGCATTGAGGTAAACCACTGATATCCAATTTTGAATAACATGATTTTTTGAATGCACCGAAAACCTGATAGGGCTGCTGTGACTGATTGCGAATAGAGCATAAAGGAAAAATCGTACGGTCATGGAATAAAAAGAGCTCTTTACCTTGTTGATTTAAAAAATCTTGTACAGTTTTATCTCTTTTTAATTCATTAACGCCGATCTCTATATTTGAATAGACATTTTCAATATTAAGTTGAGTGCAAAGTTCACCAATATAATCAGCGATATCTTTCCAGTAAGGAATGACTTGGATAATAAGGGGAATATTAAGTTGTTCTAGTTCTTTTTTTAGTTGTTGAAGTTGACGTAAATAGAAATTAATTTTTATAGGCGCATCGTGATGCATTTTCCATTGTTCAGGCGGTAAAATAATTAACCCAATACAAGGCCCTTGTTGAGAGGCATGCCATAAAGCAGCATGGTCTCGAACTCTCAAATCTTGACGAAACCAAATTAGCTGATTTACGTTTGACATGAAAATTGGCCCTTATAGAGTGAGGTGAGTTAAAGAATTATTATCAAAATATTATATAAAAATAAATACATAAAAAAAGCAAAGCCGAAGCTTTGCTCTTATCATCTTTAAAGATGAATTAGTGGTGATGACCACCAGCACCGTGTACGTGACCGTGATCTAATTCTTCTTGAGAAGCATCACGGATTTCTACGATTTCAACTTCAAAAGTTAAATCTTGACCAGCAAGTGGGAAGTTAGCATCAACAACAACGTTGTCGCCTTCAACCGCTTTAACAGTAACGATCTGTACGCCGTCATCTGTTTGAGCTTGGAATTGCATGCCAGGTTGAATGTTCTCAACACCTTGGAACATTTGAGCTGGAACTTCTTGTACTAGGTCTGGGTTGTATTCGCCATAACCTTCAGCAGCTGGAACGTTAACAGTGAATTTTTCACCAACAGTTTTACCTGTTAATGCATTTTCTAAACCAGGAATGATATTGCCTGCACCGTGCAAATAGGCAAGTGGTTCACCTTGAGATTGATCAAGTGTTTCACCCTCAGCGTTTGTTAATTTGTAGTGGAATGAAACCACGTGGTTATTTGCAATAGCAGTCATGTTTTTGATCCATTCAATCAATTGAAGCGTACATCATAAAGTGAAAAATAAATTTTGTAGACTACAAAATCTTAATCTTTGGCACTTTTTCTGATGCGTTTTTATATAAATAGGGACGAACTTAAAAAATTCAACTTAATACAGCTTAATTTTTGGACGTACACGTCTTGTAAGTAAATCTTTCATTGTGAGTAGTCCAGCCTGAGTATATCCGTGAATCGTTGCTTGATGTAAACGATATAAAGAGACATACATTGTTTTCGCAATATAGCCTTGCACGCTTACATCCCCAAGTAATTCTCCAACCGCTTTATGACGACTTAAAGACACGAGAGAACCTTTGTCGTTAAATGTAAACATCGGCTGTGACCGGCCATTTAGTCGAGCAGCCATAGCATCAACTAAGAAGCCGGCCTGTTGGCTTGCAACTTGAGCACGTGGGCCAAGTGGAGGATGCCTTGCATCAAGTTGGCAATGAGCGCAGTCACCAAACGCAAATACATTTGGATCAGAATAGGTTTGCAACGTTGCATAGACCATCAGGCGGTTAATGTTATCGCGTTTAAAATCGGTAAAACTTTCTAATACCTTTGGTGCTTTTACGCCTGCGGCCCAAACGGTAATATCACTTTTGAGTTGGTTGCCATTGCTAAAGTAGATGCAATGCTCATCAATTTTTTCAACGCGGTGTTGAGTTAAAATTTCAACACCCATTTTTTTGAGTTGCCCAGCACTGTGTTCAGCAGTTTTATCGCTTAGAGCAGGTAAAATACGCTCAGAAGCTTCAATCAGTGTGATTTTGACTTGGTTTGGATGAATCTTCTTTAAACCATATCGATAAAAGTTTTTAGTCGTTTCAATTAACTCAGCTGCAAGCTCTACACCTGTTGCTCCCGCACCAACAATTCCAATATTTAAAGTTCGCTGATTGGGTTGATTTTGAGCTTCAATATAAAGATGTAATAAATCTTGCTGGAAAATATCAGCTTGCTTTCTGCTATCAAGGAAATGGCAGTTTTCACGCACACCTGCTGTATTAAAGTCATTTGATACTGAACCAAGCGCTAAAATAAGTGTGTCATAACTTAGCTTTTGCGAATGATTCTGCTGATCCTTAGACACTTGAGGGGGCATTAGTTCAATTAATTTTTTATCTTTATTAACTCCAACTAATGTTCCGAGCACAAATTCGTAATGATGTTTTTCTGAGTGTGCAAAATAGTTAGTTTGTTCTTCGTGGGGATTTAAAGAACCAGCAGCAATTTCATGAAGCAATGGTTTCCAAATATGGGTAAGGTTTTGGTCAACCAATGTAATCTTTGCTTTACGATTTTTCCCAAAAGTTTCACCGAGTTGTGTTGCCAGTTCTAAGCCGCCAGCACCACCACCAACAATTACAATATGATGTAAATTTTGGGTCATTTTTTCACCTAATTATTTTTCTATAAAAAAAGATGGCTAAATTATGCCATCTTTTATTTATAAAAATTATTGTGCGTCTGTGCACAATTTGATGTTTTTAGTGCGAATCTACTGGGTAAAGTTTTGCAGCACTATGTTCACTTGATGAAAAAATAGAGAAGAGGCTAGAAAACCACATTGCGATTTTTTGGAAAATATTGGCTTCTTCAATATGTACATTATCTTCGATTTGAAGACTACGGATCAGTTGATTATTTTGATAAATTGATACTGTTGCCAAACTTACGACTTTCATTAATGGCGCAGTTAATTGTTTTTCATTGAGCTCAATGTTTACATGTGTTTGAGTCGTTTCGAGTGGAGCAATAATCTTTGGTTGCATATTGCTATCAAGTACTTGAACGCGTTGAGTCACATTATCAAAAGTATTTAGGTCAATTGGTGCTGGGTCTGCATATAAAGACGTCGTTACAATTGTTGGTTGCTTTGTTTCTACCTTAAACATTTTTAAAGTCGACTTTACAACAGGTAGTTCAGCAATTAATTTCTGCTCAGGAATAATCACTTCATCACGTGTATAGGCATACGCAAGATTCATTAATTTATCTGCAATCTCAGCGCGTTTTACAGCACTCGGCGTACCTAAAACGATTACTAATAAACGTCTTTGAGTTAAGTCAGATGAGAATGAAGGACGTGAAGCTGTGAGTGCCAAATTATAACCCGCTGCTTTGGTATATCCAGTTTTTAGACCGTCAACAGATGGGTCATATTTTAAAGCAAGGTTTGTCGCATGATGGAAGCGTTGGTTATAGCTAAAGCTTGGCATTTTTGAATAATGTAAATATTCAGGGGTTTGTTTAATTAATGCCTGACTTAATAAGCTAAGGTCGTGTGCTGTAGTGAAATGGTCAGGCATCGTAATTCCGGCAGGATTACTAAAATGAGTATCTTTCATACCCAAAGCTTGAGCTTCCTGATTCATACGTTGCACGAAGCGCGGAACGTCACCAGAGATTTTTTCAGCTAAAGTCACGGCTGCATCATTAGCAGACATCACGATTAGACCTGCCAATAACTGATCAATTGAAATCTGTTCACCAGCTTTAAGATACATTTGTGATTCATCCCATTGCACAACACTAACCACTGGAGTTGCAGTAATGATTTCTTCTTTTTTCAGTTTTCCAGCTTTAATCTCTTTTAGGGCAATGTATGCAACCATCATTTTGGTTAAAGATGCTGGTGCACGTTGCACATGGCTATTATGCTCAGCAATGATTTGACCCGATTGAGCATCTACAATAGTCCATGCAGCAGCTTCAACACTTTCAGGTGCAATATTGAGTAATGCAGCATTGGTTAGGGTAGTACAAAAAATACTAAAGAGGGTAAAAAGAGATAGAAAAAATTTCACGGATGACCTTAACTTTCACTGGCAAATACGGGACACAGATGCACAGCATGCTATGCCTTTTTTTCGTGGAAGGCTAGTGGGAATTGTTGCCAAAAAATACATCTACGCAAGACGATACAAAAAAGTGATAATCTAATGTGAAGCCGTTCTTATTTTTAAATTGAAGAATTTATGTTGCATTATCAAATTGAGTTCGATGATTACAAACAGCACCTTGTTCACGTGACAATTCGTTTTTTAGCCAACCCGAATCAGGAACTTTGGTTACCAACGTGGATTCCGGGTAGTTATCTAATTCGAGAATTCTCAAAACATATTGAATCCGTTAAAGCTTATGATGAAGCTGGACGTCTGCTGGACATTAAAAAAACGAGCAAGAATCGCTGGCGTTTATTTAATACAGATCATGAATTAATGACGATTGAATATGATGTATATGCATATGATTTGTCTGTCCGTGGTGCGTATGTAGACCAGACTCGTCTATATATTAATCCTGCGTGTGTATGTTTAGCGTTAGAGGGGCAGGAGCAGTCTGCTTGTGAAGTCGAAGTTTTCTTGCCAGATGAATTAAAGCATTTTCAGTTAGCAACAGGCTTAGCTTCAAAAAGCTTAGTTAAAGGTCGATTTACTTTAAAAGCAGATCACTACGATCAACTGATCGATAGTCCATTTGAATTGGCTGATCAAACACGCTTTAGTTTTGAGACGAACGGCATTGAACATGAGTTCGTAATTTCTGGTTCGCATAATACCAATATTGATCGCCTAAAAGCCGATATTGAAAAGATTTGCGTAGCTGAAATAAATATGTTCGGTTCAGCACCATTTAAAAACTATACATTTATGACCATGGCAACAGGTAATAGTTATGGTGGATTAGAACATTGCAATAGCACAAGCTTGATTACACCGCGTGACGATTTGCCAAAATTGAATGAACCAACTGAACCTTCTAAAGATTATCAGCGCTTTTTAGGCTTATGTAGTCACGAATATTTTCATTCATGGTTAGTCAAGTTTATCCGCCCAGAAAACTTTGCAAACTATAATTTGCATCAAGAAGGCTATACTTCTTTACTTTGGATATTTGAAGGCTTTACTTCATATTACGATGACCTGATTTTATTACGTAGCGGCGTGATTTCTCAGAAGTCTTATCTTGATTTACTCAAAGCACAAATTGACCGTTATTTGCAAAACCCAGGCCGTTTTGTTCAAACAGTTGCAGAGTCAAGTTTTGACGCATGGATTAAATTTTATCGTCAAGATGAAAACTCGAATAATGCGGGCACCAGTTACTACAATAAAGGTTCGTTAGTTGCATTATGTCTAGATTTAGGTTTACGTCTACGTGGTTCTAGTCTTGATGCTTTAATGCGTCGTTTATATGAAAACACTCAAAATGGTATGCAGGTAAATGAAAGAACCATTTTTGATTTATGTAAAGAACTGACGGGTGATAGCTGGATTGAACAAATTAATCATTTGATTAATACCACTGATGAATTGCCACTTGATCAACTGTTCCCTGAGTTTGGTTTAAGTTATAGAGTTAAAACTGACAAATCTTTGCCATTAGGCTTGAAACTTGTTGATAAGCCAGAAGGTGTACTCGTGCAAAGTGCTCGCCGCGATAGCGCAGCGGCTAAAGCCGGTATTTCTGCCAATGATGTAATTATTGCAATTGATGGTTTAAAAGCGACCACTAAACTTGTTGAGAAGTATGCAAAACAGGGTGGCACTTATACCGTGTTTGCTTTCCGTCGCGATGAGTTACTATCATTTGACGTTGAGTGCGCTACATCTGATTTAACTGAAGTTGAACTTATTATTGAAGATCAGGCTAAAACTGAAAAATGGTTAAAAGCTTAAATAACAGTTAAATAGTTTATAAAAAACCGATGTTTTGTACATCGGTTTTTTATTTTTAAGTGCTACTAAACGATGAGATTCGTTTTATCTTTGAGTTTGTTTTGAATGAAAAGTATAATAATTGTCAGAACTCTGAAAGATATCTCATGTAATTTAATCGTATTCAGTCCATAAAAAAGTAATAATGAATTATGTATTACTTAAAGCTGGGTATAGGAATATTATCGATAGATTTAAATTATGTATTATTTCGCTGCGAAATGTCGTTATCACTGGATATTTCGTTGACTGGAAGACAATGAGAGCCGATACTCTCAGGGTTTTATTTAAGCATATCGGTTCGTAGGCACTGGGCCACAAGCTCGGTCCTCAACACTCAATCAAACGGAAGGGGCTATATATGGCTGGTGAAAAGTCAACTATTATTTACACACTGACTGATGAGGCGCCATTATTGGCGACCTATTCGCTACTGCCGATCATTGAGACCTTTACCAAGCCAGCTGGCATCGAGATTATTAAAAGTGACATCTCTGTAGCTGCACGTGTGCTCGCAGAATTCGCTGATTACCTAAGTGAAGAGCAAAAGGTATCTGACAACCTTGCAGAGCTAGGTCGTCTTACACAAGATCCAGATACAAACATTATCAAACTCCCGAACATTAGTGCGTCTGTTGCGCAATTAACTGCATGTATTAAAGAGCTTCAATCAAAAGGTTACGCAATTCCTGATTATCCGGAAAATCCAACGACTGAAGAAGAAAAATCAATCAAAGCTCGTTATGGTAAGTGCCTTGGTTCAGCAGTAAACCCTGTCCTTCGTGAAGGTAACTCTGACCGCCGTGCTCCAGCAGCAGTTAAAAACTATGCGAAAAAACACCCTCATTCAATGAGCGAGTGGAAACAGTGGTCACAAACTCACGTTTCACATATGGAAGAAGGTGACTTCTACCATGGTGAAAAATCAATGACACTTGATCGCGCACGTAATGTGAAAATGGAACTTATCACGAATAGTGGTAAGAGCATTGTTCTTAAGCCAAAAGTTGCGCTTCAAGAAGGTGAAATCATTGATTCAATGTTCATGAGCAAGAAAGCACTTTGTGATTTCTATGAAAAAGAACTTGATGATTGTAAAGAAGCGGGAATTTTATTCTCTTTACACGTAAAAGCGACAATGATGAAAGTTTCACACCCGATCGTTTTCGGTCACTGTGTGAAAATTTACTATAAAGAAGCTTTCGAAAAACACGGTAAGTTATTTGACGAATTAGGCATTAACGTTAATAACGGTATGGCTGGGTTGTACGAGAAAATCGAAACTCTTCCAACTTCATTACGTGAAGAAATCATTGAAGACTTACATGCTTGTCAAGAACACCGTCCTGCACTTGCAATGGTTGACTCGGCAAAAGGCATCACAAACTTCCACTCTCCAAACGACATCATCGTAGATGCTTCTATGCCAGCAATGATTCGTGCTGGTGGTAAAATGTGGGGTGCTGATGGTAAGCAATACGATGCTAAAGCAGTAATGCCAGAATCAACATTTGCCCGTATTTACCAAGAAATGATCAATTTCTGTAAATGGCATGGTAACTTCGATCCGAAGACTATGGGTACAGTACCAAACGTTGGTTTGATGGCTCAAAAAGCTGAAGAATACGGTTCTCACGACAAGACTTTTGAGATTTCAGAAGCTGGTATTGCGAACATTACCGATCTTGATACTGGTGAAGTGTTATTGACTCAAAATGTGGAAGAAGGCGATATCTGGCGTATGTGTCAGGTTAAAGATGCTCCGATTCGTGACTGGGTTAAACTTGCAGTAACTCGTGCACGTAACTCAGGCATGCCTGCAATCTTCTGGCTTGACCCGTACCGCCCACACGAAAACGAATTGATCAAGAAAGTACAAAAGTACTTAAAAGATCATGATACGACTGGTCTTGATATCCAAATCATGTCTCAAGTACGTGCAATGCGTTACACACTTGAGCGCGTAGTACGTGGCTTAGACACGATTTCTGTGACTGGTAACATCTTACGTGACTACTTAACTGACTTGTTCCCAATTATGGAACTTGGTACTTCTGCAAAAATGTTGTCTATCGTTCCGCTTATGGCGGGCGGTGGTATGTACGAAACTGGTGCTGGTGGTTCAGCTCCTAAACACGTACAACAACTTGTTGAAGAAAACCACTTACGTTGGGATTCACTTGGTGAGTTCCTTGCGCTTGCAGTATCTTTAGAAGAGATGGGTATTAAAGAAAATAATGCTCGTGCTAAGTTACTTGCGAAGACACTTGATGAAGCGACTGGTAAATTGCTTGACAATGACAAGTCTCCATCACGTCGTACTGGTGAAATCGATAACCGTGGCAGCCACTTCTACTTGTCACTTTACTGGGCTGAAGCACTTGCTGCTCAGAACGAAGATGCTGAGTTGAAAGCTAAATTTGCTCCTCTTGCTAAAGCTTTAGCTGAAAATGAAGAGAAGATTGTTGCTGAACTTGCTCAAGTACAAGGTAAACCAGCGGACATCGGTGGTTACTACGCAATTGACCCAACTAAAGTAAATGCTGTAATGCGTCCAAGTGCTACATTTAATGCAGCTCTTGCAACAGTTGAGGCTTAATTACTAACTCGTTAGTAAATAGCTTAAGAGCCGGTGCATATGCACCGGTTTTTTATTGCCTAAAATAAAAGACATTAAAAAAGCCCACTGATGTGAGCTTTTAAAAGATTAAATCTTATCGACCATTGCGGCCACGACCACGTGGTGCTTTGGTATTTGGACGAGTTGTACCATTAGTCTTACGACGTGGTTTCTCGCTTTCATCCATTTGCCAAATACGTTTTGTACCAGACTTTTTCGCAGAACCATCTTTGTTCTTGCGAACCATTGGTTTGCCACCAGTACCGCCTGGCTTTTTCACATATGAACGTGAGCGATAAGGCTGTTCAGCCGGAACATCTTTAAAGTCGGGGTAGAGTAATGGTTCAATTTCTTTTACATCACCCGGTCTTAAACCAAGTTGAACTAAATCGATTGAGCCAATTTTAGTACGAATTAAACGTAAAGTTGGAAAACCTACCGCAGAAGTCATCCGACGAACTTGGCGGTTACGGCCTTCACAAATTGAAATCTCGATCCAAGATGTTGGAATATTTGCACGGTAACGTACGGGTGGATTGCGTTCCCATAACCATTCAGGTTCACTTACTTTAATGGCTTTTGCAGGAAGCGTCATACCATCATTCAGTTCTACACCTTTACGAAGTTGCTCAAGCGCTTCTTCGGTTACATCGCCATCAACTTGAACTAAATACGTTTTGTATTTTTTATTTGCAGGGTTGGTAATGAACTGATTCAGACCACCATGATCGGTTAAAAAAACTAAACCCTCAGAGTCCATATCAAGACGGCCTGCCAAGCGCAAAGTCGGGTCATCAACAAAGTCAGAGACGGTCATGTGCGCTTCGTCTTTACGAAACTGGGAGAGAACGTCATAAGGCTTGTTGAGAATCACAATTTTCATAAAAAATGGCTTCTTCTTTCAAATAACTAGAGAAAACATTGAGCTATATTTAAGTGCGAAATTTGCTTATTTCCCACATAAATCTCAAAAAGAATTAAATTCGATTAAGCTATTATGCGTTAATAAAAGTTGAAAGTATTGTTTATCGATAATTATTTTTAGTTAATTAAGTATTATAAAAGGGAGAATCTACACAATGGGTTATCAGAAGATCGTGGTTCCTGCCGACGGCGACAAAATCAAAGTAAATGCAGACCTATCACTGAACGTACCAAATCATCCAATTATTCCTTTCATTGAGGGTGATGGTATTGGTGTAGATATTACGCCAACCATGAAAGCAGTCGTAGATGCTGCGATTTTAAAAGCTTACGGTGGCAAACGCTCTATCGAATGGATGGAAGTGTATTGCGGCGAAAAAGCCAATAAAATTTATGGCAACTATATGCCTGAAGAAACTTTTGAAGCACTTCGCGAGTTTGTTGTATCAATCAAAGGTCCTTTAACCACACCAGTAGGTGGAGGCATTCGTTCACTCAACGTTGCTTTGCGCCAAGAATTAGATCTATATGTTTGCGTACGACCAGTACGTTGGTTTGAAGGCGTTCCTTCACCGGTTCAACACCCCGAATTAACTGATATGGTGATTTTCCGTGAGAACTCGGAAGATATCTATGCCGGTATTGAATGGAAAGCTGATTCTGAAGAGGCCAAAAAAGTCATTAAGTTCCTTCAAGAAGAAATGGGTGTCACAAAAATCCGTTTCCCTGAAGGATGTGGTATTGGAATTAAACCTGTTTCAAAAGAAGGAACACAGCGTTTAGTCCGTAAAGCCATTCAGTTTGCAATCGAAAATGACAAGCCTTCTGTGACGCTGGTTCACAAGGGGAATATCATGAAATACACCGAAGGTGCTTTTAAAGAATGGGGCTATGAGTTGGCTCTTGATCGTTTCGGTGGAGAGCTAATTGATGGTGGCCCATGGGTTAAAATTAAAAACCCTAGGACTGGTAAAGATATCATTATCAAAGATGTCATTGCAGACGCGTTTTTACAACAGATCCTCATGCGTCCCGCCGATTACTCTGTTATTGCCACACTAAATTTAAACGGTGACTATATTTCTGATGCTTTGGCAGCGGAAGTCGGAGGTATTGGTATTGCACCAGGTGCAAATATTGGTGGTGCAATTGCAGTGTATGAAGCAACTCATGGTACTGCCCCTAAATATGCGGGTCAGGATAAAGTAAACCCTGGTTCTATTATTCTTTCTGCGGAAATGATGCTGCGTGATATGGGGTGGACAGAGGCAGCTGATTTGATCATTAAAGGAATTTCTGGAGCGATTGCTGCCAAAACCGTAACTTACGATTTTGAGCGCCTAATGCCAGGTGCAACCTTGTTACGTTGTTCTGAATTTGGTGATGCAATTATCAAACATATGGGAGAGTAATCTTCTATTAGAAAGCCCTCGGTTGAGGGCTTTTTTTATTGCATAAATTCGGGATGTTTCGGAGTTTTAATAAAGCCAGTTTTCTTTTGATAACTCTGGTCTAGGGCTTGAATAACAAGAACGAAAGTAACTAGAAATAAAGGAAAGAGCAGAGTTTTCACGATTTGGTTTCTCCGAAAGTTGAGGTGAAAGAAGGGCGTAGGGGAATTAAAAGGCAAACCGCAAAGAGAAGAACGGTTCCACCCAAAAGAAAGAGATGTGCATAAGACCAATGCAAATGATGCAAAGTACTAATGACAACACCACCCAAAAGTTGAGTACTGGCAAAGCCAATGGTGGCAAGGCTCCAAAGCTTTTGATAACGGTGCTCATAAATCTGTAGCAGACTATAAGAACTAATAAATACGGTTGCGGGAGTCAGTAAGCCTGTCAGAAGCGAAGATAAGGCCAGTAAAGATGCGGTATGTGAAAGGAACGGCAAAACAACGGCTAAGCTGTAAATGGTATATAACCATTTAATGGCCTGTAGATATCCGATTAGTCTGCTTAAGCAATAAGCGACAAGTGCACCAATGCAGCTTCCCACTCCATAAAGAACCCAAAATAAATTTCTTTGCTGTAACGGAAAATGCAGAGTTCCGGATAAATAATCCATCCAAAACAAAGAGTGTGGAATATATGCAAAGGCACTACACATATAGGCAATAATAATGACAAGGCCTAAACGTGATTTTTGTAAGGCTTGTATAGTGGTCGATTGCGGCTTAATAATCTGGGCAGTATTACGAGTTAATAATCGATAAAGAGTTAAGCTTCCTAATAGAGAAAGACCCGCGAAAATATTCCAAACATAATGTACGGGCATATTTTTAAGTAGAGGAATAATAATAGTGGCGGATAAAACGCCGACACCAATCCCGCTAAATCCTAAGAAATTAACTTTTAATCTTTGCGTGTTGGGAGTGTATTTCATTGCAAAGCTAGGCGCCAAAATCATAAGTAAGCCGCCAGCAATACCTGAAATCGTACGCCAGACAATGAACCACACCAAAGGCATATCCATGAATGAACAGCCTAGTAGGCTGAGGCTGCCAGCTATAGCCGGCAAGACAATCATGGGTGGGATGTACTTTTCTTTAATACTTAAGAGCGCTAATAAGGCACCAATGAGATATCCCAATAAATTTGCGCTCCCTAAGTAACTGGCAAAATCGTGAGTCCAGTGATACTGCTCGATCATGATGGGCATAAGCGCAGTATAGGAAAATCTAAAAACACCAATTCCCAAACAAGTTGCCAAAAAGACAATTAAGCTCATTCGATAAAACGTAGACATGAGAGGACGCTCAATTTTTTTATTATTAAAAGCGAGTTTTTAAATCTTTAAAAATGATTTAATATGATGGTGATTATCTTATTTTGAGATAGTGGTATGTTGCTTAAGTCTCTAGAGTTTTTTTTAGCTGTTGCAGAGAGTGGAAGTTTTTCCTTGGCTGCACAAAAAATGTATACGGTTCAATCGAATATCACGAGCCATGTGAAAAAGCTTGAAGAAGAGTTAGGGGTTATTTTATTCAATCGTAATAACCCTGTGACTTTAACGAATGCTGGACAACAGCTGCATAGTTATGCTGTTCAAATGATTGCTCTACATAATAAAGCGAAAAAAATCTTTCAAGAGGGTGATATTGACCCGAACGAAACCATTCGTTTGGGTAGTATGGAAACGACAGCAGCAATACGGTTACCTCAATTACTCAATCAATGTATGCAGCAATATCCGAATTTGCCGATCGAGTTGCAAACTCACCCGACACGATATTTGTTAAGCGCTGTGCAGCAAGGAGAGGTTGATTGTGCTTTTGTTGCTTCTAAATATTTAATTCCAGAGTTGTATAGTTTACCTGTTTGGCAAGAACAATTGGTTTTGGTTTGTCCGAAACAGCAAACTCACTTTCCAGATGTTGCCAAGCTTGCAAAGACCCGATTTATTGCGTTTCGACAAGGTTGTTCTTATCGTCATGCAATCGAGTTATTTTTAAATGATCACAGTGTCCCGCCTTCACAAATTATGGAAATGGGCAGTCTGGACGGAATTGTAAGCTGTGTGGAATTAGGTGTTGGTTTTGCTTTATTGCCAAAGTCATATCTAAACAAAGTAGTCGAGAAAGTGTCATTAAGTTGTTTTGAACTTAATACTGAATCTGCTCATTTTACTACCTACTTGGTTGCCCAGTCGCCCGAAACATGGGGAACCAATTTAAAGCAGTTTATTCATTTTATTGAGCAACAATTTGAATTAAAGGTTGCTTAGGTTGTGATTGATTTTCATACGTAAATATCCAACTTAATTTATAAATTAAAAGTGATATATATGTATGAAAAAGTCATTTTATATTCTCACAGAGGTTTGTAATCATCTTGATGCTATAAAATTGTGGAAAAGGGTAGTTTATATAGGCTGGCTATGGTCAAATATGCCCCCTTGAAAGATGACACAAGCAATAATTTGGAGTTTGGGAATGAATATACCCTTAATCATCAATATTGTGGTTTTTGTCGGGTTAATATTTTTACTCGCCCAAACACGTAAAACAGACTGGAGCTTATCGAAAAAAGTTCTGGCTGGCTTAGTTCTAGGTGTAGTGTTTGGTTTAGGACTACATTTGATTTATGGCGGTGGCCATCCGATTCTTGCTGAATCTATTAGCTGGTTTAATATCGTTGGAAACGGCTATGTAAAACTTTTACAAATGGTCGTGATGCCTTTGGTATTTGTGTCTATTTTGGGAGCGGTTGCAAAATTACATCAAGCCTCATCTTTAGGCAAAATCAGTTTTTATACAATTGGTACTTTACTCTTTACAACACTGATTGCTGCACTGGTAGGGGTATTTGTTACTAACCTGTTTGGCTTAACTGCAAAAGGTTTGGTGCAAGGTGCTGCTGAAACTGCACGCTTAACTGCCATTAATACGGACTATGTAGGTAAAGTTACCGATTTAAGTGTACCGCAGTTTATTCTTTCCTTTATTCCAAGTAACCCATTTGCTGAATTAACTGGTGCAAACCCAACTTCAATTATTAGCGTGGTTATCTTCGCCGTCTTTTTAGGTATAGCAGCGCTTAACCTAATGAAAGATGATGCAGAAAAAGGTCAACGTATTCTGACTGCGATTCAGACGTTGCAGTCATGGGTAATGAAGCTTGTGCGCTTAGTGATGACACTTACGCCGTATGGTGTTTTTGCCCTCATGACCAAAGTCGTGGCAAGTTCAAACGTCGCAGATATTTTAAATCTAGGCGGTTTTTTGGTTGCATCTTATTTAGGCTTGGCGATTATGTTTGTCGTACATGCCATTATTTTGACTATGACGGGTGTTTCTCCTCTTAAATTCTTTAAGAAAGTTGCTCCAGTTTTAACGTTTGCATTCACTAGCCGTTCAAGTGCAGCAAGTATTCCACTGAGCATTGAAACACAAACTCGTCGTTTGGGGGTGCCTGAATCTATTGCAAGTTTCTCTGCTTCTTTTGGTGCCACCATTGGTCAAAATGGTTGTGCGGGTTTGTATCCTGCAATGTTGGCAGTGATGGTTGCGCCTACTATGGGTATTAACACCTTAGACCCAATGTGGATTGCATCGTTAGTTGGTATTGTGACCTTAAGTTCAATTGGGGTTGCCGGAGTAGGTGGTGGTGCGACTTTCGCTGCGTTGATTGTGCTTCCTGCAATGGGTTTACCTGTAACGTTGGTTGCACTTCTTATTTCAATCGAACCCCTCATTGATATGGGACGTACTGCGTTAAACGTAAATGGTTCGATGACTGCTGGTGTTGTTACGAGCCAATTGATGGGTCAGACTGATAAAGAAATATTAAACAGTGAAGATGAAATTGAGTTAACTCAACATCATTAAAAATCAATAAAAAAACGGCTCTCTATTCTGGATGAGCCGTTTTTTTATATGCATAAATTGCCACTGTGATGTTAATTTTAAAAAAACTGTATCTGTTTTTCTTTTAAATAATTTTCGAAAATAGGCCTATTACAAAAGAGAGCACTATCATGAAAATGTATCAAGTCGATGCTTTTACAAAAGAGTTATTTCGTGGAAATCCAGCCGCTGTCGTTGTTGAAAAAGAGTGGTTAGATGTAGATTTAATGCAGAAGATAGCACTTGAAAATAATTTGTCTGAAACTGCTTTTGTAAAAATTATAGACTCTGAAAACTATGAAATCCGTTGGTTCACGCCAACGGTTGAAGTTGATTTCTGTGGGCATGCCACGCTTGCCAGCGCTTTCGTATTATTTAAAGATTTTACCGAGAAAAAGACCATTAATTTCCATGTTCGAAACTTAGGTCTTTTTGTAGTTCACCAAGATGAAGACGGTAAAATCAGAATGGATTTTCCAATTCGCAAAGCTCATCAAGTTGAAGATTATCCAGCTATTTTACGTCAAGCTTTAACAAAACCTTTTAAAGCAGTTTATCAAAATGTTCAAGCCTACATTGTTGAATATGAATCAGTGCAAGATGTATTAGATGAGCAGCCTGACATGAATTTGCTCAAAGCTCTAGGTAAGAGAACTGCGATTACTACTGCAGGGATGGATGTTGCCATCACCTCAAAAGCCGATCAACAATATGATTGTGTATCGCGTTATTTTGCCCCTGTCGCGGGCATTGAAGAAGACCCTGTTACGGGTTCAATTCATACGGCAATAGCGCCATTATGGGCAGAGAAACTTGCTAAAAATAATATTATTGCTTATCAGGCTTCTAGCCGTGGAGGCGTTTTATATTGCAATGTCCTGAATCAGGAACGTATTGAAGTTTCAGGGTATGGGAAGCTTTATATGCAAGCTGAAATTTTTCCTTAAAATATAAGGCCGTTTAAATAAACGGCTTTTTTTTCAAAACTTTACTATGAAAGTTAGTTCAAATTTCCTACTATAGTCCCACAACTATTGATTTTTTATTATTCAAATTAATTGGTATTTATATGTTTATGCAGTTTAAACAACTGACACTCTCCCTATGTATTCTTGGTTTAAGTGCTGCGTCTTGGGCACAAACTACACTAGTAAAAAGTAAGCAAAATATTGAGGAATATAAATTAGATAATGGCTTTCGGATTGTGCTTGCACCGAATGACAAAGAAAATAAAATCTTTATTAATACCATTTATTTAACAGGCTCATTAAATGACCCGCAAGGTAAAAGTGGCTTAGCTCATTTGCTTGAGCACTTGGCTTTTAAGGGGACACAAAATGTTAAAGGGGAAGAGTTCCAGCGTCGTTTAGATCAATATACATTGATGACAAACGCCAGCACCGATTATTATTCAACAAAATATACTAATATCGTTCGTCCAGAAAAAACTGCGCTTGATCAGGTACTGTATCTTGAATCTGAGCGTATGGATAAATTAGTTCTTCAAGAAAAGTTTGTTCCTTCCGAGATTGAAATAGTAAAGCGTGAACGTGAAGTCCGTATGGATCAGCCTTTTGCTGTGCTGATGGATCAAATGTGGAAGTCAGCTTACGGTAACCAATATTTAGGTCGTTTACCGATTGGTGATTTGCCTGAGCTTAAATCTATTAAGATGCCTGAACTGAACCAGTTTTATCGTAGCTGGTATGCACCCAATAATGCGGTTATGGTGATTTCAGGTAAATTTGATAAGACTGATGTCTTAAAAACAATAGATCAATATTTTAGTCCAATTGCGGCAAGAGCGATTCCTAAAACTGTACAGATTCCTGTGCTTGACTCTACAAAAATAAAAAATCGTCAATTCATGGTGAAAAAGGGTAGTGATCTGGCTAAGTTCCATATCTATATGAATGGTAAAAATACCAAAATTCAGCCGACACTTGCTTTAGCTCCTTTGTTATATACCATGCAGCCAAGTGGTCACCTATACCAAAATATGGTGGAAACAGGTATTACCACAAATGTTGAAGCTAGTACTTGGTTAGACCAAGATTTTAATGTGGTGTTTCTAGGCGCCATTTATTCACCAAGTAATGACCCTAAAAAAGTTGAAAGTTCTTTGTTAGCCGGCATTGAAAAAGGGAAGCCGTTTACTGAAGTTGAATTAAATCGTGTTAAAAGTTTAATGAAAACTCAAGGTGATCTAATCACGAAAGATGCGGTAGCACTGGGGTCACGTTTAAGTGATTACACCGTCGCTGGCGGGCAATGGGATCAATATTTTAAAGATCTAGATTCTGTAGAAAAAGTTAAGCTAGATGATGTGAATCAAACTTTAAAACAGTTCCTTGTGGCTGATCATCGTATTGATGGCGATATTTTGCCAACACCTGAAGACCAGAAAAAAGCGCAACAGCAAAATTCAAAAGAGACACCTAAAACTCTAGATCAGGTCGAAGCAAAGGCCGAGCCTTTAAAAGATCCGAAGGTATATCAACAAGAAGTTGCTGAGTTTTTAAAAACTTCAAAGCAATATGTTGAAAGCAATGAGAAAAAGATTATCCGTGGAAAACTAAAAAATGGAATGAAGTATGCTTTATTCCCAGTTGAAACACGCGATGATCGTACTTATGCAACGATTACGATGGACTTCGGAACAGAAAAATCTTTATTTAATAAAGGTACGGTAGTTGATCTAACCTCATACTTATTGCTCCGTGGTTCTGATAAATACAGTTTGCAAGATATTGCCGATAAATCAATTGATGCAGGCGGCGCGGCTTATGCAAGTGCTGACGGCAATGGCATGACCATTAATATTCAGTCTAAATCAGAAAAATTTGATGAGTTTTTCAAGTTTGTTCTTGATGTGATGAAAAATCCGAAATTTGAACAATCTCAATTTGATTTAATTAAATCGCAAAGCTTATCAAGCCTAGATCGTCCTTATACCGAGCCAGATGTGGTGGCGGGTTTAACACTTTCACGTTTACTTGAAGAATATCAACCAGGTGATTTGCGTTATCACTTCGAACCTGAATTGGCAAAACAGCAGTTGAAAAACGCAACTCAAGAGCAAGTGAAAGAGTTATATGAGCGTTTCTTTGCAATGAACCATGCTCAAATTGCCATTACAGGCGAATTTGATGCGAAAAAGATGCAGAAATTACTGAATCAGGAATTTGGTCGTTGGAACGGTAAGCAGCCATATCAAAAAATCTTGATTGATCACGTAGATTTTCCAGCACAACAAGTTCATGTTCTTTCTGAGCAGCGTGAATTTGGTAGCTACCAAAGTGTGCTTTCAATTCCAGTTGGGAAAAACCATCCAGATGCATCTGCTCTCATTTTAATGAACTATATTTTAGGGGAATCTCAAATTTCATCACGTTTGGCTCAAGAGCTTCGTGAGAAAAATGCGCTGGTGTATGGTTTTGGAAGTGGGCTGCAACTTGATCGTGACACGAATGTAGGAGCTTTGAGTATTAGTGCAAATTATACTTCGGGTCGCTCAGCACAAGTGTCTGCATCAATACACAAAGTGTTAAATGACTTGGTTAAAAATGGGGTAACTGAGCAAGAGCTTGAAGCTGCTAAAGCAGATATCATGAAGAAACGAGTTACGGCATTAGAAGATGAGCGTAATATTCATGGCATGTTAAATCTACAGCTTGAAACAAACAAAACATTGCAAGACCGAATTCGTCATGATCAAGAGTTAACTAAATTGACTGTTGCTGACGTTAACAGAGTAATTAAGAAGTATATTAAACCTGAACATTTGGTCGAAGTGATGGCTGATCAATATGGTCAGGCCGCAAAGAAATAAAGTCTTCTCGCAAATAAAAAGCCACTCAAATGTGGCTTTTTATTTAGGTATTTAAATCATATTAATGATCATGTTTATGCGCGTGAAAATCTTCATTTTTACGGAAACGTAAATAATTTTCGAATTGTTCACAATACTCATCGAAGTTATCTTCAAGCATCATCTGAAATTGCTGAAGAAGGTAAGACATGACCTGATCTTTCGCATCACGCATTTCATTACCATCTTTAAAGTTATTTGCTGCTACCCATGTATTGAAACGGGCAGTAGCAAATAACATTGCAGCACTCACTTGACCACGTAGCTCAGCTGGATCAACTTTTTTATCTTTTGGCGGGCGACAAAAATCATTAGCCTGTTTAATAAATTCATCCGCACGCTCAAAGAAAACCGCATTTAACGCTTCTTCTTCAGTAATATCTGTTGCATTAATCTTTTGAGACATGACTTATTCCCGCAAAAATAGAGCTGCTTATTATAGGCAAACGCTTGCGGAAACAAAACCTTTGACTTAGTCTGTAAATAGCCTAAGTATTGGTAGGAGAGACTAATATGCAAGATGCAATTGCGATTCAAAGTTTAAAGACAGATATTGCTTTATTACGCCAGCATGTTTTCCCACCCCAATATTTAGAGCATGTTGAAGGATTGCCGATTTATTATGGCTTGCAAGAAGAAGTCGAAAATTATTACCGTCAATGGCAAGGTCTAATTGAAAGGGCACAAGAACTTTTCCAGCCATTTATGGAAGATGAATTACCAGATGCCATTCATCTGCCAAGTCATTTAAATTTACCGCTATTCTTTTTTCACGTAGACCGAATTCGGATCAATAAAACACGTGCAAAAGAATCTAAAACTTTCCGCGGTGTAGCGAGTCTTATTGAAAAATGCGGGCAGTTTGAAACAGACCAGATATTTACGATGCAAGAATGGTTGCAAAGCGATGATACCGCGGCTTTGGTTGCTCACCGTGAATTCATCGATTTAAGAACCTATGTGTTTCAACATGGGCAAAGCGAATATACACGTTCACGGTTTTACACCAATGGGATTGTGCTAGGGGTTGAGCCGCATTTTAAACTGGTCGATGCTCGTGATAAGCCAAGAAAGCAACGCAGCGATAGCTATAGTGATCCCTTAGCAGATAACGGCGTATGGAAAGTATTTGGTAAATACCGATAAAAAGTCGCTGCTTGTTTACAGCGACTTTTTATAAATTACCAGAAAGTTTCAGCCTGACTAAAAGTTTGTAAAGCTTTTGCTGAGCGCTTTTGTAATTGTGGCTGTTTGGCTTTGACCCACCCTAGAGCAAACCAGAAAGACGGATCTTGTTCCACCACATTGTTAAAAATACCTTCTGCAATAAACAAATCGTTATATTGACCTAGGGTATTTTGCACAGGTTGTAGCTGTTTTAAATATTGCTGTACTTTTTTATTTGGATAAAGACTCGAAATAAACTCAACACAATAACGTAACTGTTTAGCTTGCTTTCTTATTTTGTGTTGTTCAGTCACTTCAAGCTCAGAGAAATGGTCAGCATTACTAATCACTTTATGATGTAACTTATCTAAACTCTTTTTAATGTATTTTTTTAATCCACCTGTTTTGCTGTCTGAATCTTCTTCTGAATAAGCAAATGCTAATAAATCGAGTAATAGCTTAATCGTGTCCGCAGAGGTAAAGATTGTTGAGAGTTCTTTTAAGGGCTGAACTGAAACGGGTAGTAAAAGTTCAGGTGAACCGTGTTGTTGAATAATAGGTAACACTTCGGTGCGAATCGCATCTTCATCACGAGTGTCTCCAAGTTTACGGAAAAGCTCGGCAATTTGTTCTTCCCAAACAGGATTTAGCTCGCTTGACCAACCTGCAAAATGCTTAAGGGCACTACGTAAACGACGTAAGCTGACACGTGCCTGATGGATATGCTCAGCTTCGGCAACTCCATCGGCAATGACAGCCATATTTGGTAAGAATTGCCCTAAACAGTTTTCGACAATCTTTTTTAGAGCCTGTTCAGCAGTAATATCTTTATTTAATGTCAGACTTTTAGCATGAACAGCAGGTGAGGCAGCTAGCCCTAGTGCTAATAAGTTGCCACGTTCGGCTTTACTTCTTACATCAAGCCAAAGTGAGTAACGATTAATCCATTGCTGCGCAAACTGAATTAGCGTTTTCACAGCCCCTTGCTTGAGTTCAAATTCGACTTCACAAATTACACTTTGTGCATCTGCTGTTTTTACGACACCATCATCTAAGCAAACTTCAATCGCTGTATTATCTGCTTCAAACACATGATAGGTGCGCTGTACATCAGTCTCAAACTGCAAACTTAGTTTTTCAGCTTGCGTTCCTAAGGCCGCATTAATTAAATCAGTTACCACTTTATTATCTTGATATAACTCAAGGTTTAAGTCAGGTTCTTGGTCACAAACGCCTAAATGAGTTTCTTCTTCAACACGGTGCAGATGACTTTGACCTGCGGCTTTAAATGTTTGTACCCATTGATCATCTTCTTTACGTAAACGTAAGGCCATGCCATTTTTTGCAAGTAATCGATCAGGAGTGTCGTAATACTTTGCCTGTAAGTGAATGTTCTTTGCTTTGTGTTTTTTTAAGTATTGCTGGACAGTTTTTTTCTTCGATTCAGGTAACTGAAACTTTAGTTCGACTTCGACCATAATATATCTCCCTGAATCAGGTATTTAGACTATCTTGAATAAGTATAATAGCTTAGCGTTAAAAATAATGGTTTTGATAGAGAAAGTTACAATCAAACATATGACGCTACACTTTTATTTAGGTGTACAATCAGGTGACGTTTTGATCAAATAAAAATCAGGAAGATGATCGTGAATGCACCAATAAACTTTAGCCATGAAGCTCAGCCAGAGTTTGAATTGCCGATTAAAAACTATCAGGAATTTTATCGTTTTTATTTAACTGAACACCGTAACATTATGAGCAGACGCTTACACGTGGTGGGCAGTGGCATTGGTCTATACTTTTTTTCAAAAGCAGTCCGTAAGAAGCAAGCCAAATATGTACTCTATGGTTTGGTAGCAGGCTACGCAAATGCTTGGGTTGGACACTTCGTGTTTGAAAAAAATAAACCTGCCAGTTTTAAACAACCTTTCTATAGCTTTATTTCTGATTGGCGAATGCTGTCTGACGTAGCGACTGGTCGATTAAGTTTGATTGACCGTAAGCACGATAAAATACCAAGTTAATTTTACTTTCTATTCTTAATATACCGATTGGTACTGTTAAGCCTATATCAATCGGTACTTATGATGATCTATAAATCCGTTATACTAGCGAAGTTTTTTAAAGCGAGAGTAGAGTATGCGCGGTTTATACCTCATTACCAACGATGACCCAATCCAACTATTATTAGAAAAACTAGATGCCGCACTCGCAACTCGTCAGGTCGCAATTTTACAGTACCGCCGTAAGAAAATAGACAAAGCAGATCAACCCGCTGAAGTCGAACAAATCAAATTATTGTGTGAAAAATATCAGGTTCCTTTTGTCATTAATGATGACTTAAAACTTGCCGCTCAGTTTGGTTTAGGTGTGCATTTAGGTCAAAGTGACGGTGAAATTACCGATGCAAAATCGCAATTACCAGAAGGCGTCATTATTGGTCGTACTTGTCTGAATTCTTTAGAGCTTGCACAAAAAGCAATTGCAGATGGCGCGACTTATATTGCATTTGGTGCAGTCTATGCGACCTCTACAAAACCTGAAGCAGGTAATGTGGGGATCGAAGTGATTAAGCAAGCAGCAGCCCAATATGATTTACCAATTTGTGCGATTGGTGGTTTAACTGTTGAAAACTCAAAACCTGTGATTGAGGCTGGGGCTGACCTCTGTGCAGTCATTAGTGATATATTAGGCCGATCAACTGCTGAAATTCCTGCCCGTGTACAGGCCTGGGCACAATTATTTTCTTAAGCTTTCAAAATTATTTTTTATATATTTAAGACGAGCATTTCCATGAGTTTATCTCCAAAGCAAGAACAGTTATTTAAACAAGCCAGCAAACACATTCCAGGTGGTGTGAACTCTCCGGTACGTGCCTTTAATGGCGTTGGAGGAACACCAGTTTTCATCGAGAAAGCAAAAGGTGCTTATTTATGGGATGTCGATGGTAAGCGTTATGTTGACTATGTTGGTTCTTGGGGGCCAATGATTTTGGGTCATGCTCATCCAGAGATTATTAAGGCTGTACAAACAGCAGCAGAAGATGGCTTAAGTTTTGGTGCACCAACCGTACACGAAACAACACTGGCAGATATTATCTGTGAAATCATGCCATCCATTGAATTGGTGCGTATGACTAACTCGGGTACAGAAGCAACCATGACGGCTATTCGTTTAGCGCGTGGTTATACTGGCCGTGACAAAATTGTGAAGTTTGAAGGTTGTTACCATGGCCACTCTGACTCACTTTTAGTAAAAGCAGGTTCGGGCTTACTTACTTTAGGTGAGGGTGAACCGACTTCGAAAGGTGTTCCTGTTGATTTTGCTAAACACACTTTAACGCTGCCGTATAATGATATTACTGCATTAAAAGAATGCTTTGCTAAGTTCGGCCATGAAATTGCGGGCGTTATTATTGAACCAGTAGCGGGTAACATGAATATGGTGAAACCAATTGACGGTTTCTTACAAGCCATTCGTGATATTTGTGATGAATATAAATCTGTATTCATTATTGATGAAGTGATGACAGGTTTCCGTGTTGCTTTAGGTGGTGCTCAATCGGTTTATAATGTTAAACCTGATTTAACAACTTTAGGCAAAATTATTGGTGCAGGTCTACCAGTTGGTGCGTTTGGTGGTAAGCGTGAAATCATGGAATGTATCGCACCTTTAGGCGGTGTATACCAAGCAGGAACATTATCTGGTAATCCACTTGCTATGCGTGCTGGTATTGAAATGTTTAAACATTTACGCCAACCAGACTTTTACAGCAAATTATCTGCTCAACTTGAAAAGTTACTTGCAGGCTTACAAGCTGCAGCTGATGAAGCGGGTATTCCATTTAAGACTCAGCAAGCTGGCGCAATGTTCGGTCTTTACTTTACTGACCAAGAAGACATTACAAGCTTTGACTCAATGTTGGCATGTGATATTGAAGCTTTCAAAAAGTTCTTCCATGGCATGTTAAAGCGTGGGGTAAACTTGGCACCTTCAGCATTTGAAGCAGGCTTTATTTCATCTGCACATTCTGATGAAGATATTGAATTTACCATTCAGGCTGCAAAAGAAACATTCGCTGAAATGAAGTAAGCAAAAAAGCCCGTGTTAAACGGGCTTTTTAATTTGAGCTATTTTTATATTTGTAGAGAACAATGTTTTATCCCTTACCTCGAAAAATCCAATTAGCTGCAAGTACTTCAAATTGGTCAATTGAGTCAGCGCAAAGTATTTTGCTCATGGTTGGGCTCAATGAGCTTAAACTACGACCAGATTGGTCTGAGCAACCATTGGCGAACCATTTGGAACTGTTGAGTAAGCGCGCTCAATCACTCGAAATTCCAATTATTTTTATTGAGACATCTCAACTTCAACAAACCATGTTGGAGCTTGGTCAGCGTTTGTCATCAAATACTCAGGCTCAAGTCATGATGGCTGGTGATTTATCGCCTTTGTTTAAACAAGTCATGCAGCTTGTTTTATCGATTACAGATCAGGTCAGTGTTGTAAATGATGCGATCTTGGCGGCTAATCTAGAGCAGCATATCCAATGGGTTGAAAAGATCAGTTTTGACCATATAAAACATTTAAATACGCAGAGCTTAATGCGGTTATGGTCTTTAAGTGCGCCGTCCTCTTATATCTTGTCAGATAAAGGAATTTTATTGGCAATTGCTGAACAGGTAGGGCGACATCCTATGGAGATCCATCCTGAAATTGATTTAAGAAACTACGGACTAGATCAGTCTGCTGTGAATTATCTGGTCGATCTATGGCGTGCAAATGGTGCGAGCTTAAGCGCTGAAGAGATAATGCAAGCACCGACATTGCAACATATTATGCAGTTATTGAAGCCTTGACTGACTATAGACCTCAAGTGATCCATAATATTTGCAAATTCTGCTGTTAATTTACCCGAACGGCATTGTAATTCGGACGTAAGCTTTTTATTATTGCCCGCTTGTTTTTCATCTTACCTTGGGAATACAACTTTGAGTGATTTTCTAAGTGAACATCTGATCTATCGTGATGATGATTTTATGGTGATTCATAAACCTTCGGACATCTTGAGTGTTCCTGGTAAGGGTGATTTACATGATAGCGTTTTGACTAGGTTGGTTGCGATTGAACCTAAAACTTTGCTCATTCATCGTCTAGACCGAGATACCTCAGGTATTTTAGTATTTGGTTTATCGAAGCGCGGTCAAAGTGCAATTGCACGTCAATTTCAAGATCGTCAGACTTCAAAAATATATGAAGCGCTTGTCGCAGGTCATTTAGAGGGTGAGGGGACTGTAGATATTCCTGTCATCTATGACCCAAGCCGACCACCTTTACATATTGTCGACGCTTCTCACAACAAGCCTGCTTTAACACATTGGCAGGCAATAGAACATTTTCAGATTCAGGGACAGCCTGTAACTCGTGTGAAATTAACACCAATTACGGGCCGATCTCATCAACTCCGTGTACACATGCAATATCTTGGGCATCCAATTGTAGGTGACACGCTGTATGCAACACCGGAGCAGCAACTTGTTCCGCGTTTATGTTTGCATGCCAAACAGTTAAGTTTTAATCATCCTGTCACAGCAGAAACATTAACTTTTGACTGTCCTGTACCGTTTTAATGTAAAAATTTTAATGCGTGATTTTTTGTAGCAAAGCGATTTAATTGGTTTTTGCTTCAAAATTTTGCTTTAAAGACTACATAAAAAGATGCAAAAATAAGCTAATTTGCATCGTACAATATGTAGTGCGAACTTGAGAGAAAGGTGGAAAAATTGCAGCAGTATGCTATTGGTCAACGTTGGCTATCAGACACAGAAACTGAGCTCGGTTTAGGTGTTCTTATTGATGTAGATGAAAGATCTGTCAGCATTTTATTCCCCAAAAGTGATGAGACACGTGTCTATGCGCGTAACAATGCTCCACTATCTCGTATCATCTTCAATACGAATGATGAAGTTCAAGATCAAGAAGGCCAGAAGTGGATCGTTGAGTCTGTTGAAGATCGTCATGGCGTTTTGCGTTACAACGTTGTTCGTACTTTAGAAAATGGCGAGCAAGAGCGTAAAGCACTCAATGAAACTCGTATTGGTGCGCAAATTCAATTATCTAAACCTTTAGATCGTTTGCTTGCAAGTCAAGTTGACTATAAAGAGTGGTATGACCTGCGTATTGAAGCAATGCTCATGCAAGCACAAATGCAGACCAGTCCTCTCCGTGGGATGGTCGGTGCGCGTGTTGGCCTGATTCCTCATCAGCTTTATATCGCACATGAAGTTGGTAAACGCTTTGCACCTCGTGTTTTACTTGCCGATGAAGTTGGTTTAGGTAAAACAATTGAAGCTGGTTTAATTATTCACCAACAGCTTAAAACTGGTCGTTCAGAACGTATTCTGATTTTAGTCCCTGATTCTCTTCAGTATCAGTGGATGATAGAAATGCGTCGCCGTTTTAACTTGCAATTCTCTCTGTTTGATTTAACGCGTACCGCATCTATTAAAGAACATGATCCAGAGCTTAACCCGTTCTTAACTGAGCAATGCATTATTGCCAGCGTTGACTTAATGGTTGACCATGATGATTTGCGTGAGCAAGCCATAGAAGCTGGTTTTGATTTGCTCGTAGTCGATGAAGCACATCATTTGATGTGGAGCGAAGAAGAAGGCGGGAATGATCGTTACGATTTAATTGAAGAGCTCGCTGAAAATACAGCAGGGGTACTATTACTCACTGCAACACCTGAACAATTAGGTGTAGAAAGTCATTTCGCACGTTTGCGTTTACTTGATCCACAGCGTTTTAGTAGTTTAGAGCGCTTCTTAGATGAAGAGACTCAATATCAGCAGACTGCAAAAATTGCTGAAGTGCTGATGTCGGATCAAGCTTTAACCCCAGAGCATTTATCTGCTTTAGAAGGCTTATTAGGTCACAGCATTGAAGACCAGCCTGACCAACGCTTTAGAGCAATTCACGAATTATTAGACCGTCATGGTACTGGACGTATTTTATTCCGTAATACACGTGAAGCCATACAGGGCTTCCCAGGTCGTGATTGTCAGCCAGCACCATTACCAGCACCAGAAGATTGGTCAAAAGATGGCAAACTGCGTGAGCAGATGTGGCCTGAAGAAGCGCAAATTGATGGTTCATGGATGCAAAATGATCCGCGTGTGCCATGGTTAATGGAAATTTTACGTAAAGATCTTAAGCATAAAAAAGTGCTTTTAATTGCGCGTAGCGGACCAGTAGTTGAATCTTTAGAAAATGTGTTGCGTTTGCATGCAGGTATTCGTACTGCAATGTTCCATGAAGGCATGAGCTTATTAGAACGTGACCAAGCGGCTGCTTATTTTGCTGAAGAAAGCTATGGCGCTCAGATTCTATTGTGTTCGGAAATTGGTTCGGAAGGCCGTAATTTCCAATTCGCCAGTGATCTAATTTTATTTGATCTACCAGCTAACCCAGATGTTTTAGAGCAACGTATTGGACGTCTAGACCGTATTGGTCAAGAAAACCGTATCCAAATTCATGTGCCATACCTTGTGGGAACAGCTCAAGAGCGTATGTTCCGTTGGTATAACGAAGCACTGAATATTTTCAGCAATATTTCTCCGACAGCGCAAACGCTGCAAGAGAATTTTATTGTTGAATTAAAAGACTGTTTACTTGCAGACCAAGGTCAAACATTTGAAGATTTGCTTGAAGAGGTGAACGTTCAACGTCAAGCCTTGGAAGCTGAACTTCAAGCTGGCCGAGATCGTTTACTTGAATATAATTCATGTCGTCCTATTGTGGCACAAGAAATTGTTCAAGCCCTTGAAGACTATGATGACAATACTACGCTACCAATGTTTGTGAAGCGTTTCATGTCATCAACCAATATCGACTTTGATGAGCAAAGTAATGGTACGGTGATTATTAAACCAACCGACCAAATGCAAGTGCAAGGTTTGGCTTTAGACGAAGAAGGTATGACAGCAACCTTCTATCGCGATCAGGCTCAGCTTCGTGAAGATGCTCAATATTTAACTTTAGAGCATCCATTCATTGAAAGTGTTATGGAAATGATCCGTACGCAATCATTTGGTAGTACCAATGTTGCTGTACTTAAATCTAATGCGTTAAAGCAGGGCTCAGTATTAATTGAAGTCTGGTTTAAAGTGGATGTTGTTGCACCTAAATCTTTGAACTTGCCATCAAGTTTACCGAAACAACTCATTCGCGTGTTGTTAAGTGAAAATGGACAGGATTTATCTGAAAAGATTGATCCAACAATTTTAAAACCATATTTACATCATTTAGATGGCAATAGCTGCCGCCAAGTAGTTAAAGCTCGCCGTGATATCATTGAGCAGCGCTATAAACAAGCGTTAGAAATTGCGAAAGTTGATTTACCGCAGCTTCAGCAACAAGCAAAAGAACATTATGGCAATAAATGGCAATATGAAATTGACCGTTTAACTTATCTCAAACAGTTCAACCCAAGTATTCGTCAAGACGAAATTGAGCGTTTACAGAAACTGCAAAAAGAAGGCTTGAGTTTACTTGATGGTTTAACTGTTACACCAGAAGCAATTCAAGTGTTAGTTGTGGTTAAGCCGTAACTCACTCAAAATGAAAAAAGCGCCGAGAGGGCGCTTTTTTTATACATCGATTTTGAGTTAGATGAGACCAGCGTCTTTTAATTCTAGCTTTAAATACGCATAAAAAATTGGAGCTGCGATTAAACCACCTAAGCCAAAAATTGACTCAAATACTAGCATTGCTAATAAAATCTCCCATGCATTTGCATTGATTTTATGCCCAATAATTTTAGCATTAATAAAATATTCAAGCTTATGAACCAAAACGAGATAAAGTAATGCTGCTCCTGCTAGTCCTAGGGAAATTGTAAGAGCTGCAATAAACGTTAAAGTGTTTGAAAGCAGATTCCCTAAAATTGGAATGAGACCAAACATAAAGGTCAAAATAGTTAAAGTTTTGGCAAAAGGAAGGTGAACTCCCCAAAGCGGCAATAAAATAAAGGCGAATAAAATAAAGAGCAGCGTGTTAATAGCTGAAATTTTTATTTGGGCAAAAACAACATTTTTAAATGAAATTGATAATTTTTGAATACGTTGGATAAGCAGTGACTTAAAAACAGGCTGAGGCGTACGGCGATGAAAACCATGTATCGCCACCAAAATACCAATAATTAATCCCATGACCATGGTCACGAAGTTATGCAAAATATCGGAACTGGTGTTTTTTAGGGTGGTGACGTTATCTTTCATAAATGCAAAGATTTCGTCTTTTAGATCTGTCACGCTATCAGGAATATAACCTGGCAGATATTTTGTGATCTCTGCTTGCAAATGAAGGAGGGTTTGATCAACCTTGCTATTAATACTATGTAATCCGACGCCTTTTAGATCGTATAGAACGAAACTAATTAGACTGGTAATGAAAAAACCAATAAGTGAGATGGTGACGATACTGAGTAAAATACTAATAAAAATACGGGCTCTTTGGCCATCAATATAACGTTCTACAACCGAACTTAAACTAATAATAATTTCATAAATGAGAAAGCCTGCAAAAAAACTTGCTAATAGATGTAATGGGATAACCGAAAGCAAAAAGATGCCCATAAGAATGTAGCTTGCAATCAGACTTTGACGATTATTCAAATTTTGCATGTTGATCCCTGAGATCGTTGGGAATATAGGAGAAAGAGCAAACGGAATGATTATTTATACTCTGGCAAGCTATTCGCTTCAATCAGTGAATTATATTTTTATTGGAAAATAGGGGAGTTAGATATAAAAATGGCCTGTTCATCAACAAGCCATTTATTAGATCATTTTAGCGAATTTTTGCTTCATCTAAATGACGCGCGCCTTCTAAAATCATCCGAATCATAATCATGGTTTGTTCAGCAACTTCTGCACGTTGATTGATCGGCAAATCAATCACTTTGGCGCCCATGTGAAACACAAGTTGAGTAATTGCTTTTGCAACAAGGTCTGGGTGATACAGGTGATTGTTATTTAACCGTTCAAGACGAATTAAATCTTCTTGTAGCTCTTGCTGAAAAAAGTTGAGCTGGCGGTCTACGGCAGCCTTATAAGAAGCAGAACCTGTAAAACTTTCACGTAGTAATAAACTTAAATTACCTTCATCGGCATCGAGTTGTTGAAGGAAAATATCGACAGAACTACGAATAATACTTTCTTGTAAGGAAGCACGTAGGCGAGCCTGACGGATAATTTTACGTAAAACGATACCTGCGCGGTCAATTAGAGAAATTGCTAATTCATCAATATCTTTAAAATGTCGATAGAAACTATTTGGGGCAATTCCTGCTTCTCGAGCTACTTCACGTAAACTCAATGAAGCAATACTTTTTTGCGGACCAATGAGGTTTAAAGCGGCCTGAAAAAGTTCTTCTTTAGTAATTGTCGCTTTTCTTCCAACAGAACGCGTAGCTGTTTTAATTTCAATGACATCTTGTTGTTGAGGTGTGTCATTCAGGTTCTGAGAAAGTGAAGATTGGGTCATGCTGTTCAATATATTTGTAAACTCTCAGGATTATAGCCTTAGAAGCTGAACTTGTGAAATTGTAATTAAAAGTACGGGTGTATATACAAATATATATACATGTGTATAATAATTAAAAAAGAGCGACAGAGCCTTCAGTTATGCAAGCAATCGAAAAGAGAAATTCTCTATTCAATTCATTGACACAAGCCATCTTTGATAAAGAAATGGCTAATTTCTGGCTACAAAAAGTTAATCCTTTATGGTCTGTAAAGCACGGCCTTGTTCAAATTGTAAAAAAAGAATTTGTCGCTCACGACATGGTGAGCCTGACGCTAAAATGTAACCGCTTAGTGAAAATGGGCGTTGCAGGCCAGCATCATCCTGTAATTGTAGAAATTGCTGGTCGTCGCTATGAACGTACTTATAGTTTGACGCAAATAGATGCGCAGCACTTACGTTTAACCGTAAAAAAAGTTGCTGATGGTATCGTGAGTAACTGGTTTATTTCTGAAAGCAAAATCGGTGATGTTTTTGAGCTTGGTCAACCTTATGGTGACATGCAACAAAACATCAAAACACCGAATTTAATTATGTTGGCTGCGGGTAGTGGTATTACCCCAATGTTGAGCTTGATTACTGCGATTAAACAAAGCCAGCAGTTAGATAAAGTTCAGGTGCAACTTTTATATTGGGTGAAACAACGTTCAGATGCAGCTTTTGTTGAATACTTTGAAAAAGTTGCACAGCAATATCCGAACTTTAATTATCAGGTTTTCTATACACAAGAAACCCCAAATGATGAGCGTTTAAATACAGAGCATTTAGCATTAGTTGATGATATCGAAAATAGCACAATTTATGCGTGTGGACCTTCTGGCTTTGTGGCGACAGTTGAGCAACTTTTTGAAAAAGCTCCAGCCGTTTTAACAGAGGCCTTTAGCTTAACAAATGAAAGCTCTGCTGATGATATTGGTTATGTGAATGTCACATTAACCCAGTCTAATAAGGTAATTGCAATTCCTAAAGGCCAGTCAATTCTGGTTAGCCTTGAACATGAAGGCCTTAAACCAACTCATGGTTGCCGTATGGGAATTTGTAATAAATGTGTTTGTAATAAATCACAAGGTTCAACACGTAATTTACTTAACGGTAGTGAAAACACTGAACCAAGCCAATTACTCAAAATTTGTGTGAACTCAGCAAAATCCGATCTAGTTATTGATCTTTAAGAGAGAACTCTTATGAATATGCCAGTGAAAGTCGAATATTTTAAAAATCCTAAAAATCGAGATTTGACTCCAGCAGAACTTGATGCATTTGCAAAAGAGCTCGATCAGATCAAGCAAGAGGTACTGGATGATTTGGGTGAGAAAGATGCTAAATATATCCGCCGTGTTTATGCTGCGATTCGTTATAGTAGCTTTTTAGGTCGTGCATGTTTGTTTGCAGGCTGGTTCCCACCAGCGTGGATTTTAGGAACAGGCCTATTAGGCTTCTCTAAAATTATGGAAAACATGGAACTCGGTCATAACGTGATGCACGGTCAATATGACTGGATGAACGATCCTAAATTTAATGGTCAAACTTACGAGTGGGATACTGTCGGTACTTCTGATAACTGGCGCCAAACTCATAACTATAAACATCACACCTATACCAACATTAAAGGTATTGATGATGACATCGGTTACGGTTTACTTCGTTTATTCCCAGAGCAACGCTGGAAGCCGGGTTTCTTACTTCAACCTGTTTATAGCATTCCATTCTGTTTATTGTTCCAATGGGGCGTAGCTATTCAGAATCTTGAAATTGGACGTGTCCTTTATAAACGTAAGAGCATGGCAAAATTCTTGGAAGAATTAAAACCTGTTAATAAAAAGATTGGAAAACAACTTTTTAAAGACTATGTTTTCTTCCCTTTAATTGCAGGTCCAGCAGCTTTACCTGTATTCACTGGTAATTTGGTTGCAAATGGTCTTCGTAATATCTGGACATTTACGATTATTTTTTGTGGTCACTTCACAAAAGATGCGGAAGTATTTCCAAAGTCTGTTTTACAAGAAGAAAGCCGTGGTCACTGGTATATGCGCCAGATTCGTGGTTCTTCTAACTTGAAAGGTTCAGAAGCATTACATATTTTAAGCGGACATTTGAGCCATCAGATTGAGCACCATTTATTCCCTGATATCCCAGCGCGTCGTTATCGCCAAATGGCTCCAAAAGTTGAAGCTGTATGTAAAAAATATGGTCTAAATTATAACAACGCAAGTCTGGCTAAACAGTTTGGACAGGTGGTAGGCCGTATCTTTAAATATGCTTTACCTTTTAAAAAATAAGTCAAAAAAAAGCCCTGATGAGTTCAGGGCTTTTTTAGAGAAACAAATTATTTAAACTGAATTGAACCGTTTGCATTTACAGTAATTTTAGACTCACCAGCTGCCATGTCTTGAGCTGGTGCAGCTTCGGCCATAGCAAATTTAGCCATGCTGGCACGCATTACAGGTTGTGGGAAATAGTTATTTGTGTTCAGGTTTAGAGTGACCAAAGTATATTGGTTTTTATTCCAAGCTTGGGTCAACATTTGAGCACGTTGTTGGAAGTTTTTAGATGCTTCTACCATTAACTCATTTTCAACTTTTTTACGTTGTTCATCAGAAACCGTAAAATTAATCGATTGAGTTTGGAAGTTTTGCTGTAATTCGTTTACTAACTGGCTAGCAGCTTTAAAGTCTTTACTTTCAAGACGGATTTCAGCGCGGCCACGCCATTCTTTTAACTTATTGCTATCGTTATCGTAAATTGGATAAGTGCTTTGAGCACCAGTTTCCACTTTTACTTGTGGATATTTACGAGAAACATTAAGTGCCTGATTCATCAATTGATTAATTTGGTTTGAAAGCTCGGCTGGTTGTTTGTTACTTTTTTCAATATATAAAGTTGCATGCATTTCATCATTAGAAACTTGGCGAGAAGCTTCCGCTTGTACATTTACAATATTGTAGTTCAAAGCATTGTCATCCTGAGCAAAAACTAAAGGGCTAAGGAGAGAACCTAAAAGAAGGGTAGAGACGGCTAAAGTACGCATAAATTTTTCCTTTAAAAATTAATATAAATTTAATTTTTTTCATTAGGAAATGTTAAACATAACTTATGCATAACTTTTGCAGATTTTGTGGCGTATTTGTAATATTCAGATCAGGTTTTTTTAAATTTTGGTAAATATAAAGTCTTTAAAAATTAAAAGCTTAAAATTAAAGTGTTTCAATGTAACTTAAAAAATCAAAGTAATATAAAAAAAGAATATTTTCTTTAGGTTGTCACATAGTATGATGATAATTCATCATAACTATTGGGATGATACATTTTTTCAATAAGATTAGATGAGTAAAGTACATAAAAGACGTTTTTTTTCTTGTAAAATTAGGTATCATCGCGCTCCTAGTTACAAGATATAAAATAAGTGTCTTTACTAGTTCTATAAAGCACCGAGTCAAAGGACCAATCGTCACCAGACTTATTTCTTTCTACCCCTATCAGAGATGGTAATCCGATATGAGCGTTACTTCCGTTAACCCTGCCACTAATGCTACTAACGAATATTATTTGACTCGCCAAAGTCAAATGGAATCAAATGTTCGTAGCTATCCACGTAAATTACCGTTAGCGATAGCGAAAGCACAAGGATGCTGGGTTACTGATGTTGAAGGTACACAGTACCTTGATTGTTTAGCTGGGGCAGGTACATTGGCTTTAGGTCATAATCATCCTGCGGTGATTCAAAGTATTCAAGATACATTGGCAAGTGGTTTGCCATTGCATACTTTAGACTTAACCACACCTTTAAAAGATGCATTCACTGAAGCATTGTTAGCATATTTACCTGGTGGTAAAGAAGAATATTGCTTGCAGTTCTGTGGTCCTGCTGGTGCAGACGCAACTGAAGCAGCAATCAAACTTGCTAAGACTTACACTGGCCGTAGCTCAGTGATCAGTTTCTCAGGCGGTTATCATGGTATGACCCATGGTGCGCTTGCTATGACTGGCAACTTAAGTGCAAAAAATGCAGTTAACGGTTTAATGCCAGGCGTACAATTCATGCCATATCCGCATGAATACCGCTGCCCACTTGGTTTAGGTGGTGAAGCTGGTGTTGACGCTTTAACTTACTACTTTGAAAACTTTATTGAAGATGTAGAAAGCGGTGTAACAAAACCGGCTGCTGTGATTCTTGAAGCGATTCAAGGTGAAGGCGGCGTAGTTACAGCTCCAGTAAAATGGTTGCAAAAAATCCGTGAAGTGACTGAAAAGCACAACATCGTTTTAATTTTAGACGAAGTTCAAGCTGGCTTTGCACGTTCAGGCAAAATGTTTGCATTTGAACATGCAGGTATTGAACCTGATGTTGTTGTAATGTCTAAAGCAGTAGGTGGTGGTTTACCACTTGCAGTATTAGGTATTAAACGTAAATTTGATGCTTGGCAGCCTGCTGGTCACACGGGTACTTTCCGTGGTAACCAACTTGCTATGGGTACTGGCCTTGTCGTATTAAAAACGATTAGCGAACAAAATCTTGCTCAAAATGCGCAAGAGCGTGGTGACTTCTTACAAGCTGAATTTAAAAAATTAGCTCAAGAATTCCCATGTATCGGTAACGTACGTGGTCGCGGTTTAATGATCGGTGTTGAGATCGTTGACGAGCGTAAACCAGCTGATCGTATTGGTTCGCATCCTGCTGACTCACAATTAGCTGCTGCAATTCAAACTGCTTGTTTCAACAATAAATTATTGCTTGAAAAAGGTGGTCGTAACGGTACAGTAATTCGTTTACTTTGCCCGCTTATCATCACTCAAGACGAGTGTGTTGAAGTAGTTGCTCGCTTTAAGAAAGCAATTGCAGAAGCATTGGTTGCAGTACGAGGCGCATAAGTATGGTGGATTTTGCAGAACATCGTAAAGCGTTACTCTGCAATGATGCACAATCCATTGCTGACTATGAGTCAGCAATGGGCGAAGCGGTAAAAGCCGTTTCAGCATGGTTGCAAAATGAAAAGATGTACACTGGTGGTAGCATTAAAGAATTGCGTTCAGCAATTTCTTTCCAACCTTCAAAAGAAGGTATGGGTGTACAAGAATCTCTTCAACGTATGATTGAGCTTTTCTTGAATAAAAGCTTGAAAGTACATCATCCACATTCATTAGCACATTTACACTGCCCAACCATGGTGATGAGCCAGATTGCGGAAGTGTTAATCAATGCAACTAACCAATCTATGGACTCTTGGGATCAAAGCCCGGCAGGTTCATTAATGGAAGTTCAGCTCATTGATTGGTTGCGTCAAAAAGTAGGTTATGGTTCTGGTCAGGCTGGTGTTTTCACTTCTGGCGGTACTCAATCTAACTTGATGGGTGTATTGCTTGCTCGTGACTGGTGCATCTCGAAAAACTGGAAAGACGAAAATGGTAATCCATGGTCTGTACAGCGTGATGGTATTCCTGCCGATGCAATGAAAAACGTCAAAGTCATTTGTTCTGAAAATGCGCATTTCTCTGTGCAAAAGAACATGGCAATGATGGGTATGGGCTTCCAGTCAGTTGTAACTGTTCCTGTGAATGAAAATGCACAGATGGATGTAGATGCTCTCGAAAAAACGATGGCGCATCTTCAGTCTGAAGGTAAAGTTGTTGCTTGTGTCGTTGCGACAGCAGGTACAACCGATGCTGGTGCAATTGACCCATTGAAGAAAATCCGTGAAATTACCAATAAATATGGTTCATGGATGCATATCGATGCGGCATGGGGCGGTGCATTAATTCTGTCAAATGACTATCGTGCAATGCTTGATGGTATTGAGTTGTCTGACTCGATTACCCTCGACTTCCATAAGCATTATTTCCAAAGCATTAGCTGTGGCGCGTTCTTGTTGAAAGATGAAGCGAACTATCGTTTCATGCACTACGAAGCTGAATACTTGAACTCTGCTTATGACGAAGAGCACGGTGTACCAAACCTTGTGTCTAAGTCATTACAAACGACTCGTCGTTTTGATGCATTGAAATTGTGGATGACAATTGAATCACTAGGTGAAGACCTTTATGGTTCAATGATTGACCATGGTGTAAAACTTACTCGTGAAGTTGCAGATTACATCAAGGCAACTGATGGTTTAGAACTTTTAGTTGAACCTCAGTTTGCTTCGGTATTGTTCCGCGTTGTTCCACAAGGCTACCCAGTTGAGTTTATCGATAGCTTGAACCAAAACGTAGCGGACGAATTGTTTGCACGTGGTGAGGCAAATATCGGTGTAACAAAAGTTGGTAATGTACAGTCATTGAAAATGACAACATTAAGCCCTGTTGTGACATTCGAAAACGTTAAAAACCTTTTAGGTCAAGTATTGGCGGAAGCTGAACGCATTAAAGATGCAATTGCTTCTGGTAACTATGTACCACCAATTGACTAATTGAGTTGATAACAAAAAAAGCTCGGTTTATTACCGAGCTTTTTTATTGCAGATTGTTTTTATTTGGATTGTGTATGAAGAAAAGAATACATGCACAAATCATGCATATTTTCACAAAACAAAAATAATTATGCATGATTTATGGGGAGCAAATTTCTTATTGTATTGATATGTCCCCAATATTTTTGGTCACATTGATATATCAATATCGTACTTACTTTAATAATCCCGTTTTAGCTGAAAAAAGTAAGTGGCTGTAATTACAATTAAGACAAGGAAGAACAAATGCAACAAGCGAATATGCTCAATGAATTTAAACTCATTATTGGCGGTCAACTTTGTTCAGGTGAGCAAGGCGAGCTAGAAATTCTTAACCCCGCTACAGGTTTAACTGCTGCACGTTGTGCAAAAGCTTCGGTTGCGCAGGTAAATCAGGCAGTGAGTGCAGCTAAACAAGCATCTAAAGCTTGGCAGCAAGTTTCTCATGATGAACGTAAGTCGATCTTAAACAAGATTGCAGACGGCATTGAAAAGCACGCTGAAATGCTCGCAGAGTTGGTAGTGCTTGAACAAGGTAAGCCACTCGCGCTTGCACAAATGGAAGTGCAGGGCGCAATTGGCTGGACGCGTTACGCGGCTGCTATGGATTTGCCTGTAGAAGTAATTGAAGACAGTGAAACCAAGCGCATTGAACGCCATCGCCAACCATTAGGAGTAGTAGCTTCAATTACTCCTTGGAACTGGCCACTCATGATTGCAGTTTGGCATATCATGCCTGCATTACGTGCGGGCAACGTGGTCATTAGTAAACCTTCTGAATACACGCCACTCTCAACTTTGCGTTTATGTGAAATCATTCAGCAAGAAGTTCCTGCTGGCGTAATTTCAATTGTAGTTGGTGCTGGTGAGATTGGTGAAGCATTATCTTCTCATCCAGATGTGCAAAAAGTCGTGTTTACGGGATCAACTCGAACTGGTCAACACATTATGGCTGGTGCAGCTCAGCAGCTAAAACACTTAACTTTAGAGTTGGGTGGTAATGATGCGGGTATTGTATTGCCAGATGCAAATATCGATGAAATTGCAGCTAAGATTTTTAACATGGCGTTCTTGAATGCTGGTCAAACATGCGCAGCGTTAAAGCGTCTGTACGTGCATGAAAGCCAATATGAAGCTTTATCTCAAAAGTTAGCTGATATTGCAAATGCCCAAGTTGTGGGTGACGGAATGGCATCTTCTACGACATTTGGTCCAGTACAAAACCAAATGCAATATAACAAAGTGAAAGCACTTATTGCCGATGCCATTTCTCAAGGAGCAAAAGCACTTTCTGGGCAACAGCAGCTACCAGAGCAGGGCTACTTTATTGCACCAACTATTTTGACTGAAGTTTCTGATTCTTGCCGCGTGGTGCAAGAAGAACAGTTTGGCCCTGTGTTACCTGTTTTAAAATATACCGATATCAACGATGCAATTGCTCGTGCCAATGATAGTGAGTTTGGTTTAGGTGGCTCAATTTGGTCTTCTGATATTAAAGCAGCACAGACTTACGCTAGTCAGCTTCAATGCGGTACTGTTTGGATTAATACCCATGCTGAGGTTCTGCCTCATGCACCTTTTGGTGGCTGGAAAATGTCTGGTTTAGGTGCTGAGTTTGGTTTAGAAGGTTTACTTGAAAATACGATCGGGCAAACAGTTCATATCAGTAAAGTCTAAATATTAATTTTAAGGCGGATCTAGTATCCGCCTTTTTATTTTCACTTTTATGTGTGAAAAGCTGAGCTGTTTATTGGGAGTGATGATAGCTCATGCTTTTAGATTTGATTAAAAAATGATTCTGTTCTTTAATTTTTTTAAGAACGATGTAAGACTTTATATGCCCAATAAAATTATAAGAAAGCAATCTTTCAGTCACAAATTGAGAAAGCTGTTCTAAGTTTTCAGCAACGACTTTTAAAATAAAATCTGCATCACCACTAATTGAAAATGCATCCTGAATGTTGTCTTCAGCTTCAATGAGCTCCTGAAAAGCCTGCTGTGATTTTGCCTCGTGTGTTCTTAGATTAATATGTATCATCGCTGTAACTTCGAGTCCTAGCGCCTGCTGCTGGATGCGTGCCGTGTAGCCTAGAATAATACCTTTTTGCTCAAGTAGCTGCCTTCTTCTTGAACATTGCGAAGCAGATAAACCAATTAAATCTCCTATTTCCTGATTGGTGAGTCGTCCATTCTTTTGTAGTGCCTGAATGATTTGCCAGTCGAACTTATCCATTGCATAAAATCCTTTTATGATACACAAATCATGTATTTTTATTAAAATGCGTTTTCATTATGCACGAAATCTAAAAGATAGATGAAATATTATTTTTCTATGGAATAAAAATTGGTCTCAAAGGATATAGAGCAATGTTCATAGAAATCGGTGAATTTTTAAATCTTCGTTTAAAACAAATGGGTATCCAACATCTTTTTGGTGTACCTGGTGATTTTAACCTCTCATATCTAGAACAAGTTGAAGCAGACCCACAACTCGAATTTATTGGAAATTGTAACGAATTAAATGCTGCCTATGCAGCAGATGGCTATGCACGAATTAACGGTTTTTCTGCCTTGGCAACCACTTATGGTGTAGGCGACTTAAGTGCGATTAATGGTATTGCAGGCGCCTATGCAGAAAATGTACCTCTTATTCATATCTCAGGAATTCCACCGTTACATGCGGTTCAAAAGGGCACTCTCATACACCACACGCTTGTCGATGGTAACTACGACAATATTATGAACTGTATGAAAGAGTTTACAGTTGCCCAAACTCGTTTAACTCCAGCAAATGCAGCTTTTGAAATTGACCGTGTATTACGTCAGTGTTTTCTGGAACGCCGTCCTGTACACATTCAACTACCTGGTGATATTACTCACGTTAAAATTGAAGTGTCTGAGCGTCCGCTCGACCTAAGCTATCCAGCTGTTGAACCTGAATTATTGCAGAGTGTGGTAAGCAAACTCTGTGACATTATCGCAAATGCTCAAAGTCCTGCACTTCTTATTGATAATGAAGCTTCAGTTTTTGGTGTAACTTCACTTTTAAATGATTTATCTCAAAAATGCTCAATTCCATTTGCAGGCATGAATACTGCAAAAAATATTATGGATGAAGGTTCACCTCGTTACATTGGAACTTATGTGGGTGGGGCAAGCCAACCGCATGTGAAAAATATCATTGAACAATCTGACTGTTTAATTGGTGTTGGTGCACGCTTTACCGATGTAGGTTCAGCTGTATTTACTCATCAAATTGAGACCAAGAACTACATCGAAATTAAATCTTATGGCCTAAATATTTTTGGTCAGGATTTTCCGGGTATTGAAATTGGACAATTACTTGTCGAGTTAAATAAAAAAGTTGCCCCACGTAAATCAACAACACCTCTTCTTGAAAAACAACCTCAGAAAGTAATTGAAGCTCCAGCTCAACAAAAGTTAAGCCAAGATGTGCTTTGGAACTACATTTCAGGGTTTTTAAAAGAAGATGATGTGATTATTGGTGAAGTAGGAACATCAAATTCTGCTTTGTCAGGTATCAAGCTTCCTGCCACAGCTAAATATATTGCTCAGCCGCTTTGGGGTTCTATTGGTTACACCTTACCGGCTTTGCTTGGTAGTTTGTTGGCTGCTCCTGAGCGTCGTCAAATTCTATTTATTGGTGATGGTTCATTCCAGCTTACGGTACAAGAGCTTTCTACGATTATCCGTCACGGTTTAAAACCAATCATTTTCTTGCTGAACAATGGCGGCTACACCATTGAGCGCCTAATTATGGGTGAAAACGCGGCCTATAACGACGTGCAAAACTGGAAATACACTGAAATTCCTGCGGTATTTAATGGTAAAAAAGGCCATACAACTTATGTTATTGAAACCGCTGGACAGCTTAAGAGTGTTTTAGACAACGTTCAGCAAAATGATCAGTTAACTTTCATTGAATTAAAACTACCAGCAATGGATGCGCCGGTAAGTTTGAAAAAATTTGCTTCTGTGATTGCTCGTTTTGACTACGGTGATCGCGGTTACGAAATTTTAAAGGAGCGTTCACAACCGATTAAATGTAAGGATGCAATCTCTTTTTAAATAGAAGACAGGACAAGTCTTCTCAAAAATTAAATGGACTCATATTAAAGCTACTTATTTCCGAAGGCCGGGTTCTGGCCTTCGGATATGGTGCTGAATAAAGGTGTACAGGAAGTGACACCAACATTGGAGATAATGTTATGGATGCAAACAATAAGCACGAGTTAAAACAAGGCTTATCCAATCGGCATATTCAACTCATCGCACTCGGAGGGGCGATTGGTACAGGATTATTCTTAGGTCTTTCACAAACAATTAAATTGGCTGGTCCTTCAATTTTATTAGGATATGCAATTGCAGGAATTATTGCCTTTTTAATTATGCGCCATTTAGGTGAAATGGTTGTTGAAGAGCCGGTCAGTGGTTCTTTTAGTTATTTTGCGAACAAATATTGGGGCAAAATGGCGGGTTTTATGTCTGGCTGGAACTATTGGGTATTATATGTACTCGTCAGTATGGCTGAATTGAGTGCGATTGGGACATTTATACAGTTTTGGTGGCCTGAAATTCCGACATGGCTGACTGCTTTATTTTTCTTTATTTTAATTAACGGCATTAACTTGGTAAATGTCCGCTTTTTTGGGGAATCCGAGTTCTTATTTTCCTGCATTAAAATTGTTGCCATTTTAAGTATGATTGGTTTCGGAGCTTATCTTTTACTTTCAGGCTCAGCAGGTCCGCAAGCGGGTGTTGCAAATTTATGGCAACACGGTGGTTTCTTCCCGCACGGGATTCACGGTTTTGTCATGGCTTTAGCTGTCATTATGTTTGCATTTGGTGGCTTGGAATTAATTGGTATTGCTGCAGCTGAAACGAAGAAACCTGAAACGACTATTCCTAAAGCAGTAAATCAGATTGTGTACCGCATCTTGATTTTTTATATCGGTGCAATCGGTATTCTTTTATGTCTTTATCCATGGAACATGGTGGCAGAAGGCGGCAGTCCATTTGTTATGATTTTCCAGTCACTCAATAGTAACGGTGTTGCGAACGTTCTGAACTTTGTGGTCTTAATTGCTGCTATTTCAGTTTATAACAGCTGTATCTATTGTAATAGCCGTATGTTGCATGGTTTGGCAGAGCAGGGTAATGCTCCTGCAATTTTGAAAAAAGTAAACAGTCGCGGTATTCCAGTTCCAGCAGCAGTTGTTTCTGCATCTATTACAGCAATATGTGTGGTCGTGAATTATCTGATTCCTGGTCAAGCTTTTCAGCTCTTCATGATGCTTGTGGTGGCTGCACTTGTCATTAACTGGCTCATGATTTCAGTGACGCATTTGAAATTTACTAAAGCAATGAAATTGCAAAGACGCCAAACTAAATTCCAAAGTATTATGAGTCCTTGGAGTAATTATTTAACCATTAGCTTTGTATGCTTTATTCTTATTATTATGGCGATGACTCCAGATATGAGATTGGCAGTTATTTTAGGGCCAATCTGGCTTGCTGTTTTAGCTGTGATGTACTTCTTAAAATATCGTAAAAAAATGGTTGTTTTGCCAGAAGTACAATCGAATTGATCCTTTAAATTGACAATGATATTGCGGTTATCAGCCTTAGGGTCGGTAACCCTTTATCTCTTGTCATATTATTTTCATGTTACAAAGAAATTATTTTTTCTAGAAATTTTTAATAATAATTTTAATGACAGAAAATATTTAAATAATAAAATTAATAAATCACTAAATTACCGTTTTTTAATATATTTATAATACCTTTTGTTTTTATATTTTATAAAAAATAAAAATTTAATATTTTTAGATAATGTCATAATATAGATTGATAGAGAGGATAAAATAATCTCTATATTTAAAATAACTAATTGATAGTACATAAAAAATATTAATGTGACAGTTAACAATATCGAAATCATTAAAGCGTCATCATACTGTAACTTAATTGTCATATTTTCTATTCACAATGCAGCTATCGAAGAGCGTACAAGCACTCAACAAAAAGTGACGTACAACCTATTGCATTAATGAGAGAGAACAGAATGCGCTTAAATCCACGTCAAATCGCAATTGCGTTAGCAGTAACTGGGGCAGCTGTAACAACGACTGCAAATGCAGCTCGTGATACGATTCAAATTGCTGGTTCTTCAACTGTATTACCATTTGCCAGCGTTGTAGCTGAAGAGTTTGGTAATACTTTCCCTCAATTTAAAACTCCTGTAGTTGGTTCTGGCGGTTCTTCTGCTGGTTTGAAACAATTCTGTCAAGGTGTTGGCGATAACACGATCGACGTTGCTAACTCTTCTCGTAAAATTAAAAGCACTGAAATCGAAGCTTGTAACAAAGCTGGTGTAAAACAAATTCAAGAAATCAAAATCGGTTACGACGGTATTGTATTCGCGTCTAACTCAAACAAAGCAGCTTATAAATTAAAACCTTACCACGTGTTTGCTGCTTTAGCTGCACAGTTGCCTTCAAAAGGTAAATTGGTTCCAAACCCATATACAAACTGGAATCAAATTGACAAAACACTTCCAAATGAACCGATTACTCTTGTAATCCCTGCATCTAACCACGGTACTCGTGAAGTTTTCCAAGAGAAAATGGTTGAAGCTGGTTGTGAAGCATATGAATACTTCAAGAGCTTAGATAAAGATGCTCAGAAGAAAGCATGTTCTACTTTCCGTAAAGATGGCCGTGTAATTGAAATCGCTGGCGACTATACAGAAACATTAGCGCGCTTAAAAACTTCTCCAAGTGCTGTAGGCGTGTTTGGTTTAAGTTTCTATGACATGAACCGTGACAAGTTACGTGTAGCAACAGTAAACAACGTTGTTCCATCTGAGAAGACAGTATTAAATGGTACATACCCTGTATCTCGCCCATTGTACTTCTACGTGAAAGGCGAACACTTAAAATCAGTTAAAGGCTTACCGCAATATGTAGAATATTTCGTAAGCAAGAAAGCAACTGGTAAAGGTTCTAAAGCTGAACGTGATGGTTTAATCGCGATGTCTGATGCTGAACGTGCAAAAGTTTTGGCTGACTTTAAAGCAGGTAAAACTGTTAAATAAGTTAGTTTGAATGAAGGCTGGTGATCTTAAGAGTTCATCAGCCTTTTTGTCTAACTTGTTTTTCCAAATTATGACAATTGAGAAAACAGTGGAGAGTACATGAATCTGCTACTTATCGGTGTGTTGTTAGCCCTCGTGGCAATTGCATATCAACTTGGGCTGAGAAAGAGCCGTAACATAGCAGGTAAGGGAAGCAACTCGGCGACGTTACATTCTCGTCCTGGTTATTATGGCGCACTGGTTGGTCTTTGGTGCGGTATCCCTGCTTTTTTAATTTTGATCATTTGGAACTTGGTTGAACCAAGTATTTTAAATCATATTATTTTTAATAATATTCCGGCCTCTGTAAGTGCATCTCTTGATGAAGCGGGCAGAAGTGTACTGATTGATCGTGTTCAATCAATTGCTTCAGGTTTTGGTGTAAGTGATAAACCAGCTGCTTATGAATTAGCTGCTGCTCAACAGTTTGCAAAATTTCAAACCATTGGCTCTTTTGCCAAATTTGCTGTTGTAATTTGTGCTGCTTTATTAGGGTTGGTTTGGGCAAAGAAAAAAATCAGCCAACAATATCGTGCTCGTAACCAAGTTGAACGTGCCATTAATGTTGGTTTGATTTTATGTTCTGGTGTTGCGATTTTAACCACCATCGGTATCGTAATGTCGATGTTTGGCGAAGCAATGCACTTCTTCCGTTTTGTCAGTCCAATGGACTTTTTCTTTGGTACAGAATGGAATCCGGGCTTTAGTACTTCTGGTAATGCTGAAGGCAGTTATGGTTTATTACCATTGCTATGGGGTACGCTCATGGTCAGTGGTATCGCTCTACTCGTTGCTGTACCAGTTGGATTAATGATCGCAATTTATTTAGCTGAATATGCTTCACCATGGTTCCGCTCATGGGCAAAACCAACAATTGAAGTCTTAGCTGGTATTCCAACAATTGTTTATGGTGTATTTGCCATGATGATTATTGGACCATTCTTTAAAGCAGCGGGTGCATATGTTGGTTTAGAGATTAATGCGACGAGTGCTTTAACTGCTGGCTTTGTAATGGGAATTATGATTATCCCGTTTGTGTCATCTTTGTCTGATGACATTATTACTCAAGTCCCGCGTGCACTACGTGACGGTTCTTTAGGACTTGGTGCGACTAAGTCTGAGACAATTCGTCAAGTCGTATTACCGGCAGCTTTACCGGGTATTACAGGCGCTTTCTTATTGGCAGTCTCTCGCGCTGTTGGGGAAACCATGATTGTGGTTTTAGCAGCAGGGAACAGTCCACTTTTACACGCAAATCCATTTGAAGCTGTTTCGACAGTGACAGTAACTATTGTAAAACAGTTGACTGGAGATACAGACTTCTCAAGTCCACAAGCATTGGTTGCATTCGCGCTAGGTTTAACACTATTTGTTATTACCTTGGGATTAAATATTGTAGCACTGTACATTGTGCGTAAATACCGTGAGCAATACGAATGAGTACATCAAATACATCGTCTCCTATGGATCAGAACGTATTTGATCCGAAAACTGCTGCCGAAACACGTGAACGACGTAAACAGGTTATTGAAAAATCCTTGGCTAAACGTCATCGTAAAGAAAAAGCTTTCCGTTTTGCGGGTTTCTCGGCAGTCATTATTGGTCTTGCATTCGTTGCTCTCTTGTTCGGTAGTATCTTGGCAAAAGGTTTACCTGCTTTTTGGCAAACCAGTATGAATGTTCCAATTTACTTTGACCCTAAAGTGATTGATGCAGGACCAGTACCTGTACGTACTCAAGGTGAGACACCTGCGCATTACCAAGAACGTTATGTTGATTGGCAAACTAAAATGGGTATGGTTGATTGGGATGGCATCATTGTAAATGGAATGATTGCTAAAGATCCTGCACTTGCATCACAACGTGACTACCTGAGCAGCTTATATGCAAGCTCTGAAGCTTATCGTCTACGTGATATGGTTTTTGCAGATCCATCACTCATTGGTAAAAAAGAAAATATTACCTTCTTGGGTGATGCGAACGTCGATGTTTGGTTAAAAGGTAATATTGATCGTTCATTACCAGATGATCAGCAACAACTCGATCCAGAAGTGCGTAAGCTCGCAGATGAATTAAAGGCGAAAGGTGTTCTTGAAAGTACATTTAACTTGAACTTATTTAAGAATCCTGACTCTCGTAGTTCTCCAGCAATTAGTGGTCTTGCAGGTGCATTCATGGGTTCATTATTCATGATGCTGATTGTGATCATCATTGCGATCCCAATTGGTGTTGCCAGCGCAATCTATCTTGAAGAGTTTGCTCCAAAAAATGTTCTTACCGACATTATTGAAGTTAACATCAATAACCTTGCTGCTGTTCCTTCAATTGTATTTGGTCTACTTGGTGCTGCAATTTTCATTGGCTGGATGCATTTGCCTTTATCAGCTCCGTTGGTGGGTGGTTTGGTTTTAAGCTTAATGACACTACCAACAGTCATCATTACCACGCGCGCTTCATTAAAAGCAGTGCCACCTTCTATTCGACAAGCGGCACTTGGTTTGGGAGCTTCTAAGTTCCAAACGATTTTCCATCATGTTTTACCGTTGGCATTACCGGGCATTATGACAGGTGCAATTATTGGTGTTGCACATGCGCTTGGTGAAACCGCACCTTTACTTTTAATTGGAATGAGTGCATTCGTTGCAAGTATTCCAGCAACTCCATTTGATCAAGCAACTGCTTTACCTGTACAGGTTTATTTATGGCAGGGTAATGAGTTGCGTAACTTCTTCGAAGGCCGTACTGCTGCTGCGATTATCGTACTACTTGCATTAATGATTGGTTTAAACAGTCTTGCAATTTGGTTACGTAAAAAGTTCGAAGTGCGTTGGTAATAGAGGATAAATCATGAATACTATTGATATTACGAATTCCTTAGAAAAGGATAAGTTAGTGAATACTGAACAATCTCAATTTACAGATAAATCGCTGAATCATGGCACTTCGTATGTTTCGCATTTTGAACCACATACTTCAAAAAAGCAGAACTCAAACGAAATCAAAATTAGTGCACAAGATGCCCATGTTTATTATGGTGATTTTGAAGCTATCAAAGGTATTGACCTAGATATTTATCAAAATGAAGTGATCGCATTTATTGGTCCTTCAGGTTGTGGTAAATCAACGTTTCTTCGTACGTTAAATCGTATGAACGATACGATTGATGGTTGCCGCGTAACAGGTAAAATTACCCTCGATAACCACAATATTTATGACCCAAATCTAGACGTTGTATTATTGCGTGCTCAGGTTGGTATGGTGTTCCAAAAGCCAAACCCATTCCCTAAATCTATTTTTGACAACGTGGCTTATGGGCCTAAACTTCACGGTTTAGCGCGTGATAAATATGACCTTGAAGAAATTGTTGAAAATAGCTTACGTAAAGCTGGTTTGTGGGATGAGGTTAAAGACCGTTTGAACCAGCCAGGTACAGGTTTATCAGGTGGTCAGCAACAACGTTTATGTATTGCACGTACCATTGCTGTTAGTCCTGAAGTGATTTTAATGGATGAGCCGTGTTCTGCACTCGATCCAATTGCAACAGCAAAAGTAGAAGAACTTATTTCTGAATTGTCGAATCAATACACAATTGTGATTGTGACTCACTCAATGCAACAAGCGGCACGTGTTTCTGATCGTACTGCTTATTTCCATTTAGGTGATTTAATTGAAGTCAACTCAACTGAAAAAGTCTTTACTCAACCTGACCATCAGTTAACGGAAGCGTATATTACTGGTCGCTTCGGTTGATTAATAAACAATAAAAGAAAAAGAGCCATGTGCTCTTTTTTTTTATTTTATAAATGAAAATGACTCTATTTTGCAAAATCGCTATTGAATTTTAATCAAAAGGACCACATCTTAAGGCTATAAAGATAAACTTATGAGCTTAGAATTTTATGTTATTCCATTTGCCTAAACTCCCTGCGGAAATACGTGTCAGCCATTTAAATGCACGTGTCAATGAACAGAGAAAAAAAATTGCACAAACTACAGCAAGCCGTTTAGAACTTTTACAATTAGCTCAACAACTTGCTAAAGAGGCTAAAATTCGCCGTAAAAATAATCAGAAGATTTTTGTTTTAGATTTCAAAGGTGATATTCAAGCTTCGGCAGTTGAAAACTTGCGTGAAGAAATTACCCTGATTTTAGCAACTGCTAAAGCAGGACGTGATCGTATTGTAGTTCGTCTTGAAAGCCCAGGTGGTATGGTGCATGGTTATGGTCTAGCAGCAGCTCAGTTGGTGCGTTTACGCGATGCAGGTTTTCATTTAACAATTTGTGTTGATAAAGTCGCTGCAAGTGGTGGCTATATGATGGCATGTATTGCAAATGAAATTATTGCAGCACCGTTTGCTATTGTGGGTTCAATTGGCGTGGTTGCTCAAGTTCCAAACTTTAATCGTCTTTTAAAAGAACACAATGTGGATTTTGAGCTTTACACAGCAGGGCAGTATAAGCGTACAGTCACCATGTTTGGTGAAAATACGCCTGAAGGTAAAGCGAAGTTCGAAGAAGAACTGCAACAAACTCATGTCTTATTTAAGCACTTTGTAGAAAAGTATCGCCCACAGCTTAATGTTGATAAGGTGGCGACAGGTGAGCATTGGTATGGTGAAGATGCCCTAGATCTGAACCTTGTTGATAAATTACAAACATCTGATGAGTATTTATTAGCTTTATTACCGCAACATGATGTTTATGTCATTAATACACGTAAGAAAGCGACCTTAGGTGAAAAGCTGGGTTTACAAGCAGCGCAAATGGCAGATAGTTTGATTCCTACTGTAATCGGCAAAGTAATGGAAAGCCTAGCAAAGGCGAACACGACGCTTGTGCAGGTACGTGATCCAAAACTATAAGTTTATCTAATTCAAATGTTATAAAAGACCAGCTTAAATGCTGGTTTTTTTATAAAGTTAATATTCAAATTTGTCTTATTAAATAGGTTTAGATTTTTAATGGAAAGTAAAAAATAAATGTTGATAAATATAATTTTTGAATTGTGATAAACACATGGTTTTGATATTTTAAACAGCAATAAAATAGCTTTTAAATGAAATATTTAAAAAGTTAGACATTTAAAAATATAACTGAAATTTAGGACAGGAAATAATGACAAGAATAATTGTAGCATCCAAAGAGGGTTTGGACGTTCTGCAAGATGGTCAGCTCAATAAGGTCGTGTTAAGTAAACCTTCTATTATTCAAATTGGTGTAAGTCAAAAAGATATAGCATCGGTGGAAAAACAAGGTGGAAATCTAGTTGTCCATTTAAAAAATGGAGAGACTATTGTCTTAGAAAATTTCTTTAATGAAGCAACGAATACAACAGAACATTCACTTGTTCTTCCGACTGAACATGGAAAATTTATTGAAGCACAATTTGATGCTCAGGGTAAGGTAATCGACTATACAGGTTTAAACCATGTCACAGATTTAGCCTATACCAGCACGAGCCAACCAGCCTCAACAATGGCGGTTGATGATTCCCCAACTTTTTCGATGGGTAACGTGCTAAAAGCAGGTTTGGCGGTTTTAGCTGCTGAAGGCTTATATCTTTGGGCTTTTGATAATGATGACAAAGATGATTCTTCAGGACCTGTAGATATCTTAGCTCCTGCTGCACCGACTGCTACTGTTGCGGATGATACCGTTACGGTTACTGGTAAAGCAGAAGCAAATGCAAAAATTTATATTAAAGATGCTGCTGGTAATACGGTCGCAACGGGAGTTGCAGATGCAAGTGGAAATTTTACAATTAAACTCGATAAGCCTTTAGCAAATGGGAATAAATTAAATATTTTAGCTGAGGATGCTGCTGGTAATATTTCTAAACCAGGTGTTGTGACTGGTAGTAAAGATACAATTGCTCCAGATGCTCCCCAAACTCAGCTGAGTGATGATGGCTCATTGGTAACTGGTAAAACTGAAGCAAATGCAAAAATCACTGTTTATGATGCTAGTGATAATGTACTAGGCACTGTAACTGCAAATAAAGATGGTATTTTTTCTTTAAAGCTTACTCCTCCATTGACGAGTGACGCGGGTGGAAAAGTTATAGCTGAAGATGCTGCAGGCAATAAATCTGAACCAACTAAAATTATTGCCGGAAAGGATACTTTCGCTCCGGATGTACCTTTAGTTGAAGTCAATAAAGAAGGTACCACGGTCGAAGGACAAACTGAGCCTAATGCAAAAGTTCAGATAAAAGATGCTGATGGTAAAGTAATTGGTACGGGTACCGCAAACGCTCAAGGCGAATTTCAAATTACGCTTTCTCCAGCATTAAAAGAGTCACAAAAGGCAACAGTTATTGTTGAAGATGCAGCAGGTAATACCTCTAAACCTTTAGAAGTTTCTCCAAGTTATGACTCTATTGCACCTGATAAACCTGTTGCTCAAATTAATGCTGATGGAACAACCGTAACAGGTACAACCGAAGCAAATGCAAAAGTTGAAATTAAAGATACGACAGGTAAGGTCATTGGTACGGGAACGGCAGATGCAAATGGAAAATTTACAATTACGATTTCGCCTGCTTTAACTGATAACAAACATGCTTCAGTTTCGGCTATTGATAGTGCAGGAAATAAATCTGAGGTTCTTGATATTATTGGTACTAAGGACACAACACCACCTGCAAAACCTGTTTTAAACAGTGTGGATGATGATGTTGGTGCTCTAAAAGGTGCGATTACTGCTGGTTCAGAAACTGACGATGCAAGACCAAAGCTCACAGGTTCAGGTGAGGCAAATGCAACTTTAACCATTTATGATAATGGTGTTGCTATTGGGATTGTAAATGTAAGTAGTAGTCGATCATGGAGCTTTACACTCGATAAAGACTTAGCAATTGGTAAACATACGATTACTTTAACTCAAACAGATGCAGCAGGCCTTACAAGTGAAGTGAGTTCACCATTTACGTTTTATGTGGTCGCTCCAAAGGTTACAAGTTTAAGTGAGGTAGCTGTTGATACTGCTCATACAGAAACTGTATCTGTTGCTGATAGTGTTGGGTTAAATACATTAAAGTTAGTACAAAGCACAACAAATGAAACGGATAGCCAGCAGCAGAAATCTGTGCCAATAGATGATTTGTTAAAAAGCTCTACGTCTAGTGAACCAGACCCAATTGAAACTCTTTTATCTTCAGCGGCATTAAAGCCTACTCAGGTAAATGATCAGAGTGATATGACTACGAACGCTAGCAATACCACTGCCAATCTTGAGTATGTTTTACCTGATACGACCTCTTCGGTTTTACAAAGCCTTTTAGAACAAACCTATCCTGTTGTCTAAAGTGATCTTGAAAAAAGCGCTCATTGAGCGCTTTTTTATTTATGAGTTATTTGTTTTGGATGGAAGCATCAGTGCAAGAAGTCCATAGAAAATTGTCCCAATAGTCGCTAACAGCATATCTTTATGGGCATCCCACATATCGCCTTGTTGCCCATTATAATTTTCGGCTTCTTCCGGAGATAATCCAATAGCAATTGCCCATTCAATAAGTTCATATAAAACACTTGATGCCATTACAAATTGAACTACTAATAAAAAAAGACTGAATGGCTTTACTGATGGTAACCACACTTGAAACACGCGATAAGTAAGAGGGTAAAGAAAAATACCATAGGCAAGATGAACCAAACGATCATACATATTACGGGACCAACCCATATATTGATCTAAGTTAAAATTGAATGCTTGTTGTATCCAATCATTGTATGGAACGTATGAATACAGGTAATGTGCGCCAACAATATGGATGAGCAAAAACAGCAGATAGAAAGTAAAACTTAAAAAATCGAGTCCAATCTTCTTAAAAATAACAAAGAGCAAAATCAACATAAACACTGTGCCCGCTTGATGAAGTAAATAGGCTTCAAATTCAAGAGGCTGAATAGCTGAAATGACAATCGCAATCAAAAGCAAGCCAAGAGCAATATAGTGTTTAAGTTTGAATTGTTTTTCGATCATTTTATGAAGTCTTTATTGTGATTTATATGAGTGTAATAAAAAAGCGAAGCCTAAGCTCCGCTTTTTGTAAACTTTTTAATTAAATTTTGCTAATTAAATCGTTAATTTGTTTCGCTTGTTCAGCTGCATTACCTGTATAAGTTGCAGGAGTAAGTTCAGCTAAGCGCGCACGTTCTTCGCTTGGTACTTGAGAAAGTTCATCACCATTTACGAAATTAACCATCATGTCACGAGTCATTGCTTGACCACGAGTTAATGCTTTTAATTTTTCGTATGGTTTTTCAATGTTGTAGCGACGCATTACAGTTTGAATTGGTTCAGCTAAAACTTCTTGAGCTTGGTCTAAATCTTCATTTAAACGGTTTGCATTTAACTCAAGTTTACCAACACCTTTTAAGCACGCATCGAAAGCAATTAAGCTTTGTGCAAAACCAACACCCATATTACGTAATACAGTTGAGTCAGTTAAGTCACGCTGCCAGCGAGAAATTGGTAATTTTTCACCTAAGTGAGCCAATACTGCATTTGCAATACCTAAGTTACCTTCAGAGTTTTCAAAGTCAATTGGGTTAACTTTGTGTGGCATGGTTGATGAACCAACTTCGCCTTCTTTCAATTTTTGTTTGAAGTAACCTAAAGAGATGTAACCCCATACGTCACGGTTAAAGTCGATTAAAATCGTATTGAAACGACGTAACGCATCAAACAACTCTGCCATGTAATCATGTGGTTCGATTTGAGTTGTATAAGGGTTGAATGTTAAACCTAAAGATTCAACAAAAGCTTGTGCGTGAGCAGCCCAATCAACATCTGGATAAGCAGAAAGGTGAGCATTGTAGTTACCTACAGCACCATTGATTTTGCCAAGTAACTCAACGTTTTCAAATTGTTTGATTTGACGAGCTAAACGGTATGCCACGTTCGCCATTTCTTTACCCAAAGTTGTTGGGCTAGCAGTTTGACCGTGTGTACGAGACAACATTGGTTGTTCAGCGTGAGTCGTTGCCAAAGCAGAGATCGCATTAAGGATTTGCTTCATGCTTGATACTAAAACTTCACGACCGTTTTTAAGCATAAGCGCATGAGACAAGTTGTTGATGTCTTCTGAAGTACATGCAAAGTGAATGAATTCACCTGCATTTTGTAATTCAGCAATACCTGCGATTTTCTCTTTTAAGAAATATTCAACAGCTTTTACATCATGGTTAGTTGTACGCTCAATTTCTTTAATGCGGTTAGCATCTTCTTCAGAAAAGTTGCTAACAATTGCATCTAAAGCTGCATTTGTTTCGTTTGAAAAAGGTGCAACTTCAACAATTTCCGGACGGTTAGAAAGTGCTTGTAACCAACGCACTTCTACAGTGACACGAGCATGGATTAAACCAAACTCAGAAAGAAAAGGGCGTAGCGCATCACATTTGCTGGCATAACGTCCATCTAATGGTGATAGTGCGGTTAAAGCGTTCATAACGATTCCTTAATGTTGGAATAAACATAAAACTAAAAAAATCTCGTTTATAGTCTTAAACGACTTGGTACTGTAAACGAGCAAGTGCTTGAATATCCTGTAGCAATTTACGTTTGCTAAAAATCATGTTCCACGAACTACCGCCGAGTTGCCGCCATAAATGGGCCATTTGCAAGCCAGTAAACAGACAAGCACGGATGCGGTTAGTATGGTTGGTATCTTTAAATGCTTCTGCATTACCACGAACTAAAATGCGTGGGTTAATCTGGCCAGCCGTATCAACATAAGTTTGCGCCAAATTAGCTAAAATGCTTGGGTGTAAGTAGTTATTATCAAAAAAAGACAGCTGTTTTAAAATTTTCTGCTGAGCTTTTTCAATGATTGCGACATATTCAGGGTTGCTATAAACCTTTTTTTCTAGCTGTAAGAGCGACATCGCATAGGACATTGGCAATTTGGCCGTGCCCATTTTTGGAAGGCGAGACTTAGGCATGTTCGAAAAAGGTTGAGTAATACAATTTTCGAGTGTTTTAAGCCCTAAAGAGATATCTGCTAATTGATTAAAAAAATCTAAGGTTTGAACACCATTGTTGGCTGTAGGGCGAATATTTAAACTTGCTTTGATTAATAGTTCAAAATAGAAATTACCACTTTCACCAATACTTTGCTGACCCGTCATGGCTGTCATATGGGTGAGCTGAGTGGCCTGAAATACCCCAGCCAAGGCAAGGGCACGGTTTTGGCGAACATTCAAGGCTTGTGATTGTTGAAATGGTAACTCCACCATGCCATTCATTCCCTTAAATAAAATTTGGTGTAGGGGCATTTGTATGGTGAATGACACCCCCGCCTAAGCAAACTTCATCTGAATAAAATACAACGCTTTGACCCGGTGTAACAGCACGCTGAGGTTCATCAAACTCAACGCGAACACCGTGTTCAGTGTTTTCATCAATAAAAATTGTACATCCCTGATCAGGTTGGCGATAACGCGTTTTAGCTGTACAGCGTAATCCTTCAACTGGAATATTTTGTTCACCAGCTACCCAGTCAATTGACTCACTCCACAGTTGAGTACTTTGCATGAGTGGGTGTTCATGTCCCTGACCAACAACGAGGCGATTACTGGCCAGATCTTTATGTAGTACGAACCATGCACCTTCAGCTGCACCTTTCAAACCACCTAGACCAATTCCGCCACGTTGACCGAGCGTATAGTACATCAGACCGTGATGTTCACCAACTTCTTTACCTGTATCAAGTACAATTTTCCCAGGCTGAGCGGGTAAATATTGTTTAAGGAAGTCATTAAAACGACGTTCCCCAATAAAACAGATTCCTGTTGAGTCCTTTTTCTTGGCTGTAGCAAGATCAAGTTCTTCAGCAATTCTGCGAACTTCAGGTTTTTCGATTTCACCTACTGGAAATAATGTTTTATTAATTTCTCTACCATGAACGGCATGTAAGAAATAGGTTTGGTCTTTATTGTTATCTACACCACGTAATAATGGTGCGTATGCTTCGCCTTTAGAGTTATATGCAGTTTCACCACGGCGTGCGTAATGACCCGTTGCGATGAAGTCTGCACCTAAAGTCATGGCATGATCTAAAAATGCGCGGAATTTAATTTCTTTATTACATAAAATATCTGGGTTTGGCGTGCGACCAGCAGCATATTCAGCTAGGAAAAGTTCAAACACTCGATCCCAATATTCCATAGCAAAGTTTGCTGTATGCAGCTTAATACCGATTTTATCAGCTACTGCTTGGGCATCGGCTAAGTCTTCCATTGCCGTACAGTATTCCGTGCCGTCGTCTTCCTCCCAGTTCTTCATGAAAAGACCTTCAACTTGATAACCCTGTTGAAGTAAAAGTGCTGCAGAAACAGAAGAGTCTACACCACCAGACATACCGACGATGACACGTTGTTGCATAGGACTAGGCATCCAAATGAGAAGTTAATGAGGGAGAGAAGGGGTGCTCATAAATAAGCGATAAAGGATAATGGTGGCCTTTCATAGCATCTTCAACTGCTTTTAGCACAAGAGGACTGCGAGCACGGGCAGATTCTTTGAGTTCATCCGGTGTCATCCACACAGCAGCGATAATACCTGTGTCGAGTTGAGGATCACTTTCAACCTGAGTTACATGCGCTAGAAAACAGAAACGGTAATAAGTGCGATCGGGAAACATTGGCGGGGTATAAGTATAAATACCAAGTAAGGCATCAATTTCAACATGATGGCCTGTTTCTTCAAGTGTTTCTCGAATGGCAGCTTCTGTTAATGACTCACCACATTCCACATGACCAGCAGGTTGGTTAAATACTGTGTGTACAAAACCTTCGCTATGCTCTTCTACAAACAGATAGCGTCCGTCTTTTTCTACGACTGTAGCAACAGTGACATGAGGAGTCCATGCGGCCATAAAAAAGCACCATGATTTAAAAGACGTATAATACGAAATTTAGGGGTTTTTGGCTACGATAAGATTTTTATAGATTACAGTATTATTTTATAAATCTTTTTACTCATCAAGATTTGTTATTTGCCATGAATTATTAATGGAGTCTCTCTCAGCAGTTTGGCCGTAGTCAAGATCAAAAACTTCATTTAAGCTCGAATCTATTAATATCATTTGTTCTAAGGCGACAAGACGAATATCTTCAGGTTCTTGATTACCTGTCAAAAATTGCCAATCTCCATCATGATCATGTACAACTCTTAAAATAGGTTGATTGAACTCCAGACACTGTCGAGTGGTGAAAACCCCTAAATTTTTTGCCTCTCTAAATTTAAAATCAGCATTTCGATCTAGTAAAGGCTGATCATAAATAAACTCTTCTTGATATCCATCTTCCCAAGGAAATTTGTCATTGCGATCAGTCCAGACTAATTGTAAAGCTGAGAATTTATTATGTTGGTAATAATTTAACGCCCCTCCAAAATAATCATCAATATTCCTGAAGTCTACAGGTAAAAACTGAGCACGACTTTCTTTAAAAAACTGATCATCATAATCTTGATAGGAGGTAATTTTTTCGCCATTTTTAATTAAGTTTGCTACATCATTAATAATGAGATGAGCTAGATCCGTAGGTAATCCAAAACAAATAATTTCAGGATGCTGATAACTCTCATATAAACCCACACTGTAACTGAAAGAAGGTAAATAGTTCGTTGCACTAATTCCCATAACTTGTAATCCATATTTTTCAATATTGATTTTGATTTGGTTTATTAGCTCATGTTCAGTAGGGCAATTATGGGTATTATCTAAGCTCATTATTTATTTCTCAAAGGTTTCTTATTTTTGTAAGTGGAATATATGTATCAATTAAACTAAAAATAGCAAAGTTAGACTTCACTATTTTTATGATTATTTTGCACTTTTACATAATGTCTTGCTGAATAAGGAAGAAATGCGAGTTCTTTTTCAGTCAGTGGGCGCACTTGTTGTACGGGGCTTCCTACATAGAGATAACCGCTTTTTAAGACTTTGCGAGGCGGAACTAAACTTCCTGCACCAATCATTACATCATCTTCAATAATCACGTCATCTAGAATAACGGTATTGATTCCGACTAAAACACGGTTACCGATGGTACAGCCATGTAAAGTCACATGGTGTCCAACCGTTACATCTTCACCAATAATCAGAGGTGAGCCATTCGGTTTGGCATCATTTTTATGGCTTACATGCAACATACAATGGTCTTGTACGTTACTGTTTTTACCAATTTGAATACTATTTACGTCACCACGAATGACTGCAAAAGGCCAGACAGAGACATTTTCAGCTAAGCTAACGTCACCAACTACAACAGCCATTTCATCGATATAACAGGTTGTATCTACTTGAGGGTAGTGTTCAAGATAAGGACGAATGTTCTTTGCCATAAGTAGTATCAAAATAAAATTTAGTCGAATTATAAAATAAAAAAGCACTCAGGCTAAATAGCATGAGTGCTTAATTCAACTATTCAAAAATTAGAATAAGTTGCTGAAGAATTGCTTGATATGGTCGATTAAACGAGCAAAGAAACCTGCTTCTTCAACTGGCTTTAATGCAACTAAAGGTTTTTCAGCAATTACTTTGCCATCTAGGCTAGCAACAAGTTTACCCACAACTTGACCTTTTTGAAGTGGTGCATTTAAGTTAGGTTGAACCACTAACTGAGTTTTAATGCCATCAGCTTTACCTTTAGGCATAGTCACACTAAAGTTTTCAGCTAAACCAACTTGAACTTCATCTTCTTTACCAAACCAAACTTTTGCTTTTGCAAGAACCTGATTGGCTGGTTGAACATTTGCAGTTTCAAAGTTTGCAAAGCCCCAAGCCAGTAACGTACGCGTTTGGTCTGCACGTTCAGACATGCTTGGAGTACCAAAAATCACTGAAATTAAACGCATTGGACCGCGTTTACTTGAAGTAGTTAAGCAGTAACCTGCTTCATCTGTATGACCTGTTTTTAAACCATCTACACTTGGGTCAGTGTAAAGCAAGGCATTACGGTTACCTTGTTTAATACCATTAAAAGTAAATTCTTTTTCAGAGTAAATTGGATAGTATTTTGAACTGTCTTTAATAATATGTTGTGCTAACACAGCCATATCTTTTGCAGTTGAATAGTGACCTTCAGCAGGCATACCGGTAGAGTTAATAAACTGGGTGTTCACCATGCCGATACGTTTTGCTTCCTGATTCATCATATGAGCAAACGTGCCTTCATTTCCGGCAATATGTTCAGCCATTGCTTTTGATGCATCATTACCTGACTGGATAATAATACCGCGGAGCATTTCTAGAACAGTTGCTGTACCATTTAAAGGAACATACATACATGATTCAGAGCTACTTCCTTTACACCATGCAGACTCGTTCATACGAACCTGCTCATTTTCAGTCAGTTCACCTTTTAATAATTTTTGTTCAATGATGTAGCTTGTCATCATTTTTGTCATAGACGCAGGTGCAAGCTTTTCGTTTTCATTTTTAGAAGCGAGAATTTGGCCTGTCTCATAATCCATTAATACATAAGACTTATTATTTAATTCTGGCGGAGCTGATAAGACAGTTGCTGCATAAGAAAAACTTGGTAAGAGGAGTAGTGCAGCAATAGCGCTTTTTCGAGTCATTCTAGGTAATTCCAATATCTTGTATGAAGCAGAAGAGCCTAGCATTTTAGGATAAAGCAAAGCCGACTTCTACGGGAGAAGTCGGCTTTTTCAAACAGTATTGTAACTCAAGAGTTTTTTACTAATTTAGTTTTGCGATTGATATGCTTTCACGTCTTGGCAAACTAATGTGTTTTGTTCATCACCGGCAGCTTTCGCATCGCTACGTGCTTCTTTTAAGTATTTCTTGAAAGCTTTGTCTTTACTACGTTTTTCTAATGCAGAAACAGCATCAGTTTCATTTGGTAGGTAGTCTTTAACTAAACGTTCATAGCCTTGAGCAAAATCGGCGTCTTTTTTACCAATCAAACTTGGACAAATTTCAGAAAGCACTTGAATTGCAGCTAATTCTTCAGGAGTCGTGCCTTGTTGTGGAGTAACCTCAACAACATTTTCATTTTCGGTTTTCTTTTCAATTGTTTTCTTCTTATCAGCAGCAAAACCAGCTGTTGCCATGCTCATAAGTAAAACCAAAGAGAGCGATTGAACTAAGCTTTTCTTCATAAACATCGATAACCCAAAATAAAATTTCTAAATATGCCGTTAGCTTAACCAATTTAGAATTTAAAAAAATGGAAAAAATGTATTGTTATGTTGGTTTTCTGCTTAATGGCAAACAGAAAACCCAAAATGAATAAGTTTCTAGATCACAAAAGAGTAAGATCTATTCTTTATAATTAACGATCTCTTCACAGAGCTCATGTTGCTCGTGATGGTCCATTTGTTTTGCCGCAAGACGTGCTTCATTTAATAAAGTTTTAAATTCAGCATCGTTTTGTAGAGTCGTTAAGGTCATTGATTTATTTGAATAACCACTTAAATACATCGCAATAATTTTTTGAGCGTTTGACTCAAGTTTTTTATTTGTTCCGACAAAAGCCGGGCAGATTTCCTGCAAAACTTGCGTTGCGGCAATGTCATCTTTAATTAAGCTATCAGCCTCTTGTGTTGAGATATCCTCATCTGCAAAAACCACCTGCGTACACAATGTGATACTGATCCCCAATACCTGAAAAAAAGGAGCGAAAGTTTTCATTTTTTCACAATTTTATAATGCTATGGAGGCATAAATATATATAATTCAACAAATAATTCAATTGTGAAAACCTTTAGGTTTATTTGTAGAGAAAGATTTTAGTGAATATTTTGATAGCGAATGATGACGGTGTTTTTGCGCCAGGTATACAGGCTTTAGCTGAAGCATTAAGACCACTTGGACGCGTGGTTGTGGTTGCACCAGAAAGTGAAAGAAGTGGTTTCTCAAGTGCATTAACATTGGATCGACCATTACGTCCCATTCAAATTGCCGAAGATGTCTGGGCAGTGAATGGTACACCAGCAGATTGTGTTTATTTATCCATGAATGGTTTGTTTGATTTTGAATTTGACTTGGTCGTGAGCGGAATCAATAGTGGTGCGAACTTAGGTGATGATGTTTTATATTCGGGAACGGTAGGGGCCGCATTTGAAGGTCGTTTAATGAAACAACCTGCAATTGCTGTGTCTTTAGCGGGTCCTGATGTACGTGCTTATAACGATAAAGAAGATTATGCTCAGGCTGCTAAATGGGTACATGATTTTATTGCAAGCGGATTACCAGCTTTGCCTCCGCGACATATCTTTAATATCAATATTCCTGACGTGCCGCAGTTAAAAGGAGCACAGATTACTTATCAAGGGCGCCGTGCTCAATCTAAGCCTATTACCAGTCATGTCGATCCACGCGGCCGTCAAGTTTACTGGATTGGACTAGCAGGTGAGGCGGTTACAGATCCCCAGCGTGTTTCTAGCCAGATTCAATCTGATTTCTTTGCGGTTGCAAACGGTTATGTAAGTGTTACTCCTATTCAAATGGATGCAACAAATTACGCTGTTTTAGAAGATTTACAGATCAGTTTGAGTCAATAATTTGCCTCGAATGTTATAACTTTGTGAATAAAGAAAAAGAGGAACGTGTTTCCTCTTACTTTTTTGGTACTCTTAGCCGAAATGATTTGTAGCATTTAGTGAGGGAGATCAATGCATTTAATTGGGCAACAAAGCAGAGTGCATATCCAAAAAGACAAAATAATGAAAATTATGTTGTTGTCTGTGGCTGTAGGTTTTACCGTTGCTATGGCAGGGTGTGCTTCTAAACCACAAATTAATAATAGTTCTCGCTATGCAATGGCTCCTAACTATTACACAGTTCGTTCAGGTGATACTTTAAGTGGTATCGCAATGCGTTATGGCCTCGACTATATTAGTATTGCCGAAATGAATGATATTGCTCCACCATATCGTATTTATGTTAATCAGTCTTTGCGTTTGAAGAAAGGTTCTTCACCAAGAACAGTATCTACGCAAGTCATGGCACAACCGGAGCAAATCAAACGTCAAACCATTGCTCTACCAACCACACAACCTGTTACACCAGTAACTCAGCCTACAACGACCGCACCGTCAACGAATACCACAGTGACTTCGGTTGCACCAAATTCTAGTTTACGCTGGATAAAACCGAATAATGGGCCAGTGATTCAAGGGTTTAATTTGGCAAATAATGTCAAAGGAATCCGTTATGGTGGAAATCAGGGTGACCCTATTTATGCCGCAGCAGATGGTCAAGTTGTCTACGCAGCTGATGGCTTAAAAGAATACGGCAATCTGGTTTTAATTAAGCATATTGACGGCTATATCAGTGCCTATGCCCACAATAGCAAGATGTTGGTGAAAAGTGGTGATAATGTAACTGCTGGACAAAAAATTGCCGAGATGGGCTCTACTGGGGCTTCTCAGGTCATGCTTGAGTTCCAGATCCGTTTGGATGGAAAACCAATTAATCCTATAAATCTTTTACCAAAATAGCTAATGCATAAAACTTAGGTTTCCTCGTATAATATAATTGGTTGCTTTCATTACAACAATAAGCATTTTTTTATAAATTTAGAATTAGATTTGAGGAAACCTATGTTAGATCAGCTTCGTGCGATGGGTGTTTTTGCTTGTGTGGTTGAAAAAAGTTCATTTAGTGGTGCGGCACGTGAATTAGGAATTACAACAAGTGCGGTGAGCCAGCAGATTCGATCCCTTGAGCATGAAATGGATGTAATTCTATTACATCGCTCCACGCGTAAACTCAGTTTGACAGAAGCCGGACAGGCTTTTTTTTCAAGCTGTCAAGAAATGTTGGCGGCTGCTGAAAGGGGGAAAATCAGAATTAATGAGTTGAGGGATGACTTAATTGGGGATTTGCGTATCGCAACTACTCCTGATTTAGCAGTTCAGCACCTCATTCCTGCGTTATCTCACTGGATGTCAGCTCATCGCGGTTTATCTGTGCATTTTGAAGTTGGGCATCGTTATATCGACTTAATTGAAGAGCGAATTGATATTGCAGTGCGCATGAGTTCTACGCCGGTAGAAGAAAGCAGCTCTGTCATTCCGATGGCTTTTGTCGATCAGATTTTGGTAGCTTCTCCAAGTTATCTGAATCAATCTAGTCCAATTGTGCATCCTAATGATTTAAGAGATCATGAGTTATTATCAATTAATGTCATGAATGACGCGCACCATTTCCATTTTCAACATGTAAAAACGGGTGAAACACTTAATGTTGAAATGCAAAGCCGTTTGCAAAGCAATAATTTACAAGTTGCAAAAGCGTTATGTCAGCAAGGACATGGTATTGCAAGAATTTTATATTTAGATGCTCAAAAAGAGTTAAAAAATGGTTCTTTAATTGAACTCATGCCAGATTGGAAATTACCAACTTTTACTTTGTATGCAGAAGTTGCCAAGCATGACCAACAGCCAATGAAAATTCAGCGCTGTGTTGAAGCACTTAAACAATATTTTAGTCAGTTAGCAGGAGGACGAGCGATCCAAATCGTTCGTTAATTTTGCCACTCTAAAAGTAAAAAGGGCCTGTATTTGACAAGCCCTTTTTTATTACTTCTGTTTTAAGGTTGCGACTTCTTCTACGCTTTCTTGTGGTAGGTCTTCCGCCGTAAGCTCTTCATGCTTCTTAATTTTTTTCTTATTTTTCTTTTTCTTCTTTGGCTCCTCTTCAATTTCTGCGCCATCTTCAATGGCTTGCCAATATTCGAGTTGCTCCATTACAGCAGCATAAATAGAGTGTTTACTGTACTTACCTTTTTTGTCGAGTGTACCGACAGGGCGGGCCATTAAAATCTCAAGCGCCTGATCAATCGTATCAATTGCATGGATATGGAATTGACCACTTTGTACCGCATCAATTACATCTTGGCGTAACATCAAATGCTGCATGTTTTGACGTGGAATAATGACACCTTGTTTGCCAGTTAAACCTTGTAATTTACAAGCATCATAGAAGCCTTCAATTTTTGCATTTACACCACCAATTGGTTGAACTTGGCCTAACTGGTTCATAGAGCCGGTAATTGCCCATGATTGATCAATTGGTATTTGGCTAATTGCTGAAATTAATGCAGAAAGCTCGGCAACTGTTGCACTGTCGCCGTCTACTTGCCCATAACTTTGTTCAAAGGCTAGAGCAGCAGAGAAATGTAAAATCTGTTCACGACCAAAGTGAGCTTTCAAGAAGCTAGACATGAGCAATACGCCTTTGGCATGCAGTGAACCGCCAAGTTCTACACTACGCTCAATATCAAGAATATCGCCACCACCTTGATAGACTGATGCAGTCAAACGTGAAGGTAAACCAAACTCAACATCTGCATAGTGAATAACAGAGAGGGCATTAATCTGACCTAAACGATGACCAGAAGTCTCGATTAACTGAGTTCCACGCGATAAATCCTGCCAGTAAAGCTCTCTTAAATAGCCTAAGCGATACTGTCTGTGTTGTAATGCCAAGTTAATGTGCTGGTCAGTTACAAGCTTTTCATTAGCTTTAAAAGCATGGTGATGTGCTTCGCGAATGAGGTCGCCCAAAGTTGAAGCATGTAACGACAGTGAGCTTTGGTCTTCTGCCTGACGACTTGAGTCGGTAAGTAAAGCTGCTAAAGCACTGCGGTCAAACGGAAGTAATTTATCCGCTTGTACATAATCAGCAATTAGCTGCATGTAGGCTTGTTCATTTTCGTCATTACGTTGCAGAGTATCGGTAAAATCTGCACGAATTTTAAAGACACTGCCAAGCTCTGGTTCTACTTCTAAAATTTCATAATAAATTTCAGGTTCTGCCATAAGAACCACTTTAATATCAAGCGGAACAGCAGCAGGTTCTATCGAGATAGAGCCTGTTAACGTCAGCATATGTTCAAGAGAAGAAAGCTTGAGCTGACCTGATTTTAAGGCACGCTTTAAACCTTGCCATGCATAAGGCTGTTCGAGTAATTGCTCGGCCTCAAGCATTAAAAAGCCACCATTCGCTTGATGTAGAGCACCTGGACGAATGAGCGTGAAATCTGTGGTAATTGTGCCGTTGTGAGTAAGTTGCTCAACATGACCAAGCAAATTGTAGTGCGTTGGGAAATCTTCAAAAATAACCGGTGCGCCACTGTTTGGTTTGTTTGAGACAATTACATTGGCCTGATAACGTGCAGGCACACGATTGAACATTGCCGGAGCAAAGTCGTCTTCTTCTTGCTCTAAAATGAGTTCAACATTATCAATTACATCTTGAGCATATTGTTTTAAATAATCTTCAAGGCCTTTGACTTGACCGTATTTATTTAAAATTAAATCCATGCGTGGCTTAACCACTTGGGTCGCGATGTCTCGATTCAACACAGAGACTTTGTCACGTGCATCATCTTCTAAATCACCTAAATGCAAACCAAGACGCTCGAGCTTTTTATCCATGTAGCGAACATTCGCTGCAATTTCAGCACGTTGCTTAGTATTTAGAGCATCTATTTCTGTTTGAGTCAGTTCTTGCACCTGATCATCTTTTACTTGTACAGGTACAAAGCCATGCTTTTCATTACGGGAGATGAGTTTTAAGTCGAGTTCTTCACCTTCTTTGGTTAACTCGACAAGCGCTTGTTGCTGCTCATCTCCAGTTTCCTCACGGATACGCTCAATACGGTTATGATAGGTCTCGGCACTAAAACGGCGTTCAAGCTGTTTTAAAATAATTTGCCAAGTTTGATGAAGGGCATGTTGAAACTTGGTTCCTTGTCCAGCAGGGAAGCGTAGAGCAAGTGGTTGGCGTGCTTGTTTAAAATTATAGACATATACCCAGTCATTTGGAGTAGGCATTGTTTTCGCATGTTGTTGGAGTAAACGCTTAATCATGGTGCGTTTACCCAAGCCTGCTGTCCCTACTGCAAAAATGTTATAGCCAGAGTAGGGTAAAGAAATCCCTGCTTCTACCGATGCTTTGGCACGGTCTTGCCCTAAAAAGTTGTTAAGCGGTTTTATACGTTTTGTAGAAGCTGGAATTTTTTCAAAATCTGGAATATGTGTAAGTTGTTCGGGTTTTAAGGCTGTTTTATCCAAAGTCATTTTTATATCAGGTTGCTCAAAAGCTGAAGGAAATGCATTTATTGTGACGTTTGTGGTGTTTGTTTTAGCGAGTGATAAAGTTGAGATGGTCACTTGATCAAGTTTTTGTGTCACTGTTGATATCCAGCAAAAGAAAACGAAGGTTGAAGCTTAAAGGTATACAGGTTTAGCATAAAATATCAAGCAAACTTGCCGTTTTTATCGCCAAAACAAAATTGATTGCATAAAGAATCTTGAAAGGAATTGTAAGAAGGGTTTGAATAGGCACATTTATAATTTATGGAAAATAAAAAACGAATGAGTGCTGAATCAAAAGGGTGGAAAAGTTCCTTTATGGCCTTCTTGGATCGCCGAGCAATTATTATGTTGTTTTTAGGCTTTTCATCAGGAATTCCCATATTTCTAATTTTTTCAACTTTATCATTTTGGTTGACTGAAGCTGGAATTAACAGAAGTACTATCACCATGTTCTCTTGGGCAGCTTTGGCTTATTCGTTCAAGTTTATTTGGGCACCTTTGATAGATAAATTACCACTTCCTTATTTAACAAGAAAAATGGGGTTAAGACGTAGTTGGCTATTAGTTGCACAAATTTTGGTTATCTGTGCAATTTGTTTAATGGCATTTACAAATCCCTTACCGAATACTTCTGATTTTGGCTCATTTTCAAATCTGACTATTATGGCAGCAGCTGCTATTTTCCTTGGCTTCTCTTCAGCTACTCAAGATATTATTGTTGATGCTTATCGTATTGAATTGACTGAAGATCCTAATGTGCAAACTGTTTTAGCTTCAACGTATAATGCTGGATATCGTACTGCTACAATCATTACACAATTAGGTGCGTTATTATTTGCAGCTTCACTGGGTACAGCTGTTGGTAATTATATATATGAAGCTTGGCGAACTACATATTTATTAATGGCAGGCCTCATGGGTATAGGAATAATTACAACATTATTTATTCATGAGCCTGAAGTTAAACGTATTCAACATCACTATCAAGCTAAAGACTATTTTCAGTTATTCTCAGTTTTTGTTATTTCAACCATCGTTTTTGGGATTAGCTTTTACCAAATTGGTTTAATTTTTGATTCGTTTTCTATCGAAGATGCTTTTTTAAACTTTCTACTTTTAGTTATTAAATTTTTAATTAGTATATCAATTGCGGTGATTGTAATTTTTGGGTTAATTAAGTTTGGTCTAATTAATAAGAAAATTGTTGTAGAAACATGGTTGTCACCTTTACTAGATTTTTTTAAGCGATATGGATTAAAAGTTGCTTTAGCAATTTTATTGCTAATAGGTTTTTATCGTATTTCAGATGTCGTTGCTGGTGTAATGGCTAATTTATTCTATTTAGACTTGAATTTTGATAAAGAGGAAATTGCTTGGTTTAATAAGTTCTTTGCGATCTTCTTTGTCATATTGGGTGGTTTTCTCGGAGGAATGTTAGCGCAACGCTATAATGTAATGAAAATGATGTTGTTAGGAGCAATTTTAGCAAGCACTACCAACTTGATTTTTGTTGGATTAGTTAAATCTGGCGCTACTATGCAAAATGTTCAAGTTCATATAGGGGATCACACTTATACAACAAGCCCTGATGAAGTGGGAAATTGGTCACTAAAATTCCCGAGTAATACATTGACGTCAGCTCAGAATGAAGTCTCAATTAATTCTCAGCCTGTAGGCTATGCTGAACCTTTAAAGATAAACCTTCCATTAAAAGTATTTAACTCAGAATCACAACCAGATATTTATGTTCAAGCAATTGGTGGAGATAATCTTTTATATAAAGATGAGCTGAAAAAAGATGTAATTCTTCATGGTAGTTTATTGAATCTACCTAAAAATGGTGAGCTAAAATCCGTTAGTATTTTATTGAATTCACAAAATAAAATAGAAGGTAAGATTAAAGGTAGTGATTGGAATGTTATTATTCCTGGAAATGATCTTGCTAAACTTAATTCAATACAAGTAGAAGCAAATTATGAAGCCAATAAGCAAATACATACTTTAACTTTAAACCATTCTTATCAAAAGCAGCTAGAAGAGAATCAACCTCGTTATCGTATGAATTTATCCGATATTCCAGCGATTCCGATTGATAAAAATATGGATATCGAATTGAAAGGAAAAGTAGTTGTTCCTTATAGCAAAGTTTGGTTAGTAATGGGCATCATATTTGATAACTTAGCCTCCGGATTAGCTGGGGCAGTTTTTATTGCATTTCTTTCTAGTTTAACTAGTGTGTCATTTACCGCCATGCAATATGCTATTTTTAGCTCGCTAATGCTGTTGTTACCAAAAACGATTGGTGGTTACTCAGGTACAATAGTGAATCATATCGGTTATTCAGGCTTTTTTACGGCTACATTTTTGATGGGATTACCAATTTTATTACTCGTGATTTGGGTGGGTAAGTTGTTGGCTAATCAATCATCAAAATGAAAGTTTCCTAGGAGATAAATATATGCGAATGCTTCATACAATGTTGCGAGTAGGCAATTTAGAACAATCTTTAAAGTTCTATACCGAAGTATTAGGGATGAAGTTACTTCGTAAGCGTGATTATGAAGAAGGGCGCTTTACACTAGCATTTGTTGGCTATGGCGATGAAGAAACCAATACCGTGCTTGAGCTTACCCATAACTGGGATACATCAAGTTATGATTTAGGCAATGCCTATGGTCACATTGCCATTGGTGTTGACGATGCCTACAAAGCGTGTGAAGAAATTAAAGCACGTGGTGGCAAAGTTGTTCGCGAAGCGGGTCCAATGAAAGGTGGTGTTACCGTTATCGCATTTGTTGAAGATCCAGACGGCTATAAAGTCGAATTGATTCAACAAGATGCTAATGCGACAAATAACTAAAAATTGACTGTGATGCTTTAAGAATTAGTTCTTAAAAGCCTAGCTTTATTTTTTTAGCCCAGTATGATGAACGCTTGACCAAATGGTCAATTTATCAACTGGGTTTTTTATTTATCTAGAATAATCATAGGATATGGCTATGCTGAAGTTATTGGCTCTTGATCGATTTACAGTTTTGTTAGTTGGAATGGTACTACTAGCAACATTTTTTCCAGTCAGTGGTCAAGCAGCTCAATATTTCAATACACTGACCACAGTCGCGATTGCAATCTTATTCTTTTTGCATGGCGCGAAACTATCACGTGAGGCTGTAATTGAAGGTATTTTGCATTGGAAAATGCATTTACTGGTCTTCGCATTTACTTTCTTTATTTTCCCTGTAATTGGTCTGTTGGCTAAGCCAATTTTATTACCTCTGTTAGGTCAACAGCTGTACTGGGGTTTTTTATTTATGTGCTTTTTACCCTCTACAGTTCAATCTTCTATTGCATTTACATCAGTGGCAAAAGGGAACGTGGCGGGAGCGGTGTGCAGTGCATCTTTTTCAAACTTGATTGGTATGTTTATTACACCAGTCTTGGTGAGCTTTTTTATTTTAGGCCAAAGCCAACATGGATTTGATCCGACGACTTCAATTATACAAATTACATTATTACTATTAGTGCCATTTATTTTAGGTCAATTATTACGTCCTTATATTTTCCCTTATATGGCAAAAGTTCCGAGTATTGTTAAAGCATTTGATCAAGGCTCGATTTTGATGGTGGTGTATGGCGCATTTAGTGGAGCAGTAGTTGCAGGGCTTTGGCATCAAGTAAGTTGGAAAACTTTACTCATTCTAACAATTGCGTGTTCAGTACTTTTAACAATTATTATGCTATTAGCACTTTACCTACCGCGTGCTTTAGGTTTTAACCGAGCAGATCAAATTACAGTTTTCTTTTGTGGCTCCAAAAAGACCTTGGCGAGTGGTGTTCCGATGGCGCAAATCTTATTTATTGGCCAACCATTAGGCATGATCGTGTTACCTATTATGATTTTTCACCAAATCCAGTTAATGGTGTGTGGGGTGATCGCAAATTACTTGGCTAAATCCCAAGATTAATTCGCAAAAGAAAATTATTTGACGTATAATGTTGCCCACTTGTTGTGCTTAGCTCTAACCCTAGAGGTTTCGGTGGGCCAAAAGAATGGTCTGTTGTGGTGTTGATCTGCTCATTTTGAGCCTGTCCTCAACTTAAGTTGAGAGTGATCAATTGCGATGACAGCTTAAGCCTTTCTTCCAATTAGGAGTAATCGACGATGCGCGCCGATATTCACCCAAAATATGAAAAATTAGTTGCAACTTGTTCTTGCGGTAACGTAATCGAAACTCGTTCTGCTTTAGGTAAAGAAACTATCTACCTTGACGTATGTTCAGCTTGCCACCCATTCTACACTGGTAAGCAAAAGAATGTAGACACTGGTGGTCGTATCGACAAATTCAAACAACGTTTTGCTGGTATGTCTCGCTCTATCAAGCGTTAATACTGCAACACGAAACAAAAAACGGGCTTTATGCCCGTTTTTTGTTTTTCAGTACAAGACCATTATTGGTCTTGTACGTCGGTTAGTCGATCAAGTTTTTTCTGGAAATAGCGACCTTGTAAGAAACGCGTTTCCACATTCCAAGCGTTTGCAAATAAGTTCATATCATCTAGATCACTAAGTAAAATCCCGACTGGTTTTACAGTCAAATAGTTCAAAACCTTTTCTTGTAAGCGTGTTAGGCCATCATCTGAGTTTAATAGCTCAGTTTTCTTCGATTGCAGCTTTAAATATTGAACGTCTAGTTGTTGCAATATTGATTCGCTATACATAGAAGAGCTGAAATCCCGAATCGAAATTTCTGCGCCGTGTTGACGCAGGCGAGCTATGTGTTGCTGAGCAATTGCAAGATGAGGCTGAATTGCTTGTTCTGAAAATTGTAAAACCAGTGGGCTTTCAAGCTTACTACCAATAATAGTGAGTAATTTCGAAATGAGTTCAGGGAAAGATTTATCTTTGAGCAAGATATCAATATTCAGGTTAATAATCAGTTTAGCTTTCGGGTACTGAGTAATAAAGTTATGTAGTTGCTTACATGCCTCAACCAAAATCCAGCGATCTAATTGAATAGAAAGTTCACTGTCTTCTCTTAATTCAGCCAAGTCATTTATGTCATACCATTGTTCATCGCTAATAAAACCGCTAGTCACCTCATAGTTATGGGTTTCTTGATCGTGTTTATCGTAGATTTGCTGATATTTTAAATGAATTTCACTTCGAGCTAGCTGCTGCTTTAATTGCTGCAATAACGAAGATTGCAAAGGAGCATCGACTTGCTCAAGGCTTAGATCAAGCGATATAGAAGATTTGACAGGCTCAGGAGCGATAATATCGATGGTTGGTGCCAACTCAATTTCTGCCTGCGCCTTAGGTAACTCTTGCTGACTTGTTTGAGCAAGTAAGCTTGTAAAGCTATCTTCATTTAAAGGTTCAGTAATTGGGGCATAGCTCAGCTTAAATTGGATCGAGTAGTTAAGCTCATTGATCTTTAATAAATGCTCTTTTTGCAAACTTTTCAGACTAGTCAGTTGGGAGTTAAGGACTGTGCTGTTTTCAGCTTGTAACACACCAACATATGCACCAAGTTCGATATTAAAAATCGGCATTTGCGCGTGTTCTTTTAAGAAACTGTGCAGCTGATTGAAATATTGTGCAGGAGTTTGCCAATCTTGTTGAAATACTCGCTCTGGGCATTGATTTAATTTAAATAAAATTAATGCGTTGGCTTGAGCAGGGTAGGTCGATAGTTGTCGATTAATTTGTTGCCAAGGCGTTTGTACACCATAACTCTTTTCTGAAAAAAGTGTATTTGCAGGTGTTTTTAAATCCAGTTGGTAGTCAATGGTTAACTGTACGGCATCTTCTTCCTGACTAGGAATAAACTCTAGTTTTAGAGCATTGTTACCTGCGATTGCTGCATGTTGACTCTGAATTTCAAAACGTGCCTGATCAAATTGGCCTAATGAAATTTTCTTAAATCTTTGTTTAAAAACATTTAAATCATTAGGTTGTAAAACATCTAAGATTGGCAGGCCAATAATCTCGTCTTCTTGCTTAAATCCAAAAAGGTTGAGGTATTCTGTATTTGCCTTAACATGCATCCCTTCTTGAAAAAGGGCAACTGCTTTATGGCTATTGTTGACCAATGTTTGTGTATGGGAGTGAATTGTTTCTAGCTCATTTGTTAGGCGTTGTTCAGTTTGCAATAAGTGGCTATACGACAAGGTCCGAATAAGAGTGATATAAAAATAATCTAATGGTTCTAATGTAACTACATCATAGATACCTTTTTGAATATAAGCCTGATATTGCTGAGGCTGATAATCGTCGGGCTGTAATAATAAAACAGGTAAATTTGGCTGCTCAGATGCTTGAATGAGGGAGAGAGTTTGTTCAATTTTTAGGTCATAAGCACAACCAAAAATAATAGCATCCCACGGCGTATTTAACTGTTTTTCAAAACTTTTTAAATCATCAAGTAATAATGCCTGAACTTGATAATCATTCCCCAATAATAAATTTAAAATCTGGTTATAACGTAGCTGGTTGTCATCAATAATGAGTAAACGTGTTTCAGTACGTTTTAACTTTTTAGATAATAAAGAGTTTCTCACTTTAGTGCTTCCCATAAATCTTGAGTGCTAGAGTTATTACCCTTTTTCATCATGAACTGATCAAGCAGACCTTGTTGCTGCTCATTCAAAAGCTCGAAATGAAATTGAATAAAACTTTGCGTAATGAGCTGTGCTTTGAGTAGATACACTTTGATTTCTTCTGTCCCCAATCGTAAATGAATTGTTTGTTGCTCTCTAAAAATTTGAGAGCCCGGTAAAATAAGCGTATTTTGTATTTCTTCTAGATTTTGTGTTTGTAGTAATAGTGCGGGATGATAATTGCGAGTATGGCGCTCAGCTTGAATATGCACTGAACAAGGGAACATGGCTTGCGACAAAATCTCTAAACCTAACTCTAGGGATTTTTCTGTCGATTGTTTAATCCAGCGAATCACACCGCCACGCCATTGTCCATGCAAAGTTTCTTTAACTAAAATGTATTCACCAGTTCTTAAGTTCTTTGGTGCTTCGCCAGACCATTTAATACGATATCCATTGACACTAATATCGAGAACGGTGGTTTGATAAATGGTTTTGCTTTCACGACTTAAGCGTTGATAAGAGCTGGTTTGTTGTTCTTTTTTCTCTAAGTTGGATAAAACTTTAGACTCGCTTTGTAAGTTATAGTTATGGTTAAGCTGTAGCGTTTCTTCAAAGTTTTTTGCTTTTGATAGATAGAAATGGGCAGTGCTTAAACCAAAACAAATTTGGAGCTCTGCATTGTACTCATAACGTTCATGACGACGTTGAGCCGTGGTTCCTAAAATCGTTTGAACATGAAACTTTAAAGCTGGGCTTAAATAAAACTTTTCATTTTTAGAAATATATTGAGCATTTTTATGCATGGTTGCAGTGACATGCTCAAGTAAAGCTTGCGTACCTATGAAGATGCTTGGGTTAAAGTTAGAGCTACGCTTTGTATTATAAACAGGTGGATGGTCCTTATTTGGGTCAACCACATATTTCGTTAATGCGGTATCTTTCGGCAAAATATGAATCATTCTTGCCCAGTCAAAACTACATTGAAATAATGCCTGAATTTCTGACTGACGAATCTGGTTGGTATTTAAAATATCCAGCAAAATCAACTGAGCATAAGCTTGTGTAATATTCGCTAAAGGGTGTTGTATGCCCTGAATATGATTGATATTGATGAGATGGTATTTGTATTGAACCGCGGTTTCATACAGCTGATGCGCTATTAACCATTGACCTTTAAGGGGCTCGCTATAAAGCATATGCTGCTGATAGAGGAGATTGGTTAATTGTTGCAGGGCATGAAAAGTCGATAAGATACGCGCCGTTTGCAAATTCTTTTTTTGCTTATAGGCAAAGAGTGAAAACTTTTGATGCTGTAGTTGCTCATGACTATTTTGCGCAATATTTAAATAAATACTGGCGGAATAGCAGCGGAGCAACATCGCTAACTCAATAATGTGCTCATTACGATCTGTACTAATCACGCCTTGGTTAAAGAAGTTTTTCTCTAGGCTGGCGAGTACATTGTTAATGGTCGGATGAAGCGTTTGTATGAGGTCGAAACGTAAGGTTTCACTACATTTTAATTCATTGAGCTCTAAAATAGCTGTGAATAATGCTTTTGACGTATCACCGAGTTGCATAATAGAAAGGGTAGTGACCCATTCATTAAGATCTTTAATATTGGCTTCACAAAAGCTTAACCGTTCACGAGAGAGTTCGGTTTGATTGTGAAAAATGTCCGACAGCGCATTATTCATCATCACTTATTATATAACTCAAAAAGTTGTAGCCCCAAAAAGCGGTGTTTTATTCTTTTCGCCCGCAATTTCCCTGACGAGTTTAGGAACCAAATACCCCGGTAGGTTCGCTAACACGTCACGATAGATATCATCTATCTTGGATGATTCTAAATCAAAATGTTGTGCACCTTTTACTTTATCTAAAACATGTAAGTAATAAGGCATAACGCGAGCTTCAAATAAACGATAACTTAAATCAATTAACGTCTGTGCAGAGTCATTGACACCTTTCAGCAATACTGCCTGATTTAGTACAGTAATGTGATGGTCGGATAACTGCAACAATTTTGAACAAGTAAAGTCATCGAGTTCAGAAGCATGGTTTGAGTGTACCACCAGAACTATACGCAGCCTACTGTTTTTTAATAAAGAAATTAGCTCTTCGTCGATCCGGTTTGGAATAACAATTGGGACTCGTGAGTGAATTCTCAGAATCTCGATTTGTTTGAGAGATGATAGGCGTTCTAACCAAAGTGCTAATTTACGGTTAGAAAGCGTAAGCGGGTCACCACCACTTAAAATGATCTCGTTAATGTTCGGGTTTGCTTCAATATAGTTTTTAATATTTAGCCAATCTTCATTTTTTGGCAAATTTTCTTGATAGGGGAAATGGCGACGGAAGCAATAACGGCAATGTACGGCACAGGCACCAGTCAAGGTTAATAAAAAACGTGATTTATATTTATGCAATACACCCGGTAACTGATTTGCTGCTTCTTCGCCTAATGGGTCAGTAACAAACTCAGGATGTTCTTCGAGTTCTAGATGATGAGGTAATACTTGTAGCAAAAGCGGGTCAAGCGGGTTTTTAGCGTTCATTTTTCCGACGAACGCACGAGGAACACGCAATTTAAACTTTTCAGAAGCCAGAATCGCACCCGATAATAGCTGTTCTGAGGATAACTCGAGTAGGCTTAGCAATTCCGAAGGATCAGTAATAAGGTCACTCAGTTGAGATTGCCAGTTTTGCTCTTGGTATAAATAGTTTATCATTTGACACGATTAAGATAATGCAACAACGCATTATATCGCATAGTTGACTTGTTAAGTTTGGAGTGTGCCTTTCATGGCCTATTATTCTACAAATGATTTCAAAGCAGGCCTTAAGGTTATGCTTGATGGTAACCCATGTTCAATCATGGAAAACGAATATGTAAAACCAGGTAAAGGTCAAGCGTTCAACCGTGTAAAATTACGTAACCTTAAAACCGGTAAAGTATTAGAAAAAACTTTCAAATCAGGTGACTCTTTAGAAGCAGCTGACATCGTTGAAGTTGAAATGGAATACCTATACAACGATGGTGAAATGTGGAACTTCATGGATCCTGTATCTTTTGAGCAAATCGCGGCAGACAAAATTGCAATGGGCGATGCTGCTAAATGGTTAAAAGACGATTCAAATGAAAAATGTACAATTATGTTGTTCAACGGCGTACCTTTAACAGTAAGCCCACCGAACTTCGTTGTATTGAAAATTGTTGAAACTGATCCGGGCGTACGTGGTGATACATCTGGCGGTGGCGGTAAACCAGCTAAGCTTGAAACAGGTGCGGTTGTTCGTGTTCCGTTATTTGTTCAGCAAGAAGAAAGCGTTCGTGTAGATACTCGTACTGGCGATTATTTAGAGCGTGCATAATAGTTAAAAAATACACTATTATCGAAGGGATGATGTAAATCATCCCTTTTTTTATGCGAAAGTATAAGAGGAAAAAAGAAAAAGGAGGAGTAGAGTCACAGGGATTAAGAGAAACAGTACATAACAATATAAAAATGCTGTAGTTATTTATTGAGAGGTTAAGAATGGACACAATGCAAGCGAAATCTACGCTTCCCTCCAAGCTGGTCTGGAGCCTAGTGGCAATAATAGGTGCAATTTCTTTTGGGATGCTGGCACTCAGTCGTGGTGAACATGTCAATGCGGTTTGGCTTGTACTGGCTGCAGCATGTGTATATAGCATCGCATATCGATTTTATAGTCTATTTATTGCAACTAAAGTATTTGAATTAAACCCAAGACGTTTAACCCCAGCACATCGCTTGGCCGATGGTCTGGATTATGTTCCCACCAATAAATACGTGCTTTTCGGTCACCACTTTGCTGCAATTGCAGGAGCGGGGCCATTAGTCGGACCAATTTTGGCTGCACAAATGGGCTTTTTACCAGGAACGATCTGGTTATTGGTCGGTGTGGTTTTGGCGGGTGCGGTACAAGACTTTTTAGTTTTATTTATTTCAACACGTCGAGACGGTCGCTCACTTGGTGAAATGGCAAAACAAGAACTCGGTTCTTTTGCCGGTATTGTGGTCATGCTTGGTGCGCTTGGGGTAATGATTATTATCCTTGCTGTACTGGCATTAGTTGTGGTGAAAGCACTTGCCCATAGTCCATGGGGTGTTTTCAGTATTGCAGCGACGATTCCAATTGCATTGTTTATGGGCGTTTACATGCGTTTTATTCGCCCGGGACGTATTGCTGAAGTTTCTATTATCGGCTTCGTTTTAATGATGCTTGCCATTGTTTATGGTGGACAGGTTGCAGCAGATCCTTACTGGGGTGAATTTTTCACCTTAACAGGAACACAGCTTACATGGTGCTTAATCATTTATGGATTTATCGCATCAGTTTTACCAGTCTGGTTATTGTTAGCACCACGTGATTATCTATCAACATTCCTTAAAATTGGTGTCATTCTTGGCTTAGCCGTTGGTATTGTGATTGCATTACCTGAACTAAAAATGCCAGCAGTGACTCATTTTATTGACGGTACTGGTCCTGTATTCTCAGGTAGTTTATTTCCATTCCTATTTATTACTATTGCCTGTGGTGCCATTTCTGGTTTCCATGCGCTTGTATCAAGTGGTACAACACCAAAACTCGTTGATAATGAAGCTGACATTCGTGTGATTGGTTATGGCGGCATGCTCATGGAATCTTTCGTCGGTATTATGGCGATGATCTGTGCAACTGTCTTAGACCCGGGTGTGTACTTTGCGATTAATGCTCCTGCGGCTGTGCTTGGTACAACTGTAGAATCTGCGGCAGAAGCTGTGCGTAATTTAGGCTTTGTTGTTACGCCTGAAATGCTAACCGTATTGGCTCAGGAAGTAGGTGAAAGCTCGATTCTTTCACGTACAGGTGGTGCACCTACCTTTGCGATTGGTATGGCACATATCATTTCGGAAATTTTTAACAGCCGCCAAATGATGGCATTCTGGTATCACTTTGCGATTTTATTCGAAGCATTATTCATTTTAACTGCTGTCGATGCGGGTACTCGTGCTTGTCGTTTCATGGTACAAGACACGGTTGGTATTGTTATTCCTGCGGTTAAATCTTCAAGCTCATTCTTTGGTAATTTGCTAGGTACTGCTGTTGCGGTAGGTGGATGGGGCTTCTTCGTCTATCAAGGTGTGATTGATCCGTTAGGTGGTGTCAATTCACTCTGGCCTTTATTTGGTGTGGGTAACCAGATGTTGGCTTCAATGGCACTCATTTTGGGTACAGTTATTCTGTTTAAAATGAAAAAAGAAAAATATGTATGGGTAACGATTTTCCCAACAATTTTCTTGTTCATTACCTGTATGACTGCGGGCTGGCAAAAGATTTTCCACGAAAATCCAAAGATTGGTTTCTTAGCGCAATCGAATAGATTTTCAGATGCGATTGCGCGTGGCGAAATTCTTAAACCAGCAAAAACACTTGAAGAAATGCAGACGATTGTGATGTCAAATCAAATCAACGCTGCGCTTTGTGGCTTCTTCATGATCGTTGCGATTGTGATGGTAATTGCTGCAATTGGTATTGTGCGCCGTGCGTTAGCAAGCCCGACACCAACTGCTCATGAAGCACCAGCTGTATATGCTGATCCGAAAGTGGTCACCCCACGAGGAGAGTAATGATGAATTTTAAATTTGCAAAAAATGGAACTGTCATTATTGCGAAAATCATCAAAATGACAGTGCTCTCGCAAAAAGAGCTATTACTTTCTCCAAAGAACTGGTCGCGCATTGCAACCTTGTGGCAGCGTTTGCAGCAAAGCTTTCGACTGATGGTTGGGGTTCCAGATTATCAAACTTATCTGGAGCACATGAAAGCTCATCATCCTGATTTAACCCCAATGGATGCGACGACTTTCTACCGTCATTGTGTTGATTCGAGATATCCATCGGCAGGTGGTAATTTAAAGAAATGCCCTTGTTAAGTTGAGATTAATAGTCAGCTAAAGAAACGGTATGTGGTTAAACCATGTACCGTTTTTCTTTTTTGGAAAATGAAAAAGAGTTTGCTTAAAGTCTGCTCATTTGTATTTTTTTCGATGGCAAATCACTTGTTTTGCTTTTGAAAAATGAATATGATGCTTTCCATTCTAGGTGTATAGCTCAGTTGGTTAGAGCGCTACGTTGACATCGTAGAGGTCTCCAGTTCGAGTCTGGATATACCTACCAAGATTATGAATTAGTATGAAGTAATATTACTTTATATTAAATAAAATCCCCAAAATTCAATGTTTTGGGGATTTTTTATTGCTGTTTATAACGATATAACACGCTATACATAACTGGTGAACTTGTATCACTGCATGTATCATTAATAAAAATCGAACTGATGATACAAAATAGATCAAAAGAACAAAAAAAAGGAGAACATATAGATGAAAAGAACAGAAATTAAAAAGAGACCACTCTCTGACACAACTTTAGCTAATCTAGAGCCTGAAAATGGTGATTACAGAGTCAAAGACAGTGGTAGTTTATATTTCTTTGTGAAAAAAGATGGAAGTAAATATTGGCAATATCGTTGTAAGGATGAGTTAGGTAAAGATGGATATAAGGGGTTGGGTAGTTATCGTAATGTTAGTGGGCAGTATGCTAGAAAAAAAGCTAAAGAATTAGAATTGAAGGAAGCAAATGGTGAGGTAGTTAGATTTAGTAAGTATCATAAAAAACATATTGATAGTAAAAAAAACTTAACATTTGAAGTTATTATTATTGATTGGCTTGATACCAAAAAAACTACTTGGAGTGAGAAAACTTTTACTAAAGCTAGAGATTCGATCCAAAAACATGTGATAAAGGAATTTGGTCATAGAGACTGCATATCAATTAAAAAGAAAGAATGGTTTGACTTCTTTCAAAGTTTGAGAACAGTTAATAAAATTAATAATCAAGTTGATAAGCTAATCTCATATTGTACAAATGCCTATGACTTAGCAATTGTAAAGGGACTAATTGACGATAATCCTTTAGTGAGAATTTCCAAACATATAGCTCATTATACTCAAGGAAATATGAGTCATGTTGAATTACATGAATTACCTGAACTTATTAATAAAGTAAGAAATTATCCAAGTAGAACAATGATAATAGGGATTGAACTAGCAATTTTATTAATTCCAAGACCAGGTGAATTACGTTGTGCTAGGTGGGAGCAATTCGATTTTAAGAAGAAATTATGGAATAGACCTGCTGAGGTTATGAAAGGGCGATTAGCACACACAATCCCTTTATCTAAGCAAGCTATTGTACTTTTAAAAGAATTAGAGACGTATAAAACTGAATCGCCATTTCTATTTCCTAGTAGAAGAACTTATTTAGAACCAGTCTCCGATGGTACATTTAATGCTGTATTAAATCGTTGTGGCTATAAAGGTAGACAAACAGTACATGGATTTAGGCATATAGCGAGTACAGCGCTTAATAACCAATTCAGTGACAAAGAACAGGTGATTGAGGCATGTTTAGCACATAAGAAAAAAGGTGTTAAAGCTGTATATGATAAAAGTAACCATCTCGAGGAAAGAAAGTTAGTTATGCAATGGTGGGCAGACTACATAGAGGGCATAGTATAAAATGAAATTACTATCATATTATAAAGATAAGGACTCGAATGAATTTGGATTAAGGGTCTTAAGTCTTAAAGATAGTGCAGAATTAGAAGATCAGATAAATGAGTTTGAACCACAAGTGTTAGTTGCAGAACTAGAATCTGAAAATTTACGAGTTATTAAATTAGCAGAAAAAAATTGGTATGGATTTGGATTGTACCAACCAAAGGATGAAATTATGGGTGATCTGGAAAATTTAAAAGATATACCAAAGGTTATTTGTCTAAGTAAAAATAGCGACTTACAATCCAAGTGGAAGGAGAATGGATGTTTAGTTTTTACTGATGACGAATATTATAAAGAATGCAAAAATATGCTATTTAACTCATTAGTATGAATTTGATTTTTTGGCAATAAAGTGCTATAATAAGATATATTATATATTAAGACCACATTTGTACAAAAGTTAAAAAAATATAACTTATAAATTAAAAAAAATATTTAAATTTTTTTTCATCCAACTATTTTGATGAATTTATTTTTTCATAATCCTAAAAATTATTTTATTTTCTGTTTTTTTTGAAAAATTATTTTTAAAATTTTTACGTAGTTTATTTTGCCTTTTTAATTTCTATTATATAAATGTTTTCTTAAATATTTTTTATTAAAAAATTAACAAAAGGAGAATTTATGCTAGAGAAAAATTTTGAAATCGATATGCTTGAGGTGAATTTATATGTAGATCATGATGCAGAAAAACTTTCAGATGGAACTTATATTTATTCAAAAAATTATTTAAAAAATTTGAATGAATTAAAAAATATTTCAGATAATGATGTTGTGCTTAAAAATAAGCCAAAATGGTTAAGCTCTGAGGATGGAAAAAATATTAAAATCACATCATTAAGTAGTAGTTGTATTAATGTAAGTGGTAATATTTATAAGTGGTTGAAAAATGAGAATATTCTTGGTGAAAGAGACTTAATTAAATTGGTTTATGAGTTTGTACAAGTATTGCAAACTATGAATTTAGTTCATCCTACATCAGCACAAATTCAGAGAATTATTGAAGGTGATTATAGAGTTTATAAAGCTGATGTTAAAAGAGATTTGATATTTGAAAACAAGGATCGTTCATTAAGATACTTAGACCATATTCAACGTATTGGTTACTTTCCAAATAAGGCTAAAGAGAAATATCCAAATGGTGCATATTTTGGTAAAAAAAGTAAAACAAGATGGTCGATGTGCTATTACCATAAAGGGACTGAATTAAAAGACAAATTACAAAGATTTAGCACTGATCCTAAGCTGTTTGAATTAGCTGAAAGAATGATAAGAGCAGAGGCTAGTGTACATAATGATCAACTTAAAGAATGGCATTTATCATACGGATACCAGTGGGGAAACAAATCCTATGTAAATAATTTGTTTAAGGAAAAATTTTCAAAACTACGCTTACCTGATCAAGATAAAAGAGACAAAGTTCTTGATATTATAGATAAAAATGATAGAAAATTTTATACATTATTAATAGAGGGATGTTGTATAGAAGATTATTATAGTAGATCGTCAATACATAATAAAAGAATGAAATTTTATACAGAGTACGGGATAGATATTGATTTAATTAAGAAGTATAAAAATGTCTAAAAAATTCAATAATAAAAACAAACTAGAAAATAAGAATAATTCGACACATGCAGTAATAAAGGAAATGCATTTTATGAAAAATTTAGATATTGGGGAGAATAATAAAAATGAAAAAATTAAGACTAACAAAAAAAGAAGTATGCCATATTTTGTCTATAAAGAGTGATAAACTAGATAAGTTGATTAAAAGTGATATTTTATTTCCTAAGCCATATAAAGAGGGAAATAAAAGGCAGTCACCAGTATATTTTGACGCCGTTGCAATAGAAACATGGTGGAATCAAAAAATAAATTTTAATTAGATATAACATTTCAAAGCGATACTTTATGTATCGCTTTTTTTTGACTTTTTAAAAATTTGTAGACTGTTGAAATTCCACGTCTAATAGCTTTAGCAACGTCCTTTCTTGTTAACCAATCTAGTATTTAGTATCGTTATTCTTTTGTACTTGGCTATCTCTTATGACGTCAATTTTAGTTTTTAGATACCTAATGAGCTGTAAGTTTCATAATAGTCATACTATTTAATATCTGTCATAGAGCTAATAAGATGAATTTCAGGATGATAAGAACTTCTTTTCTAAGCATAGTTTAATGATATAAGATTATTTGTTGACCATAGTATTAGATATACTAAGCTAATATTTATACTATTAAGGTTCCTAATTAAAGTGATTAAATTAATTGCCTTATCTCTATTATTTTTTTCCTTTCAGGTAGTTGCTTTAACTCCTGAAGAGGCAAATATCAAGATGACTCAACAGAATAGCGAAATTGATAACTATTTGCTTGATATGTATAAAGTCCTTGATTATAAAAGAGATTCATTAAGGATTGATCGAAATTTTAATACTCTTCAAGCGAAGATTTCAAAAACTTCTGATAAAAGTGAGCTAACAAGACTATATTGCGTGGAATACCGTAAGCTTCAACAACAGAGTTTAGATACTAATAAGAAGTTCAATATAGCTACTTATAAGACAGATGAAATATATACTGAATCCTTGAATGAGCTAAAAAAACTAGCAGTAGCTTGCCAAAACAATAACATTACTAAGTTTCATACAGAAGCAAATGATAGATACTTGAAATTTGGTAAGTATCTGGTAGCAGGCTTCGATAAACGACAGGCAGAATATAATCAATATAATGCTACAAAAAACTTATTTGAAGATATGCAAATTATTAGAAAACGTATGCTGGAAGAAACTGATGCGGTGGCAGCTCAAGACATACTATGCATTGATTACTTAGGGAAAATGAATGAGTTAAATAATATGTCCTTAGTATGGAATAACTCTCCACTAGTACATCTGAGAACTCAGATAAAAGCTGGCACAGCTAAATTGAAAGTGGAGTGTCAAGAAAGAGGATATTAAAGAATTTCCTTGCTTGGACCAATACTTGCACTTTCATATGCACTACGTCTTTCTGCATATTTTTGTGCTCCTTTACCGCTTGAATCTTCTGGAATGTGAAAAAGGGTCATTGGCATATGCCTAACAGAATAGTCATGTCCAGATGTAGGATGTGTATGATAGGATTTAAGACATGTACTTTTTTGTGGGCATATAAAATGTGATTGATAAGAGGGCTCATGGATCTTCATAAATTCAATCCATTCATTCATGAAGTTATGCTCATTTGTAAATCTGCTATTAGGTTTAATGTAGATTAAAAGTGCTCCATTTGTAGCATTACCTTGACCTTTACTATATCTTGTCAAAAGCTGGGTAAGCCCACTATGAAGATATTCAAAATCTGTTTTAGTATTGTTATTAACAATCTTAGCTTCACCGATCCATAAAAAAGAATTTAATTGAACACTTAAGTCAGCATTTCCATTTTTATCGGAATCAACTTGTACATTGTAGTATCTCATTCTAAGAGCAACACCAATCATTGAACTAATTTGGGGCTCACTCAAGGAAAGGAATACTTCTGTATTATCTAAAAATGAGGAAAACACTTCATCTATATCGTTATAAAGTGTTCTAGTCCAATCTTCATAATCAGTAATAGAGTGTCTTAGAGCATGCATTTGGGCATTGATTGGTAAGTTATTGAGATTCAACTTTATCTCCCAATAACTCATCAGATGCTACAAAATAGGGTTGTACTAGATCAAAATACTCTTTTTTATTTATTTTTTTGCCATTTATGGGGTGAAGGAAATTATTATTAATTATACTTTTTGAAAAAGATTCTGCTGAGTAAGGTTCCCAGTCATCATTTAATTCATTGTGATAATGAAACTTTTGATTGAAGAAATTAACTTGCTCATTAACTAATAGATAAACAGCATTACTGAAGTTTTCTAAATCATCCTCAGTTGCTTTTGAAACTTTAAATAAGAAAGAGAATAAAAACTCTTGATCTTCTAAATTATCTAGAGTTTCAACATAACTAATAATATTAGATGAATATTTTTTAATATTATCGCTAGCTTTAAATTCTAGAAGAGCAAGAACGCTATCAACTCTCTGTATAAAATTCTTCATAATCTATGAGTTATCTAGAAGTTTTTTACAGCAATGTCTCAGATCATTAGCTTCCTGCATATTGTCTAATACAGCTACATAAATAGGGGTTAAGGCGGAGGCTTTATATTCTTTATAAGATAATGCTACAGTCACAGCACAATCTCTTTTTCCTGTATTATAGCGTTTTCTAATTCCATAATAATCTAGAATTTCACCTGTAGAACCTTTTGTAAAAAAGCTATCCTTTCGGACATCTGCTCTTTTTGAGGAAGTCTTACCTAAATGATTGAAAGTTCCGCCTGATGAGCAGAACGCATGTCCAAAAACAACTCCATCTGTTTCATTTTCCATATTTTCAATTGCATTTCTAAAATTTAACCTATTTAGATGAGCAAGACCTTTAATCTTTTTAATCTTATTTTCTAATTGATCTAAAGTTTTAGTAATCATTGATTTAGGAAATACGTATGCTAGGTCAAAGCCAATAACTAAAATTTTTAGCTTCTTGTCTAAAACAACAAAATCAAAAGCAGGAATTGTTACTTTTATTACTTTAATTAACTCCAATACTTCTTGATTTTCATCTAATGGATCTAGTTCGTTATTAAAAGAATCAATAACGTTAGCTGACTCTTCTTTACTACGAAAAACGTAAGAGCGTTGATCGTGATAAACAAAGATACTCATATCCTCATCAGGTTGGAATCGAGCAATGAAATCTTTTTCTACTTTATCTTCATCTTCGATTGAGTAATATTTGTCATCTATAGAGCAATTTGAAGTTAGTGTACTTAAAGATTTTTCCAAATCATTTAACTTCATATCATCAGGTAGCTTATAGATAGAAATAGCTTTATTGGCATATAGGCAGTGCTTAACTAACTCAGGCGTTAAAGCCTTTCGAAAGTTAGTAAGGATTGTTACTACATCACCTTTAGTAATTTGCTGAATTTTTTTTAAGAGTGAGTCATATCCATTTGAGGAAGAAATTCCATTCTGTTCAGCCAAATCATTTATAGGTGTAAAAGCATATTTTCTTTTACGTAAAAGGTTAACTTTTTTCAATAAATCTGCTCTGATCACTTCTAGATCAATAGATTCAACTTTAGAATTCATATTTCCCTCGGGGTTAAAGCAAAATTTATTGAGAATAAGAACTTAACTATTTGTAAAAGTTTGCAAGTTAAAGTTACATGTACTTATGCATCCATAATATTATCTGATGGCTTTTGATTTTCATAGATTTTATTAAAGTGATTTTTGAATTTTAAGATTATTAGCAATAGCTTCCTCTAGTGCTTTCTTTCTTCTGTAATCTAATTCACTTGATTTAATATTTCTTAGGTTGATTGTGATGCTCGGATATAGCTTTTTCAATTTTGGTTCTACATGCTCTAGGAGTTTTTGAGCTAAATTTTTATCTTCAATAAACTCACATTTACTTTTTTTAAGTTTACCGTTTAGACTGATATAGGCATGAGCTTTATCATCATCTTTAATACCATATTTGCCTTGTTCTAGCCCAAAACTAGGTGTCCAATCATCACGCATAGTTTTAGGTAGATCGCCGTGTTTCAAAAAAGCTTCAATGGTATAAAGTTTTCTTAATTCTTCGTCTTTCATCTTTACTCCATGATCATTAGACTGATTCAATGATGTAATCTACGCCTAGTACCATTTGTCCAGACCAATATTCTGCGGTTTCTTTTGCTTCTTCATATTCATCGAATTGCCCTTCAGAAATTGCTTCTTCTCTAGAGGAAGTTGTGACGATTTCTCCTTCATCACCAACAAAATAATTTCCTGATTCTAATAGCTTTACAATGTACCCCATGATTACTTCCTTAAAGTCTAGACTATGATTTTAAATTACAATACTTTAGAAGCTATCACCATCAAAAATTAAGATTTTTAGATTCATATAATTCAATATGATTGAATAAGGAAACACAATGAAGTTAAAAGATGCGTTTGACTATATACTTGATAAAAATAATGCTTTAAGTGATTTCAGTGCATACATGATAGGGGTGGCATATGAAGATAATGATTCTTTCTTATTCGTTAATCTCACCATAGATGATGAAGAAATAGATAATAATACGCTTTACTACCATGCTCATGTTACAAGTGGAAAAATTCGAAGTTCAGAGGGAGAAGAGGATTTTTACAGTGCAGAGAGCATTGAGGACTTGCTTGATCAATTGCCTCTGATTGCTTCTGATTTGAGTTATCATGTCTATAAGTTAGATGAGGATGTGTTAGGGCTAAGTAGTGAATATGCGTTAAAAGCACTATTTCCTAGGTTACATAACCCTGATGTATGTGATCTTCAAGAGTTCAAGAAAGAGGCGATTAAGCTCATTACCATGCTGAATAAGTAATAATAACTGATTTAGGACGTTTTATTTTGTATCACAGTATGTATCATGGAATAAATATTTTTCTATAAATTTAATAAAAACAATATTTTAAATAGAGTTTTGGTAGTGGATATACCTACCAAGATTTAAAGTCATATAACTCGAATAGCTTTACATGACTGAAAAAGCCCTAAATTATAATGGTTTAGGGCTTTTTTTATTGCTTTGTATAAACTTATAAAAACGATTGAGATATAGAAATAAATAAAAACTTATAGTTATAGACATCATTTCAATTGCTTAATTCAATGCTAGCGCTTAGTAATAAAGAACAAGTGGGAGAAGGGGCATAGAAAAAAGGATCATATTCTGAAGAGCATATAGATATGATGTAGTGGAGGGGCGGTGATTAGATTGAAAGACTTTTTTGTACGCCTTAATTTGTCGCTAATAATCACCTTATATGTATTTATATATTTCAATATAATTTATATTTACTTTGCTAGGTCTAGGTTTGCTCCCGAAAGTAAGATACCCAATCTTATTGACCTAGCTACTTTTTTGGGTTGCTGTGGGAGGCATTATGGGACTATTAGAATTAGCAAAGAGAAATTTAGATGAGTATATATCTATTATTGAGACTATTAATTTTTTAGCTATAACAAAAAACACTCCTGTTAAATATGTTGCACTTTTTTTGCTTAGCCAAAGATTTGAAACAGATATATCCACATATGAGGTGGATAAATATTATATAGTTCAATCGAATGATGAATATAATTGGGGTGTATTTAATCAAACTAATAATATTTTAAGAAAAATTGCAGAAATAGATGACCCATTAGATTTATATTATGAAATAAATAAGGAAAGTAATGTCCTTAATTATGATGAATTAGCTCAATATTATTGGAAAAGATCAGATTTATTCAATTATAAGTTAATGAACAGTCTTAGAATAGATTGGTTCTTTCGTTTAAAAGATATCCAAGATTTTGTTGGATATGGAAGTCATTCAATTGATGAATATAACAGATTAGAAATTTTTTCAGATGATGCAGTAAAAAATCTATTAAAAAGTTGTGTACCAAGTTATTTTAATAATAGTAATTATAAACATAATCTAATTGATGAGTTTGTAAATTCAATTCTTGATTTTTTTGATTGTGATTATGAAAGAGGTTATCAAATTGAAAAAGAGGAGTTAAAAGATTTTTTTCGTCAAAAAAATATAATTATTGAAAACTTTAATAATGATTTATTAGTAGAAGATTCAATTACTGAATTTTCAGATAGCTATCCAATTTATCATGAAATTTGCTTGAATGATCAAATGTATACTAATCTAGCTATGAGTGATAATTGGAATGATTTTTTGATTGATCATTCGGAGAATTTAATAAATAGTGAAAATAATATAAAAATTCAATTACCCAAACAAATAGAAATTCTTTCTAAAAATTATTATTTCACAGTTTTTGATGCTGCTTGTCTTATTTCTTTAAATGAACCTGATATCATTTATGATATTAATTATAATGATAATTTTATGTATAGTGAACATAAGCTTGCTGTAAAAGTGATTGAGAATGGGATTAAAGCTAAGAAATTAGAGACTGACGAAGAGGGAATGATTTTAAAATTGTCATTACAGAATTTCTTATTAGAGCAAAATATTTTAATTATTGGATTTAATGACAATTTACCTATTAAACATTCTACAGAAGCAGAACAACTAACAATCTCGAAGTTAAATTTACTTATAAAAAATTTAAATAATGAAATTGCAGGATTAAAAGAAATTATCAATGGGAAGGAGGTTGAAGTTAAACAGTTAATAAAAGATATTGAAAAAGAAAGGGAGATTTCTGTTGTATCTCGGTCTGACCAAAGTCATGCAGAAAATGAAATTCTCAAATTACAAAAGCGTGTCAAACAATTAGAGGCCGATCAAGTATTAGAGCGGACAGAATACAGTGAACTATTATCTTTAATTTTTGATGAATCAGCTACACAAAGATATGCGCCTGATTTAGTGCTTTCAATTAAGTTATGGGAATCAATTTATCTAAAAAATCCTAAAAATGATAGTCACAGTAATAAAGCTAATGGTTGGATTGCTATGAATACTGGTTATGACCTATCTAGACCGTCTGCTACAAAATTAAGAGAAATAACAACTCCTTTTGTCAATTGGTCAACGCATAGAGATAGAAATTATAAAAAATAATTTCATTATAAGCTATTGATTTATATATGCCCTGCCTACCTAAGGTAGGGTATTTTTTTACGCTACCTATCTTACCTGAGGTAATAACTAATTTGATTTTATTACTCCATCAAACCCAACTCTATGGAGTACAAATAATGAAACCAAACCAAGTTACCTACCATCAAGCTAGTGAACTATTAAGTATTAAGCATAATGCTTTGGGTCAGCCTATTTTAAATGATCCAATTTTCACTGAAGGGGATAAAGTGGTGGTAGATATTTCAAATCCTCATGCTTTACGACTTGCACTTTTAGACTATACAGAACAAGTAATTCACCTTAAGGCTCAGAACCAGTGTTTAGAGCGAACGATCGACACCATTACTCAAACTCCTGCAGGAGTGAAGTTTCAGCAAGCATGCAAGATCTTAAATATTAAAAGACAAGTATTAGCTAGCTGGCTGCGAAAAAATGGTTGGGATCGTCATCTTAATAATGTGCGTACTTCAACATATTATAGTCAGGCACGTGGATATTGTGAAACCAAATATGAAAAGGTTACTCGGGTTCGTCCTAACGGTGAACAGTATACTTTCACTATGATAGAGTTTTTTATTCTTCCTAAAGGGATGAAGATTTTGGCTAAATCCTTTGAAAAGTAAGCCTAAGATAAATAGCTTTAGGTTTGTTTGATAAAAAAGAGATATACTGATAAATAGTGGAGTTCTCTTAAAAGGAGATTCCACTAAGGATCAAATAATTAATATAAATATTAGAGTTATTATGCTTACTTTACCAATAAAGGTTCCTACAAAGCGATTAAGAAACCTTTTTTTAATAAGGATAGATGGTTTAGAAGAGTTAAATAATAGTGTATTTAATCCTTAAATTAAGTTTTTATATTATCTATTTAGACCCATTAAAAACTTATCAATTTTATCAAAGAGATAAACATTTGGATCTTCCCCTTTATCTTTTCCCTCTAACAGTTTAATTAGGTCTTCTTCAGATAAAGAAATAATAAGTTTTCCATGTTCCCTCATTGCACCATCAATAACTGTCTGAGCAGAAGAGGAGACTCCTTTTCGAGAAATTATAAAAGCACAATTCCTTAAAGCCATAGGGTATAAATAACGCTCAGTAGTAATAATTTCTCTTTGTGTGATTTTATCTGTATAGTTTTTAAACTCAAATACTACATATCTGCTTCTTAAAGTATGCGAAATAAATTGCCAAACTTCAGTTTGAGAGTCTTTTACACGGCATACAAGGTCTCTTCGTTGTAAACCATCCGTTGTTGAACTTTGTTCCTGCCAACCATTTAAATACTCAGAAAACAAATATTTTAATGCTTCAATACACCAGTCTTCAAACTTTGAAGCATGATTTCTACCTTCAGGAATCAAAGAAATTTGATCAATGATGTGTTTTGCTTCAATCAAATCTTTTTCTGTTTCAACGGATATTTTATAGGAAGGATCAAGTTCAAATAGATCAATTATTTTATTATGAATATCTGGAAAATCTTTAGCTAGACTAAGTATCTTATCTAAATCCCATATTTCTATATTTGGGTAGAGTTTATTATATCGTGCATGATCTAAATTAGTTGAGACAGCTAATATTCCACTTTGGAACTTATTAGAAAGTTCTAAAACTCTTTGAAGTCGTTTAAGGGCCTCATCGATCACACTCATAGAGGGTTTTGATAAAGGACGATAAGCTTTTATTTCAACAACATGTAAGTCATCAAGTTCACCAAAAATAATATCAGCGGAATAATTATCTGCTAGCTTTTTATACTGACTTACATTTTTATATTTAAGTTTTATCAATAAATCTTTCATTAAGTCTTCGAACAAGAAGCCACGTTCTACTTGTTGTCTATAGTTCTTAGCATCATTTATATTATTCATATTTTAGTTCCCCAAATAAGCTTATCATTAAATTATCTTCAAGTATTTCAAAAGGTAATGCCAAATATTCCAATAGCACATGAGGTTTTGCCTGTCCATCGTGAGGTGCATTTATTCTATTCTCATTTCTAACTCCTGAAATTTTATTAGATTTATAAAAATCTATCAGAATGTAATATTTCTAGATATTAAACTTATGACCTTATCTAAGGAAAGTAATTTAAATTCTATCCCCCAAAAACCCACCTTTATAAACCCTTCTTAAACAATAACTATCTCATTATTTATCCTTACTTTTTAATGATCTAATTTAAAGCAAATGTCATTTTGTGTGCTTGACTGCTAAAGGGCAGAGCACTATCCTTTGCCTGCTGGCCACATTGCCAGTCGGTTTTAGCAGACCGTTCCGAAAAGCATTAAAAGTTAATTCTTTTAGTGACGAACCCTCGTGCCCCCTCTACGGTGGAACGGGAGGGGGACACCTTCGGGTGTGCTGGGTTTTTTCGGCCAGTCTGCTAACCCCCTTTCGTTCTGCCACCATAATTCTATAAATGTCTGGCAGAACTCCCAATAAAAAGGAGTTGGCTTTGCATATTCATAATTTCTTGGCAGCCTTTGCCAAAAGCTATAACGACACAACTTAAAAATTTAAAGCAGCTTGATGACCTTTAGGGTTTTCAGGCTTTAAGTCATTACGGCTCAAAAAACTTGCATCAACAATAAAACTTGAGATGTGCCAAGCACAGTCTTACGGCTTTGCTATGCCTTTTTTTCTCCCAAAAAGTATCTCGTTTAGAAACAACAAGAATTTATAACGGTAAAAATATGCCAAATTTAGTTCTCTCAACACGTGCGATCCAAATCATTAATACATCGATTCATTTGTTTCACCATCACGGATTTCACACAGTGGGCATCGACCGAATCGTGAAAGAGTCTCACACTCCAAAAGCAACTTTTTATAACTACTTTCATTCTAAAGAGCGATTTATTGAAATCTGTTTGATCGTGCAAAAAGAACGCTTAAAAGAAAAAGTAGTCTCAATTGTTGAGTACGATCAAAGTACAAACGTTAAGGATAAACTTAAGAAACTTTATTTCTTACATAGTGATGTAGAAGGGCCGTACTATTTATTATTTAAAGCAATTTTTGAAACGAAACTCACCTACCCAAAAGCCTATATCATCGCAGTGAGATATAGAACGTGGCTCATCAATGAAATTTATAGCCAGCTTAGAGCACTTAAAAACGATGCAACTTTTCAGGATGCCAAATTATTTTTATATATGATCGAAGGCGCAATTATTCAGCTTTTAAGCTCGGATGCGGCAATCGAACGGGAAAGGGTGCTGGATTGTTTTTTGGCGGGGTTGGTTTAATGCAACTTTTATTTATCAAAAAAATAACTTGTTTATTAAACATGACTCATATAATAAATGGGAACACAACAAGCATCTCTATAGCTTGATCTAGGAGGTCGTTATTTGAAGTTATTTATTATTATATTCATAGTCATTTTTTCTAGTATTGGGCTCATTTGTTTAATCGCACTACTCAGAAATTTAAAAAATTATTCACCATCTGGTGAGCATGATCATTCACCTGCTTCAACACATCATTTTCACGATAATAGCCCGAGTCATCATCATAGCTCTAGTTATTCAAATGACTGTTCATCATCATCTTCAGATTCAGGCGGATGTGATGGCGGCGGTGGCGGGGGAGATTAAAAAAAGCCCTTTTATGCAAAGGGCTTTTGATGATTTAAGGTAAATCGAACCAGATAAATTGACTGTCTTCAGTTGCCTGAATTGTCGCTTTATCTTCAAAAACTAAAGCATCGCCTGCTTTAACTTCTTGATCGCCAATGCGAACTACACCTGAAATCACGTGCACATAGTTCACTTTTTTAACCGTATCAACAGTTAACTCATGTCCTTTTTCCAATACGGCAGATTTTACTTCTGCATTTTGGCGAATATGCATTGGTGCATTTGCATCAGGACCTGCAATTAAATGCCATTTGTTTGGATCTTTACGCGGGTCAAGATTAATTTGCTGGTAATTTGGCTCTGCATCTCTTTCATCAGGAATAATCCAGATTTGTAGTAAATGTACAGGCGTGTCAGTGTTGTTGATTTCACTGTGGGCAACACCTGTGCCGGCACTCATGAGTTGCCATTCACCTGCTTTAATCTGGCCTTCATTTCCCATCGTATCACGGTGTGAAATTGCACCATCTAGCACACAAGTTAAGATTTCCATGTTGTCATGGGAGTGCGTACCAAAACCATTATGCGCATCAATCTGGTCGTCATTAATTACACGTAGAGCGCTTACACCCATATATTTAGGGTCGTACCAGCTACCAAATGAAAAGCTATGATAAGACTCTAACCAGCCTGCTTTTACATGACCTCGATCTTCACTACGATGTAGATAAGCATTCATGATCTAATCTCCCAAATTTTTATTTATCTCTTGAGAAATATAGTAATGTTCTATGTGGGGCTGAAAAATAGGTTAACTGCAACATGTCGTTGCATAATTGATATGGTCGTATAGCTTTATATTTATAGATGTATATTGACCCATAAAAAAACCTGCCTTGAAGGCAGGTTTTATTCAAATGATGGTTGATCTTAATTTGCTAGATCAAGGTCATCATATTCATTCAACGTCTTACCTTGCTGAATATGCTTTTGATAATGTTGAGCACGGAGTATGTCTAATTCTGAACTTGATACGCCATCTCTCCAATAGCCAGCAATACGCACGTCATTTTTATTAAACTGTTTGTCTTCTAGAAAAAACTGGCGTAAAGCTCTGGCTTCTTTGCGTTCGCAAGCCGCCCAAATCGTAATATTGTCATAAGTTTTTAGTGCAAATGCTGCTTTTAAAAGAAGACCTTTTTGTGGCGTGTGATGTTCTTTATGGAACGAATGAATTTTGACGTGGTCATGACGGGGTAATTGACTAGCAATATCTTTTTCAAAACTTTCAATAAAAATATCCGCACTTACGCCATTTTCCCATTCATTCAGTATCGAATATAACGCGGGTATAGCCGTATCGTCGGCAAACATGACCACATGTTTTTTATGTATGAAATTGGGAATGAAATGAGGGCGGGGGCCAATAAGCCCGATTTTTGTACCCACTTGGGCCGAATTAAGCCATTCCATTGCTGGGCTTAAATCTTCATGTTTAACAAAATCAATTTCGATTTGAGCGTTTACAGGATTGAACGAACGGACCGTATAGACGCGTGAGATGGGTTGACCCTCTGGTGGATTGCTCACAATTAACCGAATTACCAAATTGGGAGCTTGCCAAAGCTCTGGCTGTAATGTGTTGATTTTTCCTTGAATTCTTACAATGGACGGATACGGCGTATGGATCGAGACGATAGTCATCTCAAGCTGTTCCATATCTTGTAAATGGTCTTTTTCTTTTAGTAACTCGCCATATTCTTGTTTCGATTTTTCTGCAATTTTTGTCATACATATAACCCAAGCTTCATGATTACTATAGAGCGTAATAATTGATATAGATGTAGTCTCTCTATTCATTACGATAACCAAGTTAGCTCTAAATGTAAATAATAATCATTATTAATTGTGGTTTTTAGTTCATAAATATAGCCCTCTAAATGATTAGGCCTAAGGTTAAAAATTATCTTATTGTTTTGATATTTATTATTTTTTATAAAGTGCTTTTAAAGGAGGAAAATAGATATTTCTCACAATATTAATTGTAAATGATTATCATTTGTATTATTGTGCTGGGATATCTATTATTCGAACAAACAGCGATAAAGACGACATTTTCATAACTTTGTTTTGAATACTAGGTTGGGTGGTATTGCATAAAGAATAGGGTGAGGACCAAGATAAATGCTAAAAGATTTGAGTCAAAATTTAGGGCAAATGAATGATAAAAATAACAACGTAGAAAATTTCTTAAAGCGAATTTATGAAAATATTTTTGAGCAAAATTCCAATCGAACAGCACTTATTTTTGAAGACCGTAGCATTAGTTATGCTGAGGTAGGGACTCAGGTCGACAAAGTTATGTATGCGCTAAAAAAGCAAGATTTGGCGACAGGGTCTGTGGTTGCAATTTGCCTGAGAAAAAGTCCTGAGCATATTTATACAGCCTTGGCATGTGCGCTCACAGGCATCATTTGGTTACCTGTAGATATGGATTCACCGCCGTCGAGACTGAACTATTTATTGACGAATAGTCGGGCAGATGTTGTGGTGAGTGACTCATCCATTGCTGGTGTTCAAAACCTAAATATTAATGAAATTTTATCGGCTACAACTGAGTATGAACCGAGCTTTAATGCCGAAATCAACCGTCTTCCGGCGTATTATTTATATACTTCGGGAAGTACAGGAACTCCGAAATGTGTGGTCCTAAATAATCAAGCCACAGAAAACACGCTACAACAAACAATCTCGGAATGGAGAATTACTGCGGACGATGTGATTATGGCGGTAACACCGTTTCATCATGATATGTCGGTATTTGATGTTTTTGCTTCAATGGCAGTGGGTGCAACTTTGGTGGTTCCATCCTTTGAGCAAAGTAAAAATGCTGTTGTCTGGGCCAATTTAGTAGATCGTTACAAGGTTACGCTTTGGAGCAGTGTGCCTGCCATTGTCGATATGTTGTTCAGTGTAGCTCAAAAAGAACAACTACAGTCTTTGCGTTTAATTGCCCAAGGCGGCGACTATATCAAACCTTCACTTATAGCAAAGTTAAGAGAACAATTGCCTAACGCTCGTTTATTTTCATTAGGTGGGCCTACCGAGACCACAATTTGGAGTATATGGCATGAAATAAATGAGCAAGATCAGGAAATTATTCCGTATGGAAAAGCTTTAGAAAATAACCGTTATTATATTTTGGATGAAAATCTAAAACCTTGCCAAATGGGCGAGGTCGGTACGATGTATATGACCGGCCTGAATTTATCAAATGGTTATTTACTTGATGGGGAGATTTATTATAAAGATTTCGTTGAAATTCAAGTGAGTGAAAATGAAACTCAAACTGCTTTTCGCATGAGTGATCAAGGATATTTTAGGGAAGATGGAAATATTATTTTTGCTGGACGTGAGGAAGGTTATTTAAAAATAAAAGGCGTGAGAATCTCTGCGGCCGAGGTTGAAAATGCTTTAACGAAGAACCCGTATATTCATAACTGTGTGATAGTAAGTTGTGTACATCCAACGACTGAAACTCAAGAGTTAGTCGCCGTTTATACTCTAGAAAATAAATATAAAACTACTCGCTTAAATAGCCCCGAATTAAAGAACTTTTTAAAAGTGCATTTGCCAAGTTCTCATATTCCTTCGAAATATTTGGCCGTCGAAACCATACCTTTGACCCGAAATGGAAAAATTGATCGTAAAGCTGTGCAAGAAATCGCTCAGGGGAAAATTTATGTATCTTCTACGTTGTCTACAAATTCCACTAAAACACAGTCATCAGTCGCTGGGGTGGGAGATTCGGTGTTATCGGTTTTCCGTGAATGCATCGCTGACAGCCAAGCTGAAAGAATGGATATTTTTTATAGAAGTGAAATATTAGCGATAGGAATTCGTCCGAAACAACTTATGAGTATTGCGCAGAAACTTTCTCAGAAGCTTAATACACAAATTGATTTTTATACACTCATTAGCTGTAAAACAATTCAGGATGTGGTGAATAAAGTAGAGCAGCAAATAAAATAGAAAAATTGAAATGTGCTTAAAAGCAGAGTTGAGTTGTTTGCTTTTAAGCACATGGTTGGTTTTAGGGCAACTAGATTTGAGCTAAGGTTGCCTTAATTTTTTCACAGATACTTTGCACTGTTGCTGTCGGGAAGCGGTGGGCTTGATACGTAATAATCATGCTTAACTGATGTTGTCCATCAATCACATTTTCCATAATTTCAAAATGTAATCCGAACATCGATTCATCACGTTCCGGCAAGACCTGACGATAAGGAAGATCTTGTCCCTGAGGCGTTTTGAGCGCGCCGTTTAAAGCGTTATTTGAATGGATATGAATAAACACATCAAATAACAGTCCTTCAGCTGCACTCATCCCTAATGCATTTTGAATATGGTTGATTGGAATATCTGCATAGGCCATCGAGGTATTAATCATTGTGCTGATATTGTGGAGCAATGATTGGAATGAATCTGAATCGCTAAATTGTGTGCGATGCGCCACCATGGTCGTAAAGTAACCCACCGTATCAAAAAACTCAGGATCAGTTCGTCCAGAAGCAGAAGTACCAATCACAATATCTTTTAAATCGCCTTGTTGCTGTAACGCATTGGCGATTGCAGTATAGAGAACCGCAAAAATAGAAGAGCCGTGTTGTCTCGAAAATGCGAGGAGCTTGTCATGCATTTCCGGTGCAAATTTAAGTTCGAGCCATTGGACTGGAGGTTTTTCCTTTTCAGCATTTAATTCATTTTCTGAAACAGGGAGACTTAGACCTTTGGTTGCTCCTGTTAGCAGGTTAGTCCAATAATTTAGATGGTCTTGGTTGATCCCTTGCTTTTGCTGGAGTAAAGAAAAATCAAGAATAGATTGGGCAGGTGCCTTCCAATTTGGTGCTTGAGCATTTGAGCGAGCAAGATAAGCATGCGCAAGGTCAGCCATAATGGTATTTAAAGACCATTCATCAATCACCATGTGATGAACTAAGAACGATAGAGTTTGGCGACCTTTGGCATTTCGAATTAAACGAATTCTTAATGGAAGTTCACGAGTTAAATCAAATTTATATGAAGCTTCACTTGCAAGCGTTGCATCGTGACTTTCGGCACTGTTCCAAAACCATTTGAATTGTTGAAGTTCAGATGTAGGAACCACCTGTTGATAGGTTTGACCATTGGCGCTATTAAAAATTGTGCGTAAACCTGCATGGCGCTCAACAATATCTGTAAATGCTTGAAAGAAAATATCTTCATTAATTTCTTCAAGGAATTCTACGGCAAATGGCAAGTTATAAATTGGGCTAAAATCGAACGCAGAATAAGCTTGCCATAGGAAATCTTGAGCTAAAGTAAGCGGGGCTTTATTTACACTTTGTAAGGTGGATTTTTCAGTTTTTGCAGATTTAACAAAAGCATATTGTGCTAAATCAGCAGCAGATGGAGATTTAAAGAAATCATTAAATTGAATCTCAATTCCATGTTTATTAAGTAGATTTCCAATAATTCGTGTTGCTAAGAGTGAATGGCCGCCAAAATCAAAAAAGTCATCATGTTGGCTCATTTCTGGTTCAGCGAGCGTATTTCGGAACTCTTCTAAAATAATTTCTGAAACATAAGTTTGGTTATGTTGTTCTGGCACTTTTGCGAAACTTGTATCTAGATGATGTGAGATATCAATTTCAGTCAGTACCAATGGCATATTATTGGGTGAATATTGTTGATATCTATTTTGTATGGCCTGAATGAAATCTGACTTTTGATAGCTTTCATCAAGAATAGGATGGAGCGCTAAAATAAGAAAATAGTCTTGTTCAGTTTCTACGAGACTTGTAAAAAAAGGTGGATGAAATTCTGCATTCCATGATTGCGCTTTTAAGGTAGCTACCTGCTCAAATACTTGTTCTGTATTGCTCTTTTTAAACTCTAGGCAAGCTGAATGGTCATCAAATGGATATTTGTATAAATCGCCTTCGTCACTAAATGTATAACGGACATTTAAGCCAGGTGTAGTTTTAATAATGTCTTGAATTGCTTTAATCAGCAGTTGAATATCTAAACCTTGATTAACTTTCCACAGATTAAAACGTCGATTAACTTGTTCAGGCTGCTGTAATTGCAACATCCAGATATGTTCTTCGTAATCAGTAACCGAAAGGAGAGAGGGCGATTTGGAAAATTGTTCCAACATAAATGAATCCTGGTTTATCAAATGGCTATTTTCATCAATTTTTATTTCGCAAATTTTTTACATTAGATTAAATTTCATATAATTCATAATGTTATAGATTTGCTTGTTTACAAAAATTGACCTTTTTCTAATGAGTTGATGTCCACATGAACTGTACTGATGTAACAGTAGGGTTACATTTTACCTTTAAACATACTATAATTGATTCTCATTTACATCAAGATTATTATTTGCAGGAAGATGGTGCCAATTGAGAATGACGAATTTTTAAAATAGAAAATAAATAATAAGTAATTGATTAATATTTATTTAATTCGAAATTGGTTCGGCAAAAATAATTTAAAGATGAAAAAAACGATCCTCAGAATAGGGCTGTGATTTTGCCTATTCAAAAGGAACTGATTCTGTTGTCTCGATAAAATTGAGGAATTTTCATGAGAATATTCAATCATGAAAGGTTAATAAGCCCATCAAATATTGAACAGATTTTCCCTCGCTTTAGTTTGATGGGACTAAATTTGCGATTTGCATCGGCTTTATTACGCTCAAGTGGGGCACGCCACTGATGCGATTTGGCTTATTCTGTATTTTTATCATTTTATGTATTTGTTCGTTATTGCTCGGGGCTGAGCCAATACAGTGGTCTAACTTATTTTCTTTTTCTCATGAGAGTTGGCTCACTCTTACAGCCAGCCGTATCCCTCGTTTAATCACTATTGTGCTTACCGGTATCGGGTTGGCGGTATGTGGTGTCATCTTGCAGCATATTGTGCGTAACAAGTTTGTTGAACCAGAAACTTCGGGCGGTTTAGATGCTGCCAAGCTAGGAATTTTAGTGTCGTTAACTTTAGTTCCGGTAACCAGCACGTTGAGTAAAATGATATTTGCGATCATTTTTTGTTTTATTGCCAGCTTAATTTATATCGCAATTATCCGCCGGATCCGTTTTAGAAATACGGTTTTAGTACCGGTTATTGGTTTGATGTACGGCAGTGTACTGAGTGCCTTAGCTGAGTTTTATGCCTATCGCTTTAATATTTTACAAAGTATGCAAGGGTGGCTTTTAGGAGATTTTTCAAAAATTGTCCAAGGCCACTATGAAGTTATTTACATTATTTTTCCGATAGTTGTCCTGACTTATCTTTTTGCACACCGCTTTACCGTGATTGGTATGGGTGAAGAGATGGCTTCTAGCTTGGGACTTAGTTATGCAGCTATAGCCGCCATTGGTTTAATACTGGTTGCCATTACAGTTTCAACCACAGTAATTACTGTTGGTGCCATTCCTTTTGTCGGGCTCGTGGTCCCCAATTTGGTCGCACTGAAATACGGAGAAAACTTAGCTAAAACCTTGCCCATTGTGGCTTTGGGTGGGGCATCACTATTACTGGTTTGCGACATTCTTGGTCGCTCGATTATTTACCCATTTGAAGTGCCAATTGGACTTACCGCAGGTGGTGTGGGGGGAATTATTTTCCTCATCCTCATTTTGAGGGAATTCAGATAATGCGTATTACAAAGCTATGGACGATTTATCTAATTGTCATCTGCCTAGCAATAAGTTTTTTATTTTTAAACTCAGGGTTAGATTTTGATTACGTCATTCCTAATCGACTTCTGCGTCTTGCCACGATTGTGATAGCCGGTATTTGTGTTGCTTTTTCCTCGATTGTTTTTCAAACACTGGTCGGTAATCGTATTTTGACCCCTTCCATTATGGGCTATGAAGCGATTTATCTCTTATGGCAAGTTTTGTTGTTGTTTTTTTGGGGAACGCATGGATTAAGCCAGTTAGGGGTAAATGGTAATTTCTTTATCTCAATCGTTTTAATGCTGCTTTATTCGTGGGTAATCCATAAGTGGTTATTGCCATATGGCAGAAATGATGTGTTTCTCCTGTTGCTTTTAGGTTTAGTCCTTACGATGGTCGTCGGGACGGTTACTCAATTTATTCAACTCAAAATTAATCCTGGTGAATTTTCTGTTTTCCAAGGCCTTAGCTATGCTTCGTTTAATCGCTCTCAACCAGAAACTTTATTTTATGCCAGTGTAGCCGTAGTCATTGTTCTATTCCTCGGTAGAAAAGCACTCCCTGTTTTGGATGTTCTGGTTTTAGGGCGTGAGCAAGCCATTTCATTAGGCATTCATCATCACCGTTATGTCAGTTTCTATTTAGCTCTAATCGCTATTTTGGTTGCGGTATCTACCAGTCTCATTGGCCCGACAGTATTTATGGGCGTATTCATTGCCAACATTACTTATGCACTAGCAAGAAGTTATAAGCATAAATTAACGCTGCCCATGGGCTGTGCCATCACGATTGCCATATTTATTGCTGCTCAAATTTTAGTTGAGCACGTTTTTAATTACAAAACGACCGTCAGCATTTTGGTCAATCTGGTATGTGGCATTTATTTCCTTGCGCTGACGGTTCGTACCCGAGGTGTTGCATGATTCATGTCAAGAATATCAATAAGTCATATGGAAATAAGCCAGTACTGACTGACGTAAATGTTGAATTTCCTACAGGTCAGGTGACATCACTCATTGGTCCAAATGGAGCTGGAAAATCGACTTTGCTCATGATGATGGCACGTTTAATTGAGCCAGATAAAGGCGAGATTTTTCTTAATCATCAAAATATTGCGGATATTAAAACCGCTGTTTACGCCAAGCATGTCGCGACTTTACGTCAAGCACCCGGCTTTAATTTGCGCTTAACCGTAGAAGAGCTGGTTTCATTTGGACGCTTTCCCTATAGCCGTGGTGTTTTAACCGAGCAAGATCGTCAGGTGGTTGATGAGGCGATTGAGTTTCTTTCTTTAGAGCCGCTGCGCAAATCTTACATCGATGAAATTAGTGGTGGCCAAAGGCAAATGGCCTTTTTGGCGATGACGATCGCACAGCAAACAGACGTACTTTTATTAGACGAACCCTTAAATAACCTTGATATGAAACATGCCGTTCAAATTATGCGCGCACTCAGGCGCTTATGCGATGAACAAGGGCGCACTGTGATTTTAGTCATTCATGACATCAATTTTGCCACGAATTATTCGGATCATATTGTCGCGCTGAAGAACGGCAAGCTTCATTTCAGTGGGTTAACCGAACAAGTGATTACAGAGGCGCAATTAAATGATCTGTACGAGCTTGATTTTGAAATTACATACAGTGAGCGTGGCTGTATGTGTAATTACTTCAACTCATCTGGAGCTTGAATACATATGAACTGGAAGAAAAAGTATGGGGGAGTCGCCCTCATCATAGCGGCAGCTGTCACTCTACAAGCATGTGATCAAAAAGTTGCAGATACCACTCAAGCTTCTCAGAAGCTCGCAGAACCGATTACGGTAAAACATGCGCTTGGAACTACGGTGATAGATCATCTACCGCAACGCGTTGCGGTACTTGATATGAATGAAGCTGACTTTCTAGATCAACTCAATGTCCCGATTATGGGAATGCCAAAAGATTATGTTCCACACTTTTTGGAAAAATATAAAAAAGATGCGCAAATTCAGGATTTGGGTGCAATTGTACAGCCCAATATGGAACGGATATATGCATTAAAGCCAGACCTGATTTTGATGACGCCATTACACGTTAATCAGTATCAGGAACTGTCCAAAATTGCCCCGACCATTCATTACGATATTAATTTCAACAATAGCGAGAGTAATCATATTGGTCTGGTTAAAGACCATATGATGACCTTGGGAAAAATATTTAATAAAGAAGATTTAGCCCGCCAGAAAGTTTCTGAACTTGATCAACAGGTGAAGCAAGTACAAGCCGTAACGGCCAATCGCCCAGAAAGAGCGTTAGTCGTTCTTCATAACAATGGGGCATTTAGTAATTTTGGTATTCAGTCACGCTATGGCTTTATTTTTAATGCTTTTGGAGTAAAGCCTGCAAGTGGTGTGATGGATACAAGTCTACATGGACAACCAATTTCGAGTGAATTCATCAAAAAAGCGGACCCAGATATTCTCTATATCGTGGACCGAACTGCTGTGATGGAACATCGCTCAAAAATTAATGCCGCCAGTGTTGAAAATCCATTATTACGTCAAACCAAAGCGTGGAAAAACGGTCGTGTCATTTTTGTCGATGCCGATGCGTGGTACACCACGGCTGCAAGCCCAACCTCGCTCAAAATAGTGATGGAAGATGTAAAAAAAGGCTACCAATAAATTTTTGGGCACATCACTTAATCAAATTTTACAGCATAAATTTTCACTATTTTGCTTTGTATTTTAAGCAGATAGTTAATAAAAAATGAATCACAACATTAAAGGTCTTTCAATGAACAACGTTAGCGATAACCGTAATTTTAAAAGTGGGAATGATCAAAGAATTAATCACCGTTCTTTTGTATTAAATGGTATTGCATCTGCACAAATGGCCCTTCGATTAGGCTATGCATTAGGCACGGTATTTGTTCTATGTGCATCAAATACCTATGCTGCTGTTATTGATAATTCAACAAAAACTTTACAACAACAACAAGCTGCTCAAACAAATGTAGCAGCTTTACCAGCAATTACTGTAAAAGCTGAACAAGACGATACTTATGCAGGTGGACAAGTTGCAACATCAAGCAATGTTGGATTTCTCGGTAGTAAAAAATTTCTAGATACGCCATTTAATACGATTAGTTATACCGATAAATATATCGAAGATAAACAGGCAAAAGATATTACAGAAGTGATTGCAGCAACTGATCCATCGATATATACCAACGGTGCAAGTGGTGGTTGGAGTGAAAACTATTATATTCGTGGATATGCTTCGAGCACGAATGATATGTCAATGAACGGACTTTTTGGTATCACACCGTTTTATCGAACTTCTCCGGAAATGTTTAGCCGTGTTGAGGTGTTGAAAGGTCCTTCCGCTTTGTTAAATGGGATGCCGCCAGCAGGATCGGTGGGTGGAACGGTAAATCTGGTGACCAAATATGCGGCTGATGAACCGTTTGCACGATTGACCACAACTTATATGTCGGATGCCCAGTTTGGTGGACATGTCGATGTTGGGAGAAGATTTGGTGAAAATAAAGAATTCGGCGTTCGTATCAATGGGATGTATCGAGATGGTGATGCAGCAGTTAATGATCAGTCGAAAGAAAGTCGTTTATTTTCGCTTGGCTTAGATTGGCAAGGTGAAAAAGCACGTGTTTTTGTTGATGCTTACGATGCCTTAGATCATGTTGATGGTGTAACACGTGGTGTTAACGTCTCTACTGCAGTTGGAATTCCGAAACCACCGAAAGCGGATACCTTACTTAGTCCGGATTGGGGCTCTGTTGAAACCAAAGATAAAGGTGCCATGATTCGTGGCGAATATGATTTTTCTGATCAGTTAATGGCATATGCGGCTTATGGACAAAGTACAACCCAATATAAATATAATGGGGCAAGTGCAGGAACGATTACGAGTAGCACTGGAACACTGAGTTCAACACTTGGACAACTTGCTTTTGACGTCGATAAAAAATCAGCAGATGCTGGTTTTAAAGGTAAGTTTGAGACGGGGCCTGTGAAACATCAATGGGTCGCCAATGCAACCTACTATAATCATGCACAAGATGATTATGGTTATAGAATTATCCCAGGTTTTAGTAAGCCTGTTATTACGAATATTTATGATCCAAATCCAAATTGGGGGCCTAAACCGGAGTTTACACCGCCGTTTCTATTTCATTCGACACTCTCTACCTCTAGCTTTGGTTTAGCCGATACATTGTCGTTTGCTCAAGATAAAGTACAGTTGACTTTAGGACTTCGTCATCAGAATGTAAAAGCAACAAGTTCTGTTAATACATTACCTGAAAATGCTAAATCAGCAACCACGCCTGGTGTCGCCTTACTGATTAAAGCGAATGATAAAATTTCTGTTTATGCAAACTATATTGAAGGTTTGACAAAGGGTGATCAGGCGCCTGCAAATGCATCAAATCCAGGGGAAATATTTCCTCCTCAAAAAACCAAACAACAGGAACTTGGTTTGAAGGTTGATTTGGGGACATTTGCTCATACATTGAGTGCATTTGAAATTACCAAACCAAATAGTTATTTAGATCCTTCAAAGCTTGTGAATAACTTATCTACTTTTGTTTCGGATGGAGAACAACGAAATCGTGGTGTTGAATGGTCATTCTTTGGTTCACCGATTGAACATGTGCGTTTAATGGGTGGCTTTACCTATCTTGATCCTGAACTTACCAAGACTAAGAGTGGAGTAAACGATGGTCATACAGCAGTTGCTGTGCCAAAAAATCAGGCTAAGCTTGGAGCAGAGTGGGATACTCAAGTAGCACAAGGGACTTTAACCTTATCAGGAAATATCAATGCAGTTTCCAAGCAATATATTAATGCAGAAAATACCTTGTCCGTACCTGGGCGTACGCTCTTAGATGTTGGCGCACGCTATAGCACGAAAGTCGAGAACCACCCAGTGACTTTCCGTGCCAATATCTACAACTTAACCAACAAAGCGTATTGGGCACAGCCACAATTGACGAATTTGGCTTTAGGCGCACCAAGAACGTATATGCTATCTGTATCATATGACTTTTAATTTGTTGTAATCTTCAACCGAATAAAAAAACCCGCAATCGCGGGTTTTTTTATAATATTCATATTTTATTTTGGTAAACCATAGTGCTGGAAAGAAGACTGTTTAGGAATTCGATAAGCATTACGCCCCAGTAATTGATTAATAATCACTGAGTTTCGGGTTGCTCCGATTCCTAAGTCAGGAGAACCTACACCTTGCTGAAAAATCTCGGCATTTTGAATGAAAATTCGACCTTGTCCCTGATCACAACGTAAAGCGGTAAAGTCTTCTTGAACAATACAATCATTTTTATCATCAACAGCTAAAATAGAACCCTTCATATTTTGGAACCATTCAGGCCAATCATGAACATAGCCTGTAGCTGCGACAAGGGCATCAGTTTCTAATTCGCAACGTTGATCGAGTTGGGTGTGCAAACAGGTTAAACGCAGAGAACCCGATTCAAGTTCTTCAACCGATTCAACCTCACAGCTTGTGTATAAGCTTAAACCGGATTTCTCACCTGCCACTGAACGCTCATAAAGCACATCATATATATCGCCAATGGTTGAGAAGCTAATCCCTTTATAGATCAGGCCCTGACTAGCAGCAATATCGCGGCGTTTATCTCTAGGCAGGCTTTGGAAATATTGCATATATGCAGGGGTAAAGCACTCTTGTCCAAGTTTAGAATATTCCATCGGGTGAAAGCCGGCAGAACGTGTGATCCAACGAATAGATGCACCTGCTTTTACTTGTTCTGGTGTAAGTGAATTAAATAAAGCAAGCACACATTCTGCTGCACTCTGGCCTGAGCCAATAACCGTGACTTGTTTACATTGTTTGAGTTGTTCCTGAATTTTCGCAAACTCCGCAGAATGTTTTACTAAAGGGTGTTTGCATGTTTCAAGCCACGTAGGAATTCGAGGTTTAGTCCCAATACCAATCGCCAGATTTTGGCTTATATATTTTTGTTTTTCGCCCGAAGCTGATTCACTTTCTATAATAAATTTATCGAGCTTGGCGTCATATTCCACATGACTTACGTTTTCTCCAAATCGACAATCAGGTAATTGTTTTGAAGCCCAACGGCAATAATGGTCGTATTCACGGCGTGGAATTAAAAAACTATCGTAATAATAAAACTGATGTAAGCGATCATGTTGATGTAAATAATTAATATAGCCTAATGGATGGCAGGGATTGGCCATAGTAACCAAGTCGGCAAAGAAAGGGACTTGTAATGTCGTGCCTTGCAATAGCAGCCCTTCATGCCATCGAAATTCTGGTTTGCGTTCTAAAAATACACTTTTGATTTCGGGATGATGAGACAAAAGAGCAGCTAAACCTAAGTTGAATGGCCCAATACCAATTCCGGTAATATCTATTTTTTTCATGTTTATACTTTATCTGTTTCCAAAGTTATGAAAGTTAAAAATACGAATTAATGTGGTGTTAGTAGTTTCTCTACATCAGCAATATTGCGACATTGAATAAGTTGAACAGGTGAGAGCTGAATCGCGTATGTTTCATTGATACGTTTTGAAACGACCTTTAAATGATGTGGACGCAGCCCGAGATGAGTAAAATGAGTTGAGTTGTCCACTTCCTTATTTGGCGTGTGACCTATCACTTCTAAATAAATATCAAGTAGTTGATTTTGCTGTTTAGCATTATTTTCAAGTGGTATAGATGAATGATTGGACTCATTATTCTTAAAATATGGTCGTTTATTTTGAAGCTCACTTAAAAAATTACTGAGATCAAAACTGAATATTTCTGAGTCAATAATTTGCTTGATTGCCAGTTGTAGCGCATCCAAGAAATCGTCAATCATGTGGGGAGGAAATGCTTCTTGGGCATAATCAATATCGAAAATCAAAGCGCCGTCATTTCTTGTGCTAAAGCGAATATCAATTGCAACTTGAGGTGTTTGAGTAAGGCCATCTAGTTGCTGAATAGGATGAGATTCAGATAATACAGGCCATGACAAACCATTTGTAATTACAATCGGTAATACTGGAGCAGTGCCAACTTTTTCAAATAATAGTCGAGCGAGATCAACGCCTGAAAATGAAAGATGCTGTAAACCCTCTAAAACTTCAGTTTGCAAACGGTTTGCTTGTTCAGCAAATTGATCTGAAGTTTTCCACTCAACAGCAATAAACGTAGAACTATTGGAAAATGGTCCGGCATAGAGGGGAAGTGTAGGAACAGCAACACATAGAGATTTGTCAGTGTTCCAATGAGATAGCCCTTCCAAAATAATCGCCATGATGACTGAGTTTTTAAACAGTGAATGTTTCGCTCCAATTTTAGACAACTGTTTAAATTGATCTTTTTCTATAATTAGACTGTTACGTTGGTAAAGTGAAGTCGGTAAATGTTGTAAGGGTGTTTTCCAAGGAAGTGTTGGAATAGACGATAATTTAGAAAATTTTCTTTCCCAGTAAGCCATATCTGTCTGATGAACAGACAAGCTATTTTCCACTTCATTTTCTTCTATTTGTGTTTGGATATCATGTTGTTGTCCGTCGAATAGCTCTAACATAAGTGAAGCTATAGATCGGCCATCTAAAATTAATGCATCAAAGCGGACAAAAATCGTTAGTAGATTATTTTTTAATAAAAAAACCGTGATATTCCAAGGCGGCTGATTTAAATCAAATAGCTCATGCGTATAACTATTTTTATAGGACTCGATGTGGTGAGATGTACGTTCAGGTTCCCATGTAGTTAGGTCTATTTCTTTTAAATTGACACTCACTTGATCGCTTACATATTGTATTAACCTATTTTTATCAATATAGGTTCGTAAGCTGTCATGCCGCCGTACCATTTCTGTCAATCGCTGTTTTAATAAAACAATATCCATTTCGCCGTGATACTGCCTAAACTCTTGCATGGCAACACCACCTAAAGGAAGGGCTTGAGTTCGGCCTAATAGGTAGGCTTGCTGTAACGCGTTTAATGATTTTTGAGACGTACGATCTGATGAGGTATTTTGGGCTGGGCTTATAATTTGTGTATTAAGTTGTTCAGGGTGCGCTGCAAGATTTTTAAGTAAATGAATGAAAGATTTAAATAAATTCGTGATCCATTCTTTGGGTAGAGCATCTAAACGGATGTCCCAGTTAACTAAAATACCGTCATCTACATGAGCAACTTGTGCATCAAGTGCAACTTGTGGCCCTTGTGAAATGACCCAATTCATTGAGCCAAAAACACGGCGGACACGTTCGGAAAGTAAATTATCATTTTCTAAGTCAAGTGCTGCTGTAAATACCACAGGAGCAATCTGTGCACTACCATGATAACGAGACAGGTCACGTAGAACATTCACACCCGAATAATGTGAATGCTCTAATAACTCAAGCATTTGATTTGCTATTTGTTTGCAGAATGCGGCTAAGGTTGTTGTCCCTTTCATATCGACATCAAGGATGACTAAATTAGCAAAATCGCCAATAGTGCCTTCGACATTTTTTAAAACCGGCTCACGCCAAAAAGTAGGAATATTTAATCGGAAGCTGTGATCTTTGGTTGCATGACCAAGCGTATAGGCAAATAAACCTAATATCAGGTTGGTCACGGTAATGTGTTGTTCTCTAGCAAGTTGTTGTAATGTTTTTCGTTCTTTTGGCGATAACCAAATACTTAAACGATCACTTTTTGCTGTTTTGAATTCTTGATGAATGAAAGGTAGAGACGGAGCAGGGCTAATATGAGGCAGACGTTGTTTCCACCATAAGCGGTCTCGTTGGTTTAATTTTTTTAGGTCAGGGTCTGTCCGTATTTTTTGATACCAGTCAAAAAAATTAGGCGGACGGGAGAATGATATTTCTGGGTCTTCATAAAACAAAGAAAGATCTTCCATCAAGTTCAAAAAACTGGACGGATCTATAGCAATCATGTCCGTATCTATATGAAAACGAAAAATATTATTTTTAAGAACACTTACAGAAAATCTTGCAGTCTGGCCCTGACTTAAATCAAGTTTTTGATGGGTCCATTGCTCACGTTTCTGCATGAGCATTTGCTCAATTTGATGATCGCTAAGGTTTGAAAAATCATCGACTTCTAATATCTGTTGAGCCTTCTCAGACATGATGTTTGCGATGCCATCGGCGCTCAAACTTAATCTCAAAATAGTGTGTTCTTTATAAAGTCGTTGAAGTGCTAAATGTAATTTTTGTAGATCAATAAATTGACCGTCAAATTCTGCATAGAGGTGGGCAGCAACCCCACCTAAAGTTGCGTTGCCAGAGCGACCAAACCAGCAGGCCGCTTGCATCGAAGTTAATTCACACATTGAACGATAACTCGGTTGACAAATTAATCTTGTTTCAGCATCATACAAACAAATGAAAATGATTACCAGTTGCATTTGTTAATCATTTCCAATTTTGCTGTGAATATATAGCTTGTCCGTCTTAAGAGTTTTCTTTTGTCGGTATTCAAATTAAATATTTATGCCGAGAAGTAAGAAAATTTACGAAGAATCAATAGCTTGATAACCATTAAATTAAATTGAATATTTAGAATGTCATGAAAAATCAGTTGATTGAGTTTGTTCGCTGGTCTCCCGAGAGAGCGCAACACTATCGAAATAAAGGTTATTGGAGTGACCAACCTTTGACGCGCATTTTAACGGTAGGGGTTCAATCGCATCCGCATTCGCCAGCAATTATTTGTGGTGAGCGTCAGTTGAGTTATATCGAGCTGGACCGGCTATCAACAAATTTAGCTACTCGACTAGCTGAAAAAGGCTTGGGCAAGGGTGATACTGCTTTAGTACAACTTCCCAATGTTGCGGAGTTTTATATTGTCTTTTTTGCCTTGCTTAAAGCAGGCGTGGTTGTGCTCAATGCGCTATATAGCCATCGCCAATATGAACTAAATGCCTTTATTAAACAGATTAAACCTAAGCTTTTAATTGGTTCGCGTCAGCATGAAGTCTTTAGCAATAATCAATTTATTGACTCACTTCATGAAGTAAATTTAAGTCCTGAAATTATTTTGATGCTCAATCATCAAGCTACCGATTTCGGACTATTAGACTGGATTGAAACACCAGCAAAGACCTTAGTCGATTTTTCATCTACACCTGCTGATGAAGTTGCTTTCTTTCAGTTGTCAGGTGGAAGTACGGGAACACCAAAACTTATTCCACGCACGCATAATGACTATGACTATAGTGTGCGGGCCAGTGCCGAGATTTGCGGTTTAAACTCAAATACCCGGTTATTGTGCGCTCTACCAGCTCCTCATAACTTTATGTTGAGTTCACCTGGTGCATTAGGTGTTTTACATGCAGGTGGATGTGTTGTGATGGCACCAAATCCTGAACCGCTCAATTGCTTCTCTATTATTCAAAGACATCAAATCAATATGGCATCTTTAGTGCCGAGTGCTGTCATTATGTGGCTAGAAAAAGCCGCGCAATATAAAGATCAAATCCAGTCTTTAGAGTTGCTTCAAGTGGGGGGAGCAAGTTTCCCTGAATCTTTAGCCCGTCAAGTTCCTGAAATCCTCAATTGTAAATTACAACAAGTATTTGGAATGGCCGAAGGCTTGGTCAATTACACCAGACTCGATGACTCCGACGAGCAAATCTTTACGACCCAAGGGCGTCCTATCAGTTCTGATGATGAAATCAAAATTGTGGATGAACAGTATAAAGAAGTTCCGGAAGGTGAAATAGGAATGCTTGCGACTCGTGGTCCTTATACCTTCTGTGGTTATTACCAAAGCCCTGAACATAATTCACAGGTCTTTGATGAGGACAACTATTACTATTCAGGCGATCTCGTGCAGCGTACTTCGGATGGTAATTTACGTGTAGTAGGAAGAATTAAAGACCAGATTAACCGTGGTGGTGAAAAGATTGCTTCGGAAGAAATAGAAAAACTTATTCTTCTACATCCGGAAGTTATGCACGCAGCTTTGGTCGCAATTGTTGATGAACAATTTGGTGAAAAGAGTTGTGCCTTTATTGTTTCTCGAAATCCTGAACTTAAAGCTGTTGTGCTCAGACGCCATCTCATGGAGTTAGGCATTGCACAATACAAACTTCCAGACCAGATCAAATTAATCGAAAGTTTGCCACTGACCGCAGTCGGTAAGGTGGACAAAAAACAACTTCGCAGCATTTTAAATACATCTACAACATCTTAATAAATATTGAGCAGCATATGGCTATTTCAAAAATTTCTACTTATCTCATGCCCGAAAGAGAGAGTTATCCAAATAATAAAACAGACTGGCAGTTAGATCCTTCTCGAGCAGTTTTATTAATTCATGATATGCAGCGCTACTTTTTAAATTTTTACGATGCTGAAAGTGAATTAATTAAAACGGTTGTTAATCATTTAGTTCAACTAAGAACTTGGGCACATCAGAACAATGTTCCTGTTGTCTATACAGCACAGCCTTATGAACAGCCAGCGGCAGATCGAGCATTACTGAATGCGATGTGGGGACCGGGTTTGCCAGCCTCAACAATCGATCAGCAAAAAATTATTGATCAACTTTCTCCTGCTGAACATGACATTGTTTTAACGAAATGGCGTTATAGCGCGTTTAAACGTTCGGATTTGCTTGAAAGAATGCAAAACTGGAATCGTGATCAGCTCATTATTGGCGGTGTCTATGCCCATATCGGTTGTATGGTTACGGCAATTGAAGCTTTTATGAGTGACATACAACCCTTTCTTGTTGGAGATGCAGTTGCCGATTTTTCAGAAGAAGAACACCGCTTAGCTTTGAAATATGTATCTTCACGTTGCGGTCAAGTCGTGGATACCGAATCTGTAGTGGGACAGGTGGCAACAGGCATTACACGACCTTGGCTAGAGCAAAAGGTCCAGCAGCTTATTGAAGAAGATGAATTAGATCCAGAAGAAAACCTGATTCTTTATGGATTGGACTCATTACGAATTATGCAGTTTTCTTCGGAACTCAAAGCACAGGGAATCAATATTAGTTTTGAAGAATTAGGACGCACACCCACTTTATCAAATTGGTGGTCATTGGTTGATGCACGGCAAAGGATTGCAGGGTAGAGGGTTGCCATCATAAGGCATACGACAAATCCTGGTCGCTAAATTTATACATAAAATTTATATCTTTGATAGCGACTCCTTAGACGACTTGTAATCGTCATATTAACGGAGCAAAAAATGATTTTATCGCCTGCTGATCAAGAGAGAATAGAGACATTCTGGAATTACTGTTTAAAACATCAATACTTCAATATTGGATATCCTGAATCTGCAGATTTTGATTATTCCGCTTTATTCCGTTTTTTCAAATTCTCTATTAATAATTGTGGTGATTGGAAAGACTATAGCAATTACGCATTGAATTCTTTTGATTTTGAAAAAGATGTGATGGCGTATTTTGCTGAAATTTTTCAAATTCCCTTTGAAGAAAGCTGGGGATACGTAACCAATGGTGGCACAGAAGGTAATATGTTTGGCTGCTATCTGGCGCGTGAGCTATTTCCTGATTCCACATTATATTACTCAAAAGATACGCATTATTCGGTGGGAAAAATCGCCAAATTATTGCAGATGAAATCTTGTGTGATCGAATCATTGGATAATGGTGAAATCGACTATGATGATTTAATCCGTAAAATAAAAACCAATAAAGAAAGTCATCCCATTATTTTTGCAAATATTGGTACGACCATGACCGGCGCAATTGATGATATTGAAATAATTCAAGAGCGCTTAGCGCAAATCGGAATCATGCGCCGAGATTATTATATTCATGCCGATGCTGCCTTGAGTGGCATGATTTTACCTTTTGTTGATCATCCTCAAGCGTTTTCCTTTGCTCATGGCATCGACTCGATCTGTGTGTCTGGTCATAAAATGATTGGTTCACCGATTCCGTGTGGCATTGTTGTGGCCAAACGCCAAAATGTAGAGCGTATATCGGTAGATGTTGACTATATCTCTACACGTGATCAAACCATTAGTGGTTCTCGCAATGGCCATACTGTCTTGTTGATGTGGGCGGCAATACGTAGCCAAACCAATTTACAAAGACGGCAGAGAATTCAACATTGTCTAAAAATGGCCCAGTACGCAGTTGATCGCTTTCAAGCAGTGGGCATTCCTGCTTGGCGGAATCCGAATTCAATCACTGTGGTATTTCCGTGTCCTTCAGAGCACATCTGGAAAAAGCATTATCTGGCAACCTCTGGAAATATGGCTCATTTAATTACTACGGCACATCACCGAGATACACGTCAGATTGATAACTTAATTGATGACGTTATTTTTGATCTACAAGGTGCCTCTAAACGTACAGTTGGTTTTTAGTCATATCAACCAGAATGATTTAGACAAATCCATATTAATTTTTACAGTCTAGAAAATGATCTAAAAATATTTTGATAGGGTGGTTAGGAATTTTTTGATGCAATTAAAGTTTTTAAAAAAATACTTTTTATATGATTTTCTTATTCATGCTTTTTTAAAGCCGAAAATAGCAATTCTTGCCGGTCAATTGAAGCGAGATTTTATTTTAAGTACCGCTTTTTCTATGAATATAAAGAGAGATAAGCATGTCTGATTTAAAGTTATCTCATCTGATGACAGACTCTTCCTTGGCACCTGCACTCAAGCCAGCATTTCCTAAATTATTTGCAGGAACGCTTGCTGCCGTATTTTCAGGTTTAGCTATTTTAACTGCCCTGTGGGGCATGATTCAGTTGATTGGTTATTTATCTTCTTATTGGGTGATCTTTTCAGCGGTTTTTTGGATAGTTGGGGCAGCATTGGCAGCACTAGCTTCATGGTTAGTGCATGATGCAGAGGCTGGATTTTCGGCACGATTACGTCGTCAAATTGCTCATCATTTAATTCGGTTACCGACCACAACCCTATCAAAACAGGGTGACCAAAGCTTAAAACGATTGGTTTCCGACGATATCGCAACCTTACACCATATGGTGGCGCATTTACCGTCGGAAATTGCGATTTTTGCTGTAATCCCTTTAGTTTCTATTGTTTTATTAGTTGTGTTGGTTGGCCCGATGGCCCTTTGGGTATTATTACCTGGTGCAATAGCTTCACTCTATTATTTAATTATTGTTCCCCATGTATCAAAACGGGATGGCGCTGCGCGTATGCAGGTCATGTTAGATATTATTGGTTCTGCTGATGACTATGCGCGCGGCATTCGTGATAACCGAATATATGGGCAACAATCTGGCGCTTTAACAGCCTATACTCAAGCAGCACAAAATTTCACTCAAAATATGGTGTCTTGGGTGAGTAAAGTGGCAACACTTGCTGCTGTTGCCACTGCATTACTACAAGCTGTTGCAACCTTTGCCATAGCCTATTTTGTAGCTTATCAATACGACAGCATGACCTTGGCTGCAACACTTTTCTTTAGTTTGGCCATCGTGACACCTTCACTACGTTTAGGGCATGGTCTTGATTATGTCGCTGCTGGGCGAGCTGCAGCTAGTCGTTTATCTGCATTCTTAAAAGAGCCAGTACTCTCATCGGGCAATCTACAACAGATTGAGCAAGATGTAACACTTGAAATAGTGAATGCAAGCTTTGCAATTGAAAATCAAAAAGTATTGGATCGATTAAGTTATTCATTTCCAAAAAATTCAATGACTGCAATTACAGGGCCAAGTGGAGTTGGAAAAACAACCTTACTGCGAGCACTTGCTGGGTTCGCTGTATTGCAAGAAGGTGTCGTTCAATTAGCAAAAACAGATATTTTGCAATTACATGAAAAACTAAGACATGAAAAGGTTTTGTTTATTCCACAAGGTGGAGATGTATTACCGACCACAGTAAGAGAAAACTTGTCCTTATCTGCCGTTAATGCAAATGATGAACAACTTGAGCAGGCATTACTCAAGGCCCAATTAAAAGTAGATTTAAATGCAGATGCAACTTTACTTTCAGGCGGTGAAAAACAGCGCCTAGGAATAGCGCGTGCGTTTTTATCTTCAGCTCCTATTATTTTATTAGACGAGCCAACGAGCGCACTCGACCAGACCAATGCGACAAAAATAATATTGGAATTAAGCGACTTAGCTAAAAACCAGAATAAAACTATCGTCATGGTCACTCATGATCTTGTCTTAGCTGCTCATGCCGACAGCAGGTTAGTGCTTAACGGCCCAACTGACTCAGGGAAATCTTTATGAATACTGCTGCTAAATTAAATAAAGATCAGATTTTTTCGATGCTTCCTCGTGCAGCAAAACAAAAATTAATTATTGTTGGTATCGGATGGATCATTGTTGCAGCAATTGAAGCAATCGCATATACAGTATTGGCATTTGCAATTGTCAATCAATGGTCACCAAGCTGGGTTCTCATCAGTGCAATTGTAGCAATATTAGTGACAGTTATAGTCACTCGTGCTGGCTTCCTCACGGGTGTGCGTTTAGCAGGGGACCTATTTGCTGAGTTAGGCAAATCTTTAGCTCGTGCTAAGCTCTCTTGGTTTACCAATGAACAGCGTGCTCAGATTAAGACGATTGCTGGACAGGGAATTCCTGGGTTTATGAGTATTCCTGCTCATCAATTGCAAACCTTTTTACATGCGCCTTTTATGCCTTTGTTTCTCACAATAGGAATAGGCATGCTTGCCGGAGCAGGCGTAGCATTTGTCGCTTTAGGCTTACTTTTACTCTCTTTATTTGCTCAATTCCTAGCACAACGTGCACTCATGCATATTGATAAAAAACGTAATACTGCCGATTTAGCTGCTTCACAAGCAACGTTGGAATTGGTTGATCATGTTGAGTTATTACGCACAGCCGCGGGACCAGAACGTGCGGTCCAAAGGCTAGAACATCGTTGGGAAGAGCAAGAAGAGACATTAGTACGGATCAACCGTGCTGCTGCATTTGCAAGTTTTGTTGCAACCTTGGCAAGTGTTTTACCCATTGCAGGGATGGCAACATATCTGGTGATCGTTGGAGTCAATCATGCTGCTTTGGTATTGGCATTACTCGTCTTAATTGGACGTTCAGCAGCGCCGTTAGGTGAACTTGCTACCGCAGGGTTGCATATCAATGATTTGTTTGCCGCACTGCGCAATTTTAATCAGATCACCCATCCACCTGAGTTGCCTGAGCCATTATACCCTCAAATTCCTACTGGCCATCATATTTCGATACAAGACGTTAGCTATGCGCCAGCAATTGAAAATATATCTCTCGACATCGCATCGGGGAGCAGAGTATGGGTTACCGGACCAAGCGGTAGTGGTAAGAGTACTTTACTTGAATTGCTTACAAGGTTTGATGATCCACAAAGAGGAAAAATTACCCTGGGTGGCATAGCTCTTAATCAAATGAAATATGAAGATTTTGTCTCGAATATCGCTTATGTCACGCAAGAACCTATTTTGTTCACAGGTACACTCGCTGAAAATATCCGTTTAGGAAAATCTGATGTAACTGATGATGAGATAGAAAAGGCTGCAAGAGATGCCGCACTAGGGGCAATAATTGACCGCAGTTCAGAAGGAATTAATCAATCGGTGGGTAAACAAGGCACCGCATTGTCCGGTGGTGAACGTCAGCGGGTCGCAATTGCGCGAGCATTACTCAAAAATGCGCCAATTTTAATACTTGATGAAGCAACCTCTGCTTTGGATGAAGAGACTGAGCAGGAAATTGTTGCAACGATACGTGCTCTTTCTTCTACGGTTATTTTTGTGACACATCGTGACTCAGCTATTTGGCAACCGACTCAAACTATCAATTTAGCTTCAACTTCTGTTTAAAAAAATAGCGCAGAAATCTGATTTAAGCATTTTTTATAAAAGAAAAATGCTTAATATTTGGAGAATTCTTAAGTGAATAAACATCAATATAATATGTTCTGTTTACCGCCTGCGGGGAGTAGTGCGAGTATTTATCATCCATGGAAAAAGCAGATCTCTGACAATATTCGTATTATTCCTATTGAATATTCGGGTCATGGTATAAAAATAAATGAACCATTAATTGATGATCCTGATCTATTGGCTATGCAAATTGCCAATGAAATACAAGCTTATTCAGACACACCGTTTATTTTATTTGGACATAGTGTAGGAGGTGGCTTGATTTGGAAAGTACTCAATTATTTGAATGAAAAACCCATAATTGATCAGTTGAGATTAATCGTTATAAGTAGCCGACCTGAGCATTACTATATTCAACATATGCGGTACAAGCATGAGCTAACTGATGAAAAAATTATTGATGAATTAAAACGATACAATAATTTTCCTGATGAAATTGTAAATAATCAGGATGCACTCACATTCTTTCTCAAAATCATTCGTAACGACTTCTATCTTAGCGATCAATTACTAAGGGAGAACATACACAAGACTGAGGTTCCGATTGTTGCATTTTATGGCAAACAGGACCCTGATATTCCTAACAAAAGAATGATGGATGCATGGCAACAACACACAGAAAAGTGGTTAGGAAGTATTGAGTTTGAAGGGGACCATTTCTACTTTCTCAATCCCGAGACTCGAGTAAAGATGCTTGAAAACATTGCTGCCATCGTTGAAACATTGACCGTGAATATTGAATAAAGTGCAGGCTATGAATACGGAGAAGCCAGTAAATAGAGGGGCTAATTCATGTCTGGATGAAATAAATATTCAATATGAAAAGCTAACAGCTTTCGGGCTAGATATACATAAAGTCCAGCTCAGTGAAATCAAAGAAATACCTCAGCTTGATCATATCTATCAGGAGCTGAATATATTTCTTCCACCGAATATAAAAAGCTCACGCTTCATTCGTCAATTAGAGTTCTTGACGGGACGCTTAGCAGCAAAATATGCATTACAAAGCCTCAATTTACAACATTTTATTGTCTATCAAGGTAGACATGGGGAACCGCTATGGCCCGAAGGAGTGATAGGTGGGATTAGCCATGTTGGATCAAAAAAATCATGTCATGCCATCGCATATGCTAGAAATACCACGGTTCAAGAAAAAATATTTGGGATCGATATAGAGTCTCAAAAACATCATATTTTTTTTCAAAAGAAAGATGAATTTTATGATGTTTTTCTAAATAAAAACGAACAAGCAGAAATTGAAAAGCTGCAAAAAAAACAAGCATATTTATATTTGGTAATATTCTCTGCTAAAGAAAGTATCATTAAAGCAATTTATTTAAAATATAAGCAAATTATTGATTTTAAAAATATAAATTTTAAACAATTAGATGGCGAGTTTCTTTATTTTTACCTTAGTCAAGAAAGTTCAATCGAGATAAATCTAGAGATTAAAGTTCAATTTTTTTTTACAAATAACGAGATAATTACAATTTCTTGCATTGAAAACTAATTTTATTATTGATAATAATAATCATTTGCATTAATGTGTGTTTCAGTATTTTTATACTCCTATATTTAAAAAGAAGTACTACAGAATTTGCTTGAAAAAAAATCAATGTGAGAGGTGATATACAGATGATGCAGACTCAAATATCAGTAGAGCAAAATTTAGATCATATCGGTCAAAAGAAATTTTCATGTTTCTCTACGAAAAATTATTATCTCGAAGTGAACGAATTCGTTAAAACGCTAAATACACCTGCAGCAAATACCGCACTATTTAATGATGAGATTGCAAAATGTTTTGAAGAAATTAAAAAGCAAGGCCATCAAAATCCAGTTTTAATTGGTGCTATACCTTTTGATATTACAAAGAAAAGTAGCTTAAATTTTTATGCTGATCATAAAAAAATAACACAAGCATCTTCTACGATTAACTCATTAAAAAAACGTAATAACATTGAGGTAATTAATAAATCATTACTCATTCAACGCCAAAAATTTGAAGGTACAGTACAGTTAGCTTTAGATGCTTTTGAAAAAAAGAAGGTAGAAAAAGTTGTTCTTTCTCAGGCTGTTGAATATGAGTTTAACCATCATCAAGAGCCAGAAAATTTATTGGCTGCTTTATTAAAACAAAATCCAAATGCTTATAATTTTGTGATTCCAGTAGAACATAATAATTATATTCTAGGCGCAAGCCCAGAACTGCTTTTATCAAAACAAGGTCGTATTGTAACCAGTAATCCTTTGGCCGGTTCTAGGCCCAAATCACCGATTTCTGAAAAAAATTTCGTCAGCCAACAAGAATTAAATCATTCTGAGAAAGACCAACATGAACATCGAATTGTGGTTGAAAATATTATTAGAAATTTAGCCACTCATTGTGTAGAGCTTAAGGTTTCTGAATTTCCAGATATTTTAGAAACATCAACAATGCTGCATTTATCATCAGAATTCCAAGGTATGCTCAAACAACAGGCACCGAATGCATTAAACCTTGCATTAGAATTACATCCAACACCAGCGGTTTGTGGTTCACCAACTCATGTTGCTAAGCAGTTTATTTTAGATCATGAAGGTTATGACCGACATTATTACACGGGGTTAGTAGGCTGGATGGATGCCGAGGGTAATGGAGAATGGGTAGTGACGATTCGATGTGGTCTACTCAGTGAAAATAAAATGCGCTTATATGCTGGTGCGGGGATTGTGGAAGGATCAGATGCTGAAGCTGAATGGTTAGAAACAGAAGCTAAAATGCAAACCATGTTGAATATTCTAAATACAAAAATTGCTGTGTAATTAGTAAACCTAGGCTGGTTTTATTTTTATAATCAAAACAATAACTAAGTATTCTAGTGAGATATAGTAAAAATTTAATAAAAAAGCCTGCGTAAAGCAGGCTTTCTTTTTAGATGGATTACTCAAGGAATTTAACAGTTACGCCTGAACGTACTTTATTACCTAAATCATTAGCATCCCAGTTCGTTAAACGGATACAACCGTGAGAAGCTGTTTTAGAAATTAAAGACGGGTTTGGTGTCCCGTGAATACCAAAAGATTTTTTACTTAAACCAATCCAGATATTACCTACAGGTGCATTTGGACCAGGTGGTAAAGAAAGAGGTTTCAAGTTTTTACCTTGAATAAAGTTTGATGGTGAGTAGCTATACCAAGGATTACGAGCCACACCAACTACCTTGTAAGTACCGGTCGGAGAAGGCGTATCAGTACTGCCAATTGTTGCAGGAAATGACGCAATCATTTGGTTACGGCTATTGAAGAGATACAATTGTTTTGCACCTTTATGCGCAATAATCAAATGAATGTCTTCTGGTAAATCATTGCGTACGTTTGGAACAATGATTTTTTCACCCGCTTTTTTGAATGTTGCTGTTGGATTGATTGTTTTTAAGAAAGCTTCATCGATATGAAACTTTTCGCCCAACATTTCGCTAACACGAGTGTAATACAAACCTTTCATTTTAGCCTGTAAAGCATAATCAGAAGGAATTGATTGTGCATATGGGCCTTTTAAATCAGCATCAGTAATGGTGTATTCAATAAATGAAGGTTTTGTTTGCTTAGCAACTAATGCATCCCAAGTTTCTTTAGTCAGTTCACCAGTAGGTGATAAACCATTCATTTGCTGGAATGAAGAGATTGCTTTTAAAGTGTTTTTGCCACTCATACCGTCAATTGCACCTGGTGATGCATGTGCATTATTTAGCATGACGTGAGCACGAGCGTAAACTGGAAACTGGCCTTTACCAATATTTTCATACCATTCAGCCGAATTTAAGCTATCTAATGTCCAAGAAACTGCTGGAGCTGAAGTCTTTGCAGTTGTTGTGGTCGTTTTAGCTACGGCTACCGGTGCTGAAGCGGCAATACCTGAATCAGCATTTTGGTCTTCAGTTTTTTGCAAATTTTGTAATGTTGTTGACGCTCGATTTAAGTCACTTTGTTCTTGAGCGGTAATTTGTGTCGAAGCTTGAGCTTTTACAGTTGAAGCTGCATCTACTGCTAAAGGATCAATCGGATCTTCTACAGGAGCTGATACCTTTTTAGGGTTCAGGGGTTGCTCAGTTGTTGAAGCAGCAAAAGCAACATTAGCAATAATACAACTTAAACTCATAGCGAGTAATGAGCGAACAAACATGTAATTCAACCTTAAGAATTTTCATATAAGCAATAGGGGCATGATCTAATCTAAAATTGCATAAAATTACCAATAACTCATCTCTATGAGCCCAAGATTGGCAATTTAGTGGTTAAAAGAATATCAATAGACCCGATGTAACATGTTGCAAGTATTGCAGAAAACCTTGCTGCTTGCAGTAGACTTTTGTGTAAATATGCATTTTTTAGTAGATTGACGAGTTTTTTGTGTGAAATTGAAATTATAAAAATCTTTATGTTTTTGATATGATGCTGCCACATAAAGAATATAGAGATTGGTAATGACGACTTTGAAAAATGATCGTTTCCTACGAGCTTTGTTACGCGAACCTGTAGATACCACACCGGTATGGATGATGCGTCAAGCAGGACGTTATTTGCCTGAATATCGTGAAACACGTTCAAAAGCAGGCGACTTTCTATCTCTATGTAAAAATACAGAATTTGCTTGTGAAGTGACTTTGCAGCCTTTACGCCGTTACGATTTAGACGCAGCAATTTTATTTTCAGATATTTTAACAATTCCTGATGCATTAGGCTTAGGGCTTTATTTTGAAACGGGTGAAGGCCCTAAGTTTCAAAAAACTGTTCGTACTGAACAAGATGTCGCGAATTTACCCAAGCTAAATGCAAAGTCAGACCTTGATTATGTGATGAATGCAGTAAGCACAATTCGCTCTGCTTTAGGTGGCCAAGTTCCACTGATTGGTTTTTCTGGTAGTCCTTGGACATTAGCAACGTATATGGTTGAAGGTGGTTCAAGTAAAGAGTTCCGTTTTACCAAGCAGATGATGTACGCGCAACCAGAAATTTTGCATGCTTTACTTGATCATCTAGCAGATTCAGTTACTGACTATTTAAATGCTCAAATTGATGCAGGTGCTCAGGCTATCCAGATCTTTGATAGCTGGGGTGGGGCATTAGCACATCGTGAATATGTCGAATTCTCTTTAAACTACATGAATAAAATCATTGCTGGTTTGCAACGTGAGAAAGATGGTCGCCGTATTCCTGTTATTGTTTTCACTAAAGGTGGCGGTCAATGGTTAGAGCCAATGATTACGACTGGTGCAGATGCATTAGGTTTAGATTGGACTACTCCACTTAATACAGCTCGTAATATTGTGTCGGGACGTGTAGCGCTACAAGGTAATCTTGACCCTGCTGTTTTATATGGCTCGGCTGCTTCAATTGAAAAAGCTGTAAAAGCAATGTTAGACGATGCTTATGCAAACGGTGAAAAAACAGGTTACGTTGCTAACTTAGGCCACGGTATTACCCAGTGGGTAGACCCTGCGCAACCAAAAATCTTTGTAGATACAGTACATGAGTATAGTGCTAAATATCTAGGATAGTTTTTTGTGCGCCATCTGATTTTACCCATTCATTTTATCGGCAAGGCTGTTTCGGCAGCCTTGTTTGGTATTCTACTTTTAATTGCTTTTGCTTTAACAGCACCGATGGGAAGCCATGAATATATGGGTTTTTATCGTTATGATTATTTACTCATCTATGCAGTGCTGATTCAGATCTGTCTTTTATATTTAAAACTTGAATCATGGGCAGAAGCTAAAGTTATTGCTTTATTTCATGTCATGGCGATGGTCATGGAAATATTTTTAACGCATCCTGCGATTGCATCATGGCAATATCCTCAGCCTGCGGTATTTAAAATTTTAACTGTGCCTTTATTTGCAGGCTTTATGTATTCGGCTGTAGGTAGTTTTTTTGCGCGATCACTCCGATTATTTAAGGTTTCTTTTGAAAAACTTCCAAGTTTTGGAACGATGCTTTTACTCGCATTTTTCTCATATATAAACTTTATGAGTAAATTTTTTGTACCTGATATTCGCTATATTTTATTTGCGATCAGTATTTTTATTTTTTGGAAGACCAAACTTTATTTTCAGCTAAATGAATATAAATTTAAAATCCCGATGTTACCTGTATTGTTGACCCTCGCTTTTCTAATCTGGATTGCTGAAAATATTAGTACTTTTTATAAAATCTGGCTCTATCCAAGTCAGGTAGATGCTTGGCATATGGTAGGTTGGGGTAAACTGGGGTCATGGTATTTATTATTACTTTTAAGTTTGGTTCTCGTGCTTAAAATATTAGGTCATCGAGATAATCAAGGTAACTGGAATCTAAGGTAAATTTTTTCGTTAGCACTTTTCATCATATTATTTATTTTTTAATTGCTAAATCACAGCCTTCTCGCTATCTTTAATATCGTGTAATAAGAATTACACATAACAATACATAAGAAACAATCAATAATGATTTTGGAGATATACATCTATGTTAAAAAAATTAGCTTTAGCTGCTTTGTTAGCAGCTGGTTCAAGTGTTGCTATGGCTGATAACGATGTAGGTTGTGGTGTGGGTACGCAAGTATGGGCTGGCCAAAAAGGAGTGGTGCCTAAAATTCTTGCTGCAACAACAAATGGTATTTTTACTAACCAATTACTAGGGATTACTTTTGGTACTTTAGGCTGCCGTCAAGGCGGAACAGTAACTGCGCAAGTGGTTACATTCACAAATGAAAATGCTGAAGCTTTAGCACGTGATATGGCAGTAGGCCAAGGTGAAAGCCTGAACGTACTTGCTGAGTTAATGCAAATCAAACCTCAAGACAAAGATCGTTTCTTTAAAGTTTCAAAAGCAAACTTTGGTGAAATCTATTCTGCAAATAATCAAAATACGCTTCAAGTTTTAGCATCATTACAAACAGTAATGGCTAAAGATGACGTTTTAAAAGCTTACGTATAAGTTTGAAACTGAAAACCCTGTCGTATGGCAGGGTTTTTCTTATATTTAATGATAAAAATTGATGAGCTTAATGAAGTCAGTTGTTTTAGTTTTTGCCTCTCTGGCAGTGAATATTGCTTATTCAGCAGATATAAATCCATCTATTCAAAAATATTGGTCAATTGCAGAACAACAAAATCTAGATCAAGACATTACATGGCAAAGGCTGATGTATGCCAATAAAAATCAGAAAAGTGAGGTTACTTATTCTGGCTATTTCTTATCAGAAAATGGAAAAAATAACTTAAAAGAAGAACTAAAAGCTGACATTTCAGCATTATTTGTGCCTGCTCAAGATAATCAGTCTATTCGTTGTAAGTTTCCGGCACGTAGTCAATGGCTCATGCAAAAAGTCGGCATTCAAGAAAATGAATTGCCTCAAGTAAAGTGTACCGAATTTGAAAACTGGATTGGGCAGATTAAGCCTCATAAAGCGACCTTAATTTATGCGACCGATTTTATGGGCAATCCTAGCTCAATGTTTGGTCATACGTTATTGCGTTTGGACCCAAAAGATCAACAGCAGTTAAACCTTGTCTCTTACGCCGTAAACTATGCAGCAACTGTGGCAGGCAACGACAACTGGTCATATGCATGGAAAGGTTTAACGGGGCAGTATCCAGGCGAATATTCATTGATGCCTTATTATCGTAAGGTAAAAGAGTATGGTGATTTTGAAAGCCGCGATTTGTGGGAATATGAGTTAAATCTATCACCTGAAGAAACTCGGTTTTTAGTAAGCCATATTTGGGAAATGCAACATGTGAGCTTTCCTTATTATTTTGTGAGTGATAACTGTGCCTATCGATTGTTGGGGTTAGTGGATTTAGTAAAACCTGAATCTAACTTGCAAGAGAAATTCACCTATGCATCGATTCCAATGGAAACCATTAAATCGATGCAGCAGCAGGGGCTCACCAAAGCTCCTGTATATCGACCTGCTTTAGAAACCCAATTATTGGCCCAAGCTCATCAGCATGGCGCCTCACTGGCGAAGGTGGCTCATCAAATTGCGATGCTGCCTATACAGCAGTCTTCTCAGATTTTAAAATCATTTACTGAGCAGGATCAGGCTAAAATCCTCGAGATGGCTTACGATGATTTATATCTACAGTTTATTGGTCGTAAAGTTGAAGAAAGCATTGCTCAGCCGCAGTTACGTCAGCTTTTAGCACTCAGAAGTCAGATTGATTTAGATAAGCAACGTCAAGAACCAAAAAGACCAACAAAGGAGCCGACTCAAGGCCATAACGCACGTAATCTTTCATTAAAAGCTGGTGAGGTTCAAGGCGATAAGTTTATCGAACTTGGTCATCGCCAAGCCTATCATGATTTAATAGATCCTCAAGGAGGCTATCGTGCAGGTACTCAATTACTATTTTTAAATGGTAATGCACAGTGGCGAGATGACCATTTAAAACTAGAACGTCTTGATCTGTTAGAAGTGAACTCTTATAACCCGATTCAACCATTTAAAACACCACTGAGTTGGGGTTTTAACTTAGGTTGGCGTCAAGAAGCTATTCATGATGGAAGCTTTAGTGAAGACAAACAACACGGCGTAGCAAGCTTTAATGCTCAGGTCGGTTACAGTCTTGCAGACTATGGGCGAAAGCATATTTGCTATGGACAAGTACAGACCTACGTACAAACAGGTTCAAATCTAGATAAAGGGTGGCGCGTAGGTATGGGGCCAACTTTAGGTTGTATCAATCAATGGTTTGAGCGTTTCAACTCTGTGGTGCAAATTGAATTGCCATATTGGAAAGATCAAAACCAATGGAATTTGAGAGTAAATACTCAGTGGCAATATGTGATTAATCGCAATAATGCTGTTCGATTGAATTGGGACTATGAGCAACAAAACCATCAAGACTGGATGAAATCAAGTCTAGGATATGTTTGGTTCTTTTAAAGAATAAATGTATAAAAAAAGAGAAATGAGTTTATTCATTTCTCTTTTTTTGTTTTTAAACAAGACGATTATTTCTTTATTGCATTTAATACTGCATACGCTGCCTTAATGCGTTCTTCATTTGGAATACGTTTATTGGTTAACATGACTAAACCAATATTTTCTTTTGGAATAAACACCACATAAGATCCAAAGCCATTTGTTGAGCCAGTTTTGTGGAACATCTTAACTGAAGGTTCTTTGGAAATGGCAGTCACTTTATTAGGCTTCATCACGATTTGCTCTGAATTACTGTCTAATAAAGTTTGTAAAGGTGCTGGATAAGAAAATTCTTCCCAACCCAATGCTTGATACATCGTACCGACTTGATAGAAACCTTGATGTGTTTCACTAATTGCACGTTGAATATCTTTCGGATATTTCTGTGGGTTGAGGTTGGCATTAATAAAAGTCAGCATATCTGGTAGTGTCGATTTAACGCCGTATGCAGGGGCATCTAGCGGGCCAGGGTTAACTCGGATCGGCTGATTTTCTTGGTTATAGCCATATGCATAATTTTGCATTTGAGTTTTGGGTACATTTACATAGCTATTTTTTAAATGGAGAGGTGGAAAAATTGTTTTTTCTAAGACTTGGTCAAAAGGTTTATTCATAGACAAAGCCACAACTTTTCCAAATAAGCCAATACTTGGATTTGAATATTGTCTGTATTCACCGATTGCGTTTTTAGTTTTCCAATCTTTGAAAAAAGTTAAAACTTGTTGGTCTGTTTGAACTTCATCTGGAAATTGTAAGGCGAGATTGCCACTTGTATACGTCGCAAGTTGAAGAAGATTAACTTGGTCAATCGGTGTATTTTTTAGTTCTTTCCAATATTTTCCGGGTGTGTCATCAAAAGAGATTTTTCCTTTTGCTTTTGCATATCCACCAGCTGTAGCGGTAAATAATTTACTGACCGAACCTAGTTCAAAAATGGTACTGCTATTTACGGCTTTTTTATCCTGAACGGATTGTAGGCCATAATATATTTCATATTTTTTATTATTTTGAATGACCCCCACGGCCATACCAGGCACATCATATTTATCTAATAAAGGCTTAAAATTTTGATCTACCAGTTTTTTAACTTCTTGTTCTTTTGGTGTATTACCCGCATAAATTGAGGTACTAAAAATAAAAAGAGGCGGTAAAAGTAAGCAAGAAATTTTTTTAAATCGCATGATGAACTCATAAATTATTTAAAAAGAAAGATGCGTACTTTTATAACAAAAATCACTTAATTTAATTGTTATGTTTTATAGATTAAGTGCTTTAACTAGATATAAAAAAGCCCAACGTCGTCGGGCTCTTATTTTTGCATTAAAACCAGATTAATAACTTTCTGGTACTGCGCTTAAAAATTCACGGCGTGCTTCTTTATCGGTTTTAAAATCGCCGACAAATGAAACTGTACGAGTTGTAGATTCTTGTTTACCTACACCACGCATCATCATACACATATGTGCTGAATCGATAACTACAGCAACACCACGAGCGCCAGTCACTTCAGCAACGGCTTCTGCGATTTGTTGAGTCAGATTTTCCTGAATTTGCAAACGGCGAGCAAACATCTCAGTAATACGTGCAAATTTAGATAAACCGAGAACTTTGCCTTCCGGTAAATAGGCTACATGAACACGGCCGTAGAATGGGAGGAGATGATGTTCGCAAAGCGAATAGAATTCAATATTCTTCACCAATACCATTTCATGGTTATCTGATGGGAAAACAGCATTATTGGTGACTTCTTCTAAAGTTTTACTATAGCCAGAAGTTAAATATGAAAAAGCTTTAGCCGCACGCACAGGCGTATCTTTAAGGCCGGGACGATCAAGATCTTCACCGACGGCAGTCAGGATATTTGCGTACGATTGCTGCATTGACATAAGACGTATAAGTTTACTCTATTAGACAAGCTCGGCATTGTATCAGAAACATGACCTGATGTTCATAACTCCTCGCACTATATTTATTCTGGTTTTACGTGTGTTTAATAAAAGATGAATAAATTTCATGTTTTTTATCGTTAATAGTCAAGAGTTTGAACGTCAAATGTGTATTTAATGTTGATAGGTTCTAAATGATCGCCTAATGGCATCATATTTGCACAGATGCAGTGTTATAGAGCATAAGGATAAAACATGTCAGAACGTCCAATCACCTTCTTTTTCCGTGGTAGCCAGCAGCAAGTTGAAAATGTAACACCCACAATGACAGTTTTACAATTTCTGCGAGAGTATATCCAAACTGGTAAGACCAGGCAGACCGCCACAAAAGAGGGCTGTGCTGAGGGCGATTGTGGTGCATGTACGGTAGTGATTGGTGAGCTGGTCAATGACAACCTGCAATTACGCAGTGTGAATGCTTGCATTCAGTTTTTACCCACTTTAGATGGTAAGGCTTTATTTACAGTAGAAGATCTTTGTACATTATTGCCTAAAAAGGATGGGGCACTTCATCCGGTTCAACAGGCGATGGTCGATATGCATGGTTCACAATGCGGGTTTTGTACTCCCGGTTTTATCATGTCTTTATGGGCAATGTATGAAAATGAGCAACACTGTCCAAGCAAAGATCAAGTCAGTAATTATCTTTCTGGAAATTTGTGTCGTTGTACAGGCTATCGCCCTATTTTTGATGCAGCACAAAAAGCATATGACTATCCACGTATTTTATTAAAACGTCAAAAAGTAATTGAAGTATTAAAAGAGATCAAAGCATTACCTGCATTGCATTTAAATGATCATGGTCAGCAATTTTTTGCACCAAAGACTTTGCAGGATTTTGCCGCTTTACGGTTACAGTTGCCGCAGGCACGTATTGTTGCTGGTAGCACAGATGTTGGTTTGTGGGTCACAAAGCAAGGCCGTAATTTAGGAGATATGCTTTATATCGGTCAGGTTGAAGAACTCAAAAAAATTGTAGTCACAGATCATGCTTTAACGATTGGGGCAAATGTAAGTTTGAGTGATGCACTCATCAAAATTTCAGATGTTTATCCTGACTTTCAAGAATTACAGCGCCGTTTTGCTTCCATGCCTATTAAAAATGCAGGAACACTAGGTGGAAATATTGCTAATGGTTCGCCTATTGGTGACTCAATGCCAGCATTAATTACGCTAGGTACACGATTGATTTTGCGAGCAGGTGAACAGACTCGTGAAATTGCTTTGGAAGACTTTTATATAGATTATCAAAAAACAGCATTACAACTTGGTGAGTTTGTTGAGGCGATTGTTATTCCGCTTCGTGAAGGGCAGACGAGTTTTAAATTTGCCAGCTATAAAATTGCCAAACGTTTTGAGCAAGATATTTCTGCGGTATGTGCAGCCATTTCATGCGATTTAGATAATGATGATGTCGCTCACAATGTAAGAATTGCTTTTGGTGGTATGGCAGCTATTCCTAAACGTGCAAAATATGCAGAAGCCATATTGGAAGGTCAGCAACTTACAGCAGAATTGATCGTTCTGGCACAAGAGGCCTTGTCAAAAGACTATCAGCCTTTAGATGATGGACGTGCTAGCTCGGCATATCGTTTACACGTCGCGAAAAACTGTTTACAGCGTTTTTATGTAGAAAAAATCCTGTCTCAAACGATCACTTGTGTGAATGACTTGATCGCTATGATGGAGATCTAAAATGAATCAAACCATTGACTTAAATATTTCTAAAAAATCAGCTAAAGCAGGCGACTCGATTGCACACGAAAGTGCACATTTACATGTGACTGGGCAGGCAACTTATATTGATGATTTACCCGAGCTTGAAAATACCATGCATTTGGCAGTTGGATTTTCAAATTGTGCCAAAGGCAAAATCAGTAAGTTTGATTTGGATGCCGTACGTCAGGCTGAAGGTGTTTATGCAGTTTTTTCGGCAAAGGATATTGAGGTTGAAAATAATTGGGGGCCAATTGTTAAAGATGACCCAATTTTTGCAGAAGAGCAGGTCGAATTTTATGGACAAGCCTTATTTGTGGTCGTGGCCGAGAGTTATCAACAAGCCCGTCAGGCAATTCGCTTAGCAAAAATTGAGTATATGCCCGAAACTCCAATTTTAACGATTCAAGATGCAATTAAAAAAGAATCGTGGGTGTTGCCGCCTGTTGAATTTAGCCATGGTGAAGTTGAACAGGCATTTCAAAACGCAGCTCATCAACTTTCAGGTGCTATTGAGCTGGGTGGGCAAGAGCATTTTTATCTTGAAGGGCAAATTTCCTATGCGATTCCACAAGAAAATCAGAGTTTAAAAGTCTATTGCTCGACACAACATCCAACCGAAATGCAGTTACTGATTTGTCATGCATTAGGCATGAATATGCATCAGGTGAGTGTGGAAAGTCGCCGTATGGGTGGCGGTTTTGGTGGTAAAGAGTCACAGTCAGCCCAGTGGGCATGCATTGCCTCTTTGGCAGCACAAAAAACGGGCCGTCCGTGTAAATTACGCTTAGATCGTGATGATGACATGAGTGCTACAGGCAAACGTCATGGTTTTGCTTATGAGTGGTCTGTGGCTTTTGATGACACTGGTATTTTGCAAGGCCTAAAGGTACAACTGGCTTCAAATTGTGGTTTTTCGGCTGATCTTTCTGGGCCAGTAAATGAACGTGCGATTTGCCATATTGGCAACGCTTATTATTTAAATGCAGTTGAGCTACGTAACTTACGTTGTAAAACCAATACTGTTTCTAATACCGCATACCGTGGTTTTGGTGGACCGCAAGGCATGTTTGTCATCGAAAATATTATTGATGACATTGCTCGTTATTTAGGTTGTGACCCTGTTGAAATTCGTCAACGTAATTTCTTTGCCGAACAGCCCGGTGCTGGACGTGACCGTATGCACTATGGGGCGGAAGTCCGTGATAATGTTGCGCCAAAATTGGTAGCTGAATTATTGCAGACTAGCGATTATGCGAAACGCAAACAGGCTATTCAGGCCTTTAATCAGAACAATGACATCATTAAGCGTGGTATTGCGTTAACCCCATTAATGTTTGGTATTTCGTTTAACGCCGTGCATTACAATCAGGCAGGTGCACTGGTCTATGTCTACATGGATGGCACTGTCGCGATTACGCACGGTGGTACAGAAATGGGACAAGGGCTATATACCAAAGTACGGCAGGTCGCTGCACATGAGTTGGGTTTACCCATCGATAGCGTTCGTTTAATTGCAACCGATACTTCTCGTGTACCAAATACTTCGGCAACTGCAGCATCAAGTGGCGCAGATCTAAACGGTAAAGCTGTTCAAAATGCCTGTATTAAAATTCGTGAGCGTCTGGCTAAACTTGCAGCCGAAATAAGTCAAAGTGAAGCTGAACAAGTCCAGTTTGAAGATAGTATGGTTTCAACAGCGAATGGTCATTCATGGACTTTTCCTGATTTGGTTCAACGGGCATATATGGCACGTGTACAACTATGGGACAGCGGTTTTTATAAAACGCCAGAAATTCACTATGATCAGGTCAACCATTTAGGGCGTCCATTTTTCTATTATGCCTATGGTGCAGCGGTTAGTGAGGTCGCAATAGATACGCTAACTGGGGAAATGAAAGTATTACGTGCCGACATTTTGCATGATGTCGGGCAGTCAATTAACCCTGCAATTGATATTGGACAAATTGAAGGTGGTTTTGTTCAAGGGATGGGATGGCTTACGACAGAAGAGCTGTATTGGCAGCCGCATGGACCACACGCAGGGCGTTTGTTTACCCATGCACCTTCAACTTACAAAATCCCGACCAGTGTAGATATTCCTCATATTTTTAATGTTAAATTGTTTAATAATCAAAATCAGGCAGACACCATTTACCGCTCCAAAGCTGTAGGTGAACCGCCATTTATGTTGGCATTATCTGTTTTCTCTGCAATTCGTCAGGCGGTACAGGCGGCTATTCCCGAAAAAACTCCGCTCGTACTCAATGCTCCAGCAACTGCCGAAGAAATTTTACGTGCAATTGCGATTGGACGGGGACAAGCTTTGGCTGCTCGCCCACAGGCTAAAATGTAGAAGATTATGCAACATTTACAATGGTGGACTGATTTTGTAGCGTGGCAAGTCGATGCTCTACCTATGGTATTGGTCACAGTAGTCCGCGCTGATGGTTCTACACCGCGAGAGGTTGGTGCAACTATGTTGTTGCGGTTTAATTTGCAACAGCAATGGCAGCAGTCAGATACGATCGGCGGTGGGCATTTAGAGTTTCAGGCGATTGATATTGCTAAAGCAATGTTAAAAGAAACGGAAACTAGTATGAGGCGTATTGAACGCTTTAACCTCAGTGCTCGGTTAGGGCAGTGTTGTGGCGGAGTAATGTGGTTATTGTTTGAAAAAATATCACCCGCTACGGTCACATCGGATTTATCCGTGAGTTTGCAAGCATGCCGAGTTGGAAAGCGTATATCGCGTACCGTCTCACATCAATATGCATCCACTTGGCAGACTATGGATATAGAACAACAACCAAGTTTCGAGTTTCATCCTACCAATAGTGAAGAATGGCAATTTGGCCAGCAGATTCAACCATATGCTATGCAAGTTCTGATTTGTGGTGCGGGGCATGTGGGTGAAGCAATTGTCCGTTGTTTATTACCTATTGGTGTTCGGGTGAAATGGATTGATCCACGTGATGATATTTTCCCATCCGATTTACTGCAACAGGTGCAATGCTTAACGACTGATACCTTAGAAGCCGAGATCGAGCATTTTGACCGTTCAGGCGCAATTTTAATATTAACTCATGATCATCAATTGGATTTGCAATTGTGCTTTACAGCCTTAAAACCTACGGCAAAACCATTTGCTTATGTTGGGATGATTGGCTCAAAAAGTAAAAGGGCTGTTTTTGAAAAGCGTATGCAAATACGTGGCTATACTCAGGAAACATTACAACGTTTGGTTTGCCCGATCGGGATAGAAGGGATTTCATCGAAACAACCTGCAATGATCGCCATTGCAGTAGTTGCTCAATTATTACAGGTATTTGATGTAAAAAAATGATCCCAAAGGATCATTTTTTTTGTTCGAACTTAGGATTTTTTTCTGCACGTTTAAGCAGTACGAGAACGGCACCTGTACCACCTTGATTTTCAGGGGCACTTACAAAGGCTAAAACATCACGATGCTGACGTAACCATCCGTTGACATAGGTTTTTAAGACTGCTTCTGGGCCTTTACCATGCACAATTTTGATGACATTTTGATTTTCATCTTTTGCCATCTGGATAATTTGTAAAACTGCGTCACGTGCTTGCTCAATCGTGCAGCCGTGTAAATCTACAGCTTCAAACCAACGCATCTTGCCTGCTTTTAAATCTTCAAAAACTTTATGTTGAAGAGTCGCAATGCGATAGCTTAGTGTTGCTTGGCTTGCGACCGGATTTAAAGCAGCTTGCGTATCTGATAACTCGGCATGTTCGGTATCACGACCACCTTCGGCAGCTGCACGTTTCGCTAGCGTTTGTGCGTCGACTTTTCTGGCACGAGGTGTTTTTACATCGGCATTATTGCTATTGTTGATGCGTTTTACACCTGCAACAGCCTGTTGAAACAGATGGGTATCTTCCAATTCTTCAGACTCAGCCTGAGATTTTTTAGTCTCAGGCTGATTTGTGATTTTGCTTGAATGAGGATTGGAGATTTGCTTTTTAAATTGCTTCAATAACTTCTGTTGCTCTTTAGAAAGCGATGAATCTTTATTACTCATATATCTTCATTAAACCGTTTGAGGTTGTCCAAAAAGGGCAGTAAAAGCTTGATCTGGACGAGGTTGTTTCATAAAACTTTCGCCCACCAAGAAGCTGTGAATATCATGCTCTTGCATCATATGTACATCATCTGGTGTAGCAATACCGCTTTCAGTAATTAATAAACGTGAGGCCGGAAGTAATTTTTTCAAACGGATAGACGTATTTAAATCCACATCAAACGTTTTTAAATTACGGTTATTCACACCTAATAAACATTGCTCAGAAAGCTTTAAAGCGCGTTCCATTTCTTCTTCGTCATGAACTTCAACTAATACATCGAGTTGATGTTCAAACGCAGTTTTTGACATTTCTTCGAGTTGCTGGTCAGATAAACAAGCAACAATTAATAAAATACAGTCAGCATGTAAAGCGCGAGCTTCAACTACATTATATGGATCGATCAGAAAGTCTTTACGTAAAGCAGGTAAGGCACAATGATTGCGAGCAATCGCAATATTTTCATCTGCTCCCTGAAAGAAATCAACATCAGTTAAAACAGACAAACACGCAGCTCCAGCTTTTTCATATTGCTGGGCAATTTCAGCAGGATTAAAGTCTGCGCGAATAATTCCTTTTGATGGAGACGCTTTTTTAATTTCAGCAATCACACCCGGAAGTTTATGTTTTAAAGCATTTGCAAAGCCACGTACTGGAGTCGCAGCTTTTGCTAGTTCTTCAAGATCTTGCAAATTACGTTGTTTTAAACGCGCAGCAAGTTCCTCATGTTTACGGTCAACAATTTTACCTAAAATGGTATTTTGAATATTAATCATGAGAAATCCTTAATCTGCCTGAGATTGCTTTAATGTTTTGGTAAATTCAGCCAAAACACTCATTTTTTCTAAAGCCTGTCCGCCATAGATAATATCTTGAGCGAATGTAACAGCCTGAGCATAAGTTTTGGTAATGCCCGCAACATAGATGCCTGCGCCTGCATTAAGCGCAATCATGTTTGCTGCTTTTTCACCAATATCGGATTTATTTTTGCTTAAAGCATCTTTAATTAACTTTAGACTTGCTGTTGCATCAGCGACAACCAAACCACTTAATGTTTGCGACTCAATTCCCACATCTTCAGGATTAAGGGTCCATTCCGTAATTTCACCGTCTTTAAGCTCAGCAATAGCAGTAGGAGCGGCAAGGCTGATTTCATCAAGACCATCTTTTGAATGAACCACCATGACATGTTCGGCACCAAGTTGTTTCATCACTTCGGCAATTGGGCGACAAAGTTCATCTGAAAACACACCAATGACAAAGCGTTTTACCCCAGCTGGATTGGTCAGTGGGCCAAGTAAATTAAAAATACTTCGAATGCCAAGTTCACGACGTGGGCCAGCAGCATATTTCATGGCTTTGTGATGGTTTGGTGCAAACAAGAAACCTACACCCATTTCACGGATACAGCGCTCGGTTTGTTGCATATCTAAATCAAGATGAATACCTGCTTGTTCAAGTAGGTCTGATGAACCTGATTTACTTGAAACGCCACGGTTACCATGTTTTGCAATGGTTGCGCCTGCTGCTGCAATGACAAAGCTTGACGCTGTAGAGACGTTAAATAAATTTTGGCCATCACCACCAGTACCCACAATATCAACTAAATGTTTGATATCACTAACATCGATCTTGATCGCAAATTCTCGCATGACACGTGCAGCAGCTGTCATTTCGTCAATGCTTTCACCTTTCATGCGTAGGCCCATCATCAAAGCACCAATTTGTGCTTCGGTTGCCTCACCTTGCATGATGCTGCGCATAATTTCTTCCATTTGAGGCTGAGTCAAATGAATGTTCTTGGTAATGTGGTTGAGCGCCTGTTGGATATTCATAGTCATGATTTACAGCATTAATGATTAAAATTTTTAGGTGAAGTTGATCAAGAGTGGGATGTTCAGCTTGTTGCGTTCCATGTTTCACTAGCTACGGGGAGCTATGTTAGCAGAAAATAACCAAAGATTTTTGTTGTTCGATACGAGTTTTAAAAAATTTGCTGGTTTATTACTTTAGTTTGATTAATAAACAGAATTTATTCATTGAAAAAGGTTTTAGTTTGTTGTGAGTTTTTATGATAAATAATTAAACATTTGGTATATCTTAAACATAAATATATCTAGGAAAAATGCGTATAAATCAGTCAAATAAAAGTAGATATAGTAGGGCGATCTTTATTTTGTCTATTAATAAATATGTATTTAAATAACTTGAAATATGTAGGAGCTTTAAAAAATAAGCGCTCATTTATTTTTGTATTTGTTGCACTGTTTCATCCACTGGAAAGCTATGCGCAAGAAGCTATAGAGCAACCACAAAAGCAAGCTAAAACAGATAAAGTAGTCCGTGTTGCTGTGACAGGGTCTCGGATTTCAAAAGCACAAAAAGATGGCCCGACGAGTGTGACCGTCATTACCGCAGCCGATATTGAAAAACAAGGGTTTAGTAATGCATTTGATGCGCTTAATAACCTGACGCAGAACACGGGTTTTGTACAAGGCGCCGATTATGGAAATACTTTTACGCCTGCGGCTAATGCTATTAGTTTACGGGGCTTAGGACCGAATCATACTTTGACTTTGATTAATGGGCATCGGGTTGCAGACTATCCTGTACCGTACGACGGTTCTGTCAATTTCGTAAATTTAGCCAATATTCCAACTGCTATTATTGACCGTATTGAAATATTAAACGGTGGCGCTTCTGCAATTTATGGTTCAGATGCAATTGCAGGTGTGGTGAATATTATTCTGAAAAAGAAAACAGACGGTACTCAATTTAATATTAAGGCAGGCGGAACAAAAGAAGGTGGTGAAAACTTACGTTTACAACTGAGTGGTAGTAAAACTTTAGACAAGCTCAGCCTTGTTTATGGGGTTGAACTCAGTGGCCGTGAACCGATTTGGGCAGCCGATCGAGATTTTATGTCGAGCCGAACTCGTTTGGGAGAAAAACCAGATACGGTTGTAGGTCGTAAAAATGCCAATACTGGAAAATATCTTTCCATTGGTGGGTGTCAGGCCTTTAATGGTTTATTCAAAGGTTCAGTCAGTAATATAGGACAAGCTGGTGCAGACAATTGTGCTAGTGGTTTGGCACGACCAACCTATTGGACGGTCCAAACCCAAAACCGCAGTCAAAATGGTTATCTCGGTTTAGACTATGAGTTAAATGATAAAACTCAATTGTTTGCCGATTTTTTAATTGGCGCCAATCAAATTGAAAACAATACGCGTGGTCCGACATGGACATCTTTAGGTGGATCAAGTGGTTATTTCCTCAATCAAGATTCGGGAAATTATGAAATTTGGAATCGTCGTTTTGCACCTGAAGAATTAGGTGGGGTAGAGCGCGTAAATAAAAAGTGGAAAGAACTTTCTTCGAACTTAAACTTCGGAATTCGAGGCGATATTGGAGAAACGAGCTGGAGTTATGAAGCAGCCTATAATGGTTCCATTTATACCAGTCAGCTACGCCGCCAAGGCTTATTACGTTCGAGTGTTGATGAATATTTCTTAGGTCAGCAACTTGGCACAGATGCAGATGGTATTCCTATTTATTCACCTCGTTTAGATCGTTTAAGTCGACCACTGACAGCAAACGAATTTGAGAGTATTTCGGGCACAACAAAAGAAAAAGATAAGTCATGGGCACAAAGTTTGACCTTAAGCGCGAATGGTGACGTATTTAAGTTACCTGCAGGAACTGCCAAACTTGCGGCTGTGGCTGAAATTGGACGTCAAGGTTTTTCGATTAAGCCGGATCAGGCACTTGAAAATGGTGAGTTTTATAATGCGAGTTCTAGTGGCGAATATAGTGGCACTCGTACACGCCAAGCACTTGGTGCAGAATTATTCTTGCCTTTAGCGAAACCATTAAATTTAACCTTGTCTGGACGTTATGACCGTTATGCTTTGTCAGATAACAGCATTGATAAGCTAACTTTCGGTTCAGGCCTTGAGTTTAGGCCACATCCGACTTTATTGGTGCGCGGTAACTATGCAACTAGTTTTCGTGCACCAGATATGAACTATCTGTTCTTAAATAAGCAAAAAGGTTATTTCGCAAGTACGACTGACTATTTACGTTGTAGCCAAACGGGACAACCTTTAGATAAATGTAGCTTTAAAGATTACTCGCCTGGGGCAAACTATACTTTAACCGGAAACAAAGAATTGAAACCTGAAGAGGGTAAATCTTATGGTGCAGGTTTTGTTTGGTCGCCAACCAATAAATTTGATATTAGCGTCGATTACTGGGATATCAAAATTGATAATCTTGTGACCAATCTAAGTGAAGATAAAATTCTACGATTAGAAGCAGATTGTCGTTTAGGCAATCAAGATATTAACTCTGCGGCTTGTATTGATGCATTGGCACGTGTAGAGCGTAACCCTGCAAATGCAGTTGTCGATCCAAATGTGATTAAGAATATTAATATTGTTCCGATTAATGCTGCATCAGACCATACCCGCGGGATTGATTTCACTAGCAGATGGCGCTGGAAAACAGACAGCTTTGGTAACTTTCTCTGGACGGTAAATTATAGCCGTGTACTAGAACATGAATATCAACAATCAAAAGATGGCGAGAAAGATGATTACCTAAAAGATTTAACTATTCAGGATTGGCGTGACCGTTTTAATACCAGTCTCAGCTGGAGCTTTGGTGATTGGGCATCAACAGTATTAGTTAATCGTTATGGCAAAATTCCAAACGGCGACCAGACTGCCTATCTAAGCCCAACGTATTTAGTGAACTGGAGCGGTACTTATCAAATCTCTCCAAAAGCGTCTGCTTCAATCATTATTAATAACCTGTTTGACAAAGTGAAACGAGATGATATGGGTGGTTGGCCGTATTATCCGGTAGGATCATATTCACCATTTGGCCGTCAAGGTTGGTTGGAGTTTAACTATAAATTCTAAGAATGATGTATGGATGCAGCGAAGTGGTACAGCATTTGCTGCATCTTTTTATTTAAAACTACAGAGGATAAAACCCCTTATGCTGGTCAAGCCTTCATTTAAAAAAAGATTGCTACTTACAACATTATTATCTTTATCTGCGACACAGATTTTTGCATCGAATAACAGTGAACAAATCCCGATTGGTAAATTACCTGAATGGGTTGTACCCGAATCTTATGATTTAGATTTTAAGATTGATCCCGCACAAAAAGGCTATACCGGTAAAACCACTATTCATTTAAAGCTGGCTCAAGCTACAGATCACATCTGGATTCATGGTAAATCTTTGACGGTGAAAGATGTGAGTATCACATCGGCTGAGGGTGCTAAAACCAAAGCAAAATATGAGCAAGCCTCCGAGGTTGATGGGGTTAGTAAAATTAAATTTGCCAAGACTTTGCCAGCAGGACAGTATCAACTCGTTCTAGATTTTAATGCGGCGTACGACCAGCAGCTCGACGGTATTTATAAAATCGAGTTTGAGGGTAAACCTTATGTGATGACTCAAATGGAAGCAATTAGTGCACGCCAGTCATTCCCATCATTTGATGAGCCACGTTTTAAAACGCCGTTTAATATTCGTTTGACGATTCCAAGCAAATATTCAGGGTTTGCCAATACCCAACAAACATCTGAGCAAGCAGAGAAGTCAGGTTGGAAAACACTCAGTTTTGCACAGACCAAACCACTACCAACGTATTTACTTGCATTGGCTGTTGGACCGTGGCAATTACAAAAAGGACCTGATATTGGAGCAACTTCATGGCGTAAGCAGCCTATCCAGTTACGTGGTATTGCACCCGATGCTAAAGCTGAAAAAATGCAGCATGCTTTATCTGAAACGCCAGCCATTTTAAAAACTTTAGAAGATTATTTTGCCTTTGGTTATCCATTTGACAAGCTAGATTTACTAGCAGCACCAGACTTTGCCGCTGGTGCAATGGAAAACCCAGGGCTAATTACTTTTAGAGATTACTTGATGTTGCTAGATAAGGACTCGCCAGTCTCTTTTGTACAGAATTCATTTAATGTCAATGCACATGAGCTGGCGCATCAATGGTTTGGTGATGTCGTCACGATGCCGTGGTGGGATGATTTATGGCTAAATGAATCTTTTGCGACATGGATGCAAAGTAAAATCACTCAAAAATTACATCCCGAATTTAATGCTGACCTAGAACGTATTGCAGATACTGCCGATGCGATGAAAAGTGATAGTTTGGTGAGTGTACGCCGTATTCGCCAGCCTATTTTAAGCAATGCCGATATTCAAACTGCTTTTGATGGCATCACTTACCAAAAAGGTGCGGCTGTTTTAAATATGTTTGAAAGCTATTTGGGCGAAGAAAAATTCAAACAAGGTGTGCGCAATTATATTAATAAGCACCAATATGGTAATGCGACAGCCAATGATTTAATTAGCGTTTTAGCAGAGCAGTCTGGACAAGGTGAGCGTTTTGCCAGAGCGATGAAAAGTTTCCTTGATCAACCAGGTGTGCCTTTAGTTAACACCGCATTACAGCAAGAAGGCAATAAAGTCTTTTTAAATGTGAAGCAAAGCCGTTACTTACCTGTGGGTTCAAAAGGTGATGCAAGAAGCCTGTGGGGTGTACCATTATGTGTACGTTATGAAGTTCCAAATGCAACCAGTAAGGTCCAGTGTGAATTGGTAGATCAAGCAGAAGCCAAGATTGAACTCAAAGGTGCTAGCCTTGGCAGTTGGTATATTCCAAATGCAGATGCGGCAGGATATTACCAATTTAGTTTGCCTCAAAAAGAGTTTACTCGTCTGACTGCTGCTACAGAAAAGCTTTCTAATACTGAACAGTTGGCCTACGCCTATGCGATTTCAGCGGCATTTAACCACGGTGATATTAATTTATTGGCTGTCGTAGATGCTGCGAAGAAATTTGCCAATTCAAATAGCCGACAAATTAGTACAGCGCTGTTTTCCCAGTTAAGTACGATTTATCGTCATGTATTGAAAACAGAAGCTGAACGTGAACATTTTAGAAAAGTCTTAGCTAATTTATATTTACCTAAATTAAATCAGTTGGGTTATGTCAGCAAAAAAGGTGAACCAGCTGAAGACAGTTTATGGCGTAGTGAGTTGGTTAGATTTCTTGCTTTAGATATTCAAATTTCAGAAGTTCGTACACAACTGTTAAAACAGTCAGATGCTCTCTTTGCTCAAAAGCAGCTTAACTTTGCTCAAGTAACACCTGAATTATTGCCAACTATTTTAGCTGTACGTGTACAAGAAAAAGGCCAACCTGCTTTTGATCGTTTATCTGGAGAGCTACAACGCGTGACTCAACCGACACAACGTCTTGCAATTCTTACAGCCCTAGGTTCAGCAAATCAAGAAGCAACACGCCAACAAGCACGTCAGTTGATTTTGAACCCTCGTGTTAAAGTCGGTGAAGTTCGTACCGTGGTCAACTCAATCAATAATTATGGAGATGAACAAGGTGGCTTATGGTCTTGGTTTAAAGTAAATCATGACGCCGTGTTTGATCGTTTAGGTAAATCTTCGGCTGGGCGTTTCCCTGCTATGTTTAGTGGGGGAGCTTGTACCCAACAACAAGCGGCACAGTTAAATGACTTTTTTGCACCACGAACTAAAGAATTGGTTGGGGTTGAAAGAGGATTGAAACAGACCAAAGAGCGTATTCAACTCTGCGAATCTTTAGTGGCTAAACAAGATGGATCACTTGTGCAACAATTAAAGTTGTAATTGTTCCAGCCATGAAAAAAGCCAACTGATCTTAGTTGGCTTTTTTATTCAGGTTACTTATCAAATCCAGTCATTTTTAAAATGACTTATTCGAAGCTGAATTATGCATAAATATCTAAAAAGTTTTTAAAGATTTGATGGCCATGCTGACTCAAAATTGATTCAGGATGGAACTGCACACCTTCGACAGGCAATGTCTTATGTTTAATACCCATAATTTCTTCCATTGAGCCATCTGCTTCGTTGGTCCAGCACGTTACTTCAAGGCAATCAGGCAGAGTTTGCTGATCAATCACCAATGAATGATAACGAGTTGCCGAGAATGGGCTAGGGAGATTACTGAAAATACCTTTATTGCTATGGTACATATCAGATAAACGTCCGTGCATCACTGTTTTGGCTCTTACAATTTTTCCGCCAAAAGCTTGCCCAATACTTTGATGCCCTAAACACACGCCAAGCAAAGGAATTTTTCCGGCAAAGTGATTAATTGCAGGAATTGAAATACCTGCTTCACTTGGAGAGCAAGGGCCAGGACCAATCACAAGATATTTTGGTTGCCATCGTTCAATATCCTCTAATGTAACTTGATCATTGCGAACTACTTTTACTTCCTGATTCAACTCGCCAAAGTATTGGACGATGTTGTAGGTAAAAGAGTCGTAATTGTCGATCATTAGAAGCATGATGAACTTAACCTCATGATAATTAATATATATTTAATAAGTGACTAGAGTTTTACTCAAAATGTTACTCACTTTTTAAAAAGTACCTTTATTTGATCAAATAAAAAGCCGCTTTCTAAGCGGCTAATGTACCAGAATTTCCTTGTCTTGTAATAACTTCATGCTTTTTTACTGGCAAAAGCATATTAATAATTATAAGTCCATGTGTTTCTTAAACTAAAAAGAGTCGTGCAAGTTGGTAGTTTAATTTGAAGATGTCTCTGTATTATTGGGCAAAAGTTGCCACACAAAATTTTCTTGATTCAGTGGAGTAAACCCTATTTTTTGATAGAGCCACGAAGCTGTACTGGTAAGTAACATAATTCTGCGAAGTTTAAGAGTTTCCAAGTGTTCTAAGCAGCATTCCATCAGCCATCGCCCTAAACCTAACTTTTGAAACTCATCGATGACAAAAACATCTTTTACATAAGCAAAGGTTGCATAGTCTGTAATGATACGAGCAAGACCAATTTGTTGGTTGTTCGGATCATATAATCCAAAGCATAAACTATGTTGTATAGCGGTTTGCATTGTTTCTAAATCAATCCCTTTTGCCCATTTTGAATGGTATAAAAAAGAATGAATCACCTCTATGTCGAGTTTAGAGGGATCTGTAGAAACAGTATAATTATCATCACGTGTAACTGCGAAATTGGATACCTGCATAGGGAAACCCTTTAATTCAAAGAAACATTGAATACGTTTAAAAATAGCATATTGCTTACAAAGTTCTCTTCAAAATTACTTCTTTATAGTTACGTTTATGTTTCCTAATTCCTAATAAAAATTGTTTGATGGCTAATAGTTATGGAGTTATCAATGAATAAGGATCTTTTACTTTATTAATTTAGAAAGAGAGTTAACTAAAATTAAGGCAGAATAAGCTTTTCTTAGAGATAAAAAATTATTCTGCCTTATTCACACAAGAAGATTAAATTTTACGTGTGTTATAAATCAGCCAATCTAAAACATCGCCAGACAAGTGTTCAGCTAGTCTTTCTTGAACAGTTTGATGGTAACCATTTAACCAGTCTTTCTCTGCATTCGTTAGCATATCAACAACGATACAATCTAAATGAATCGGGCAAAGGGTCAGCGTTTCAAACTCCAAAAATTCACCGTAAGTTTTTTCAAATCCAGAGTGAAGTTTGTTTGCAACCAGATTTTCAATGCGAATTCCATATTGTCCCTCATGGTATAAGCCCGGCTCGTTAGAAATAATCATTCCTTCACGCAACTTACTATAGGCATGTATAGGCGCGTAATAAGAAAGCACTTGCGGACCTTCATGAACGTTAAGTGCAAAGCCTACGCCGTGGCCTGTTCCATGTCGATAATCTAAACCATGTTGCCATAAAGTATTACGACAAATTGAATCGAGTAGCGGTGCAGCTAAACCTTCTGGATAAATCGTTTTTGCCAAAGCAATGTGACATTTTAAAACCAGAGTATAGTCATGTTTTTGTTGCCCTGTTGGCATGCCTACAGGAACAACACGAGTAATATCGGTTGTTCCATCTACATATTGCCCACCTGAGTCAATGAGTAATAGACCATCACCTTCAATAAATGAATAGTGCTCTTCAGTTGCACGGTAGTGGGGTAGAGCACCATTAGCATTAAAGCCAGCAATCGTTGAAAAACTCGGCCCTATAAATCCATCTTGCTGCGCACGGAAAGCTGTAATCTTTTCATCAATGGTGAGTTCTGAAATGCTTTCACCATGATGAAGCGTTTTTTCTAACCAGTGAAAAAAGTGGCAAAGCGCGACTCCATCTTTAACCATTGCATGACGGATATGAGCAATTTCGCTTTCATGTTTACGCGATTTAAAAAGTGTACTCGGGTTGATGTCATATACAACCCGAATATCTTTTGCGATGACTTGTTCATGAAAAATTGAGACTTTGGCTGGATCTAAAAGTACTGAGGCATCAGAAATATTCGATAAAAACTTAGCTGTATCTTCGTAGTTACGAATTTCAATACCATCGGCTGCCAAAGCTTGCTGAATGCTTACATCCACTTTTTCAGCATCAATAAAAAGAATACTTTGTTTTGCACTGATATATAAATGTGAAAGGAACACAGGGTTATATTCTACATCTTGCCCACGTGCATTTAGGACCCATGCAATATCGTCTAAAGATGAAATGAAATGACTCGCAATATTCTTGCTAGCTAATGTCTCACGAATAGCCTGAATTTTCTCTTTACGAGATAGGGCATTTAACCCTTCAGGCATGAGATGAATTTTCTTTGATGGAAGTTCTGGGCGGTTTAACCAAATTTCTCCGACTAAATCTTGCTGGGTTTCGAGTTTATAATTATTAACTCGTGCAGTATGTTCGAGTGCTTTAAATTGCTGAATTGATAAAGTATGCCCATTTACCACAATGACTGATTCTGGTTTTAGATTTTTCTCAATCCAAGCGAGATGTGTTGAAGATTCATCACTTGTTAATTTTTGAAGATCAAAGCCAGTTCCAACAAGTTGTTGCTCGGCTTGTACCCAATAGCGACCATCTGCCCAGAGGCCAGCAAAGTTTTGAGTCACGACGAGTGTACCAACCGAACCACTAAAACCGCTTAACCACTGCCTTGCTTTCCAGTAGTCTGGTAAATATTCTGACATATGCGGATCAGCACTCATCACAATCAAAGCATCAACATGTTGATTACGCATGAGTTCACGAAGTTTCTCAAGTTTTTCTGGAACAGTTAAAACGCTCATATAGTTTCCAACTCAGGTTGAACTTTACTGGTACTTTTGTTCATTAATCTATTGATAGGTTTCTTTAATAAAAATAACACGATTGCGCCAATCACTAACGCTAAAACACATCGCATAAATAAGGTAGGTAAATGATTAATGCCATCTGCCGATACATGCCCGCCAATTAAACCAGCGATAAGATTACCCAAAGCTGAACCTGTAAACCATAGCCCCATAATTTGACCACGTATAACATCAGGTGCAAGTTTAGTCATGGTTGATAGCCCAATTGGGCTTAAACACAGTTCTCCTATGGTAAGTAAAAATAAAGTTCCTACTAACCAAAATGGTGAAACTAGCCCGCCAGCAATTGCGAAACGACTAGCAAAAGACATAACAAGAAAGCCACCTGCTGCGAATAACAATGCAATAATAAATTTGCTGATATAGCTTGGGTCTTTATTTGATTTACCTAGTCTTGCCCAAAGCCATGCTGCAACTGGGGCAAAAATAATAATAAATAGGGCATTAATTGATTCAAACCATACAGTTGGAATCTCAAATCCAAAAAACATACGATCTGTATAGTCTTGTGCAAATAAAGTAAAAGTTGTGGGCTTTTGTTCAAAAGCTGACCAGAATAGGGCAGAGGCTGCTAATAAAACAAAACAAATAATAATTTTAAATTTGTCATGCTGCTCTAAATTCAGGAAAAGCAGTAAATATGCAAAATAAGCAATAATCCCAATACCAATCCCAACTGTTAAATAAGTTGCTACCTCGACCGGATTGATATGAATGACACCAAATAAGGTAAGAACAATAACGACTGCAACAGATAGTAAGAAGGAGAAAGCAATCTTTGGTGCATTTTTGTTTTGTACGACAGGTTTATTCCAGTTGTCATTTTCTTGACGTAACTCATTAAAAGTTTGTAGCTGAGGAACAGCCAATACACGAAAAATAAGTAATGCAACTAACATCCCAAGGCCACCGATTCCAAAACCTAAGTGCCAGTTATGATCACGTGCTAATAAGCCTGTTAGAAGAGGAGCAATAAAAGAACCTAAATTAATTCCCATATAAAAAATGGAGAAACCAGCATCTCGTCTACTATCTTGAGCTTTGTATAATGTTCCGACAATCACTGAAATACATGTTTTAAATAATCCGGTACCTAAAACAATCAATACTAAACCGAAATAAAAAAAGAATTGATCAAAAATAGTAGTGAGGGCAATAGATAAATGACCTAGTGCAATAATAATAGAACCATACCAGACCGATCGTGCCTGACCTAACCAGTTATCGGCAATCCAGCCACCAAAAACGGTCATTAAATACATAGATCCAGCGAATAACCCAACAATTGCGGCTGCAGTTGGACGGTCAAGACCTAAACCACCGTCATTAACCATTGCAATCATATAAAGAACGAGTAAAGGCCGAATACCATAATAAGAAAATCTTTCCCAAAGCTCTGTAAAAAATAAAGTTTTTAATGGTTTTGGATGGCCGAAAAAAGCTCTGTCATATTGTTCGAGTTCATGCTTCATTTCAAATCCTTTGAACATATTTGTAGTTTAGATAAAACAAAACTTTTAGTTTGTTTAATTATAAAAAAAAGTTATGTTTTATTTTTTAGATTTTTTAAAATGAAAAAGCAAGTTGGTCATGTATAAAAAAGGTATATAACAAATGGTAAAAAAATTAGAAAGTTGAAATTATCAGTCGAAAAGATTCCTCTTGCTGCACCAAAGCTGACCAGACCAGCCCAAGCGTAAAACTACGATAAGAAAAATTAAATTAACACTTTAAAACCTCAACCTTTCTATGGATGGGCAGTGAAGAGTGGTAATTGATGTTATTTAAAAAAATTGTGTAGAGTTACTTAGAAATCGTATTTATGTTCAAACTTTTTTGGCAAAGGCATATTGTAGATACCATGGTCTAATTTAGAAATTAACAGTTCCATCGGGAATAGATTATTATTTTTAAGCATTACAGTAAGAAAGTCAGATTTCTATATAAGAAAGTATTATGATCACAAATTACTGTTAGATATTGATGCGGTGATTCATATTAGCGCAACAATTTTGCACTAAATTAGGGCGATTGCGAGCTATTCTTGTATGCCATAATTTGAAAATGTCTGAATATGGTGCATTTAACTATGCAAACAGTATAATGGGTTCAAGACAAGGGGCCTAAATCATGGATAGTTATAAGCAATTCAATGTTTTAGGTAAGTCTTATAAAGTTGGTATGAGAATTGCTATATAAATACCAGCAACTAACACGCACTTAACAAGTGCAACAAAATTTCATTGGAGCAAAATGAGCATGGCGAACAAGGTCCTTCAACTCATACAAGAAAGTGGCGCAAAATGGGTCGATTTTCGCTTTACTGATACTAAGGGTAAAGAACAGCACGTAACTTACCCAGCTGATTCTATTGATGAAGATACTTTTGAAGACGGTAAAATGTTTGATGGTTCTTCGATCGCTGGTTGGAAAGGCATTGAAGCATCTGACATGATTTTACGTCCAGATGCGGAAACTGGTTTTATCGACCCGTTCTTTGCTGAACCAACTGTAGTTGTGACTTGTGACGTTATTGAACCTTCAACTGGTCAAGGTTATGAGCGTGACCCACGTTCGATTGCTCGCCGTGCAGAAGAATACTTAAAATCTACAGGTATCGGTGATACTGCATTCTTTGGTCCAGAACCAGAATTCTTTGTATTTGACGAAGTGAAGTGGGACATCGATATGTCTGGCGCTCGTCATACATTAATCGCTGAAGAAGCTGCTTGGTCTACGGGTAAAGACTACGAGTCTGGTAACTCTGGTCACCGTCCACGTGTTAAAGGCGGTTACTTCCCAGTTCCTCCAGTTGATTCTTCACAAGATATGCGTGCAGAAATGTGTGCAAAAATCGAAGACATCATGGGTCCAGGTCGTGTAGAAGTACATCACCACGAAGTTGCTTCTTGCCAGTTAGAAATTGGTGTGAGCTTCAATACTCTTGTTCGTAAAGCTGACGAAGTTCAACAGTTCAAATATGCTGTTTGGAACGTGGCACATCAATATGCAAAAACTGCAACCTTTATGCCTAAACCAATGGTAGGTGATAACGGTTCTGGTATGCACGTTCACATGTCTATCTCTAAAGATGGCAAGAACTTGTTTGCTGGTGATGAATATGCAGGCCTTTCAGAAATGGCGTTGTACTTCATCGGTGGTATCATCAAGCACGCTCGTGCATTGAATGCAATCACAAACCCATCTACAAACTCATACAAGCGTTTGGTTCCTCACTTCGAAGCACCAATTATGCTTGCTTACTCAGCGCGTAACCGTTCTGCTTCTATCCGTATTCCATACGTTTCTAGCCCTAAAGGTAAGCGTATCGAAGCTCGTTTCCCAGACCCAATGATGAACCCGTACTTAGGTTTCGCTGCATTGTTAATGGCTGGTATCGACGGTATCCAAAACAAGATCCATCCGGGCGAAGCTGCTGATAAGAACTTGTATGATCTTCCTCCAGAAGAAGAAGCAAAAATCCCAACAGTTGCTCATAGCTTAGATATGGCTCTTGAAGCACTTCAAGCAGATCACGAATTCTTGTTAAAAGGCGGCGTGTTCACTAAAGAAATGCTTGATGCATACATCGAACTTAAAACTGAAGATGTACGTCGTCTTAACACGACTACTCATCCAGTTGAATTCGATATGTACTACAGCTTGTAATACGTATTTCGTAAAAAAGCCTGCATATGCAGGCTTTTTTATTGCCTGGAATGTTGATTGAATTCTCTACGTTTTTTATCAAAAAATTGGAGTAAACTAAGTGCGAGTTTTCATGTGAGCAGATTATGCGTAAACGACAACCAGTACTTAAACAGGAAAAGGCTTTAAATCCTGAGTTGAAAACATGGTTGTATGCTTCTGGTTCTCTGACTCAACAATTAACTGAGCTCGGTGGCGGCCAGTTTAGTGTGAGGCCCTTTAAAGAACACTTTCAGCGTTTAACGTTTGTAGATAGCCAATGGATGAACATGTCTCATGCTCATACTTCATGGGTAAGGGAAACCTACTTATATGGCTGTGAAGCAGAGCCGTGGGTGAAAGCAAAAAGTATTTTTCCAATTCAAAGTTTACAAAAAAAAGCGCGTATATTTCAGCACATCGGTTCTAAACCGATTGGCTTTTTTCTATTTCAAAGAACAACTCCGCTTTGTGACCGTCGTGTCATTCGTTTGCCAGAAGGCTGGACGCGACAAAGTTGCTATACTTGGCATGGATGTAAATTTATCGTCCAAGAAACATTCTTACCGGCTTTTGAAGCTTTTTTAAATCAGCAGCACGACAAGGAATTACTATGACGACTGCAACAGGTACAACATGGCGTCAGCGTTTAGAAGCTTATTATTATCTATGTCGATTTGATAAGCCTGTTGGAACAGAACTGGTGTTTTGGCCAACCATGTGGGCACTTTGGATTGCAGCAGAGGGAATGCCACCTCTACATATTCTTTTGGCGATGGTATTCGGTACAATTTTTATGCGTGCCGCTGGCTGTGCGATTAATGATTTTGCTGATCGTAAAGTAGATGGACATGTAGAGCGTACAAAAACGCGCCCTTTGGCAACAGGGGTAATTAGTCCAAGAGAAGCGGTATATGTATTTTTAGCATTAGTATTTGCCAGTGCTTGTACGCTGTTCTTTTTACCTATCGCGACGTTCTACTGTGCATTAGGGGGCTTGGCGTTAGCATTTATATATCCTTTTATGAAACGTTATACCCATTTACCGCAAGTAGTGTTAGGTATGGCATTTTCTTGGGGGATTCCAATGTCATTTACTGCAATGGGTAAGCCTTTAGATATAACGTGTTGGCTAATTTATTTTGGTAATTTGGCATGGACAGTGGCTTTTGACACTCAATATGCAATTACAGATCGTGAATATGATTTAAAGATTGGCGTGAAATCTACAGCTATTCTTTTTGGCCGATATGACATCCAGATTATTGCTCTTTTACAAGCAACTAGTCTTGTTTTGATTGGTACTGCACTATATTTAGAAAATATTTTATTCCCCTGGGCAATTATTGCTTTAGTTGTAGTGGCCTTTGATTTTGTATATCAAACAGTTAAAACCAAAGACCGCAACCCTCAAGTTTGTTTTTGGGCATTTCGTCACAATCGTTGGGTGGGATTAATCATTTTTCTAGGAATATTTTTAAATTTCATATAGTAAAAATGACCGTGAGGTTGAAAAGTGTTCTATGCAGAGCACTTTTTTTATGTCTTAATATTTGTGCATAAAAATATGCGGAATAAATAACACATAAAAAGGATATTCTATGAAACGGTCAAAAATTGCTTTAGCTATAACATTATCAACTTCAGCACTATTTCTTACAGCGTGTAATGACGATGATGATGACTATATTGGTGTAAATCCTGATAAAACTTATGTTTCTGAAAAATCCTATTCTAAGGATACCTTAAGTGGTGCTTCATCTATAAAAGTGATGACATATAACATGGTGAATGTACAAGGGAAAACAGCTGAAGCAACTGCTTTGGTAATGTTCCCTAAAGTTGCTCAACCGAAAGATGGTTATCGCGTAGTGGTATGGGAGCACGGCACAGTAGGTGTAGGGGATAGTTGTGCACCAAGCAACAATACGATTAATCCACGTTTTAAAATTCTAGCGGATACTTTATTAGCTGCTGGTTATGTGATTGTGGCACCTGACTATGAAGGTTTAGGTACTAGAGGCATGCATCCATACCTTAATTTAGGAAGTGAGGCTAAATCTGCAATTGCAGCAGTTAAAGCTGCTAAAGATCATTACGGTAGTCAGTTAAATAGTTCATGGATGTCAATTGGGCAGTCTCAAGGAGGCCATGCTTCATTAGGAACAGCTGAATTTGCTAATAACGACACTAACTACAAAGGAGCTGTTGCAACAGCACCAGCTTCTAGCCTTGGCGATATTATTTCTAAAATTGCTCCGCAAGCAATTAGAGACATTCTTCAGAAAGAGCAGGCTGGTACCGCACCTGTTGGTACGGCTGTGGAAGTGTATGCCGAGCTACTTGCATATGCTGCATATACCACAGTGGGTATTACTGCTTATGAACCTAAATTTAATTATCGTGCAATCTTTCAACAACGTTCTCAAAGTATAGCTGAGTTTGCAGAAGGCACTACGGGTGAAAATGGAGTCTGTTTAACTGATTTGCATAATAAATTTGCAGATGATATTCGAGATTTTCTTGCGACTAATACTGGTAAAACAGTTCTAGATTATCCAGGCCTAGCTGGTAATTTCCAGGAGAATCCAACGGTACAAAAATTCTTGGTAGATAATCAACCTGCTACCAAAAAAATTAATTCACCAGTCATGATTGTTCAAGGTACTGCGGATATGGCTGTACCATATCCTGTTACTAATGCCTTACAAGAGGGACTTAAAAAAATGGGAACTGATGTGACATTTGTACCTGTTGTTGGAGCTGCCCATACTCAGGCGATTGTATGTAGAAATGCTGAAATTTATCAATTTGTTCAATCTAAGATGCCAGCTAAAACAAATATAGTGCTTGATCCATCAGTAATAGATGCTAGTAAGAATGTTGAATGTACTGGAATAGCACAATAATTTTTTGTATTTAAAATCTTCAAATTAAAAAGGTCCTGAAAAGGGCCTTTTTTGTTATATTGTTACACAGTTTGATTTGATACTATTTGAGTTTGAAGAACTTATGAGCCAGCAACCTGTTGAAAAAAAATCTGTTCCTTGGTTATTAATGGGATTAGGTTTACTTATTCCTTTTCTAATTATTGGAATACTTTTCTTGGCTGCAAAAAGCGATGCTAAGAATAAAAAACAATATGAACAACAGCGTTTAGAGATGGCAAAAAGAATAGCTGAGAAAGAAGCTGCAAATTCTGAATCGAAATAGCTTGTTAATGAATATCCTTTTGTAATTGGCGTACAGTAGGAATATTTGTGTAACGCTTTACAAGGTAGCCTGCTTCAGTAAGCATTTGATCACGAATACGGTCTTCTTCTACTTTTTCAAGATGGGTAGGGTCATCTAGTTCAATGATGGCCATGACTTCCATCTTGTCGTTGAGCACAACAAAGTCAGTAACTTTACGATTGAACTGACTACGAATTTTATAGTCATTACTGGTAATTAATGCGCTAAACGCCACTTGTGCTAACACATGATAATTTGGAAAACTTTGTTTTAAACGTATAAACATTTGAGTTTCAAAGTTTGTAATGACAGGGCGAGCAAAGAATTTTTGTTTTGGAAATAAATAAGGGCGTAAACAAACAAGAAGAAAAATACAGGTGCTTACGCAACCTAAAACAATAAAAAATAAGTGACTCGATTCGAACATGTGAAGGCATCATACAAATAAAAACCCACTCATGATGAGTGGGTTTTTAAGAATCTTGGCTCTCCCACCTGGGCTCGAACCAGGGACCTGCGGATTAACAGTCCGTCGCTCTACCGACTGAGCTATGGGAGAATCTGGAAAAGGATTTTAGGCAGGAAAGAGGGCTGGGTCAAGCCTTAATAACAGAATTAGAGTGAATATCTAATCGTTTGGTTTAAAAATACTCGAAACATTGATTTTATTCAAAATAATGAAAAATTATTAAATCATTAGAAAAGAAAAAACCCGCAATAAATGCGGGCTTTTAGAATCTTGGCTCTCCCACCTGGGCTCGAACCAGGGACCTGCGGATTAACAGTCCGTCGCTCTACCGACTGAGCTATGGGAGATTAGTAGATGGCTCTCCAACCTGGGCTCGAACCAGGGACCTGCGGATTAACAGTCCGTCGCTCTACCGACTGAGCTATTGGAGAATCTGATGCGCATTTTATGGATGAAATCTAAAAGCGTCAATAAGAATATTAAAGAAAATGAATCGTTTGCTTGATTAATATGCTTTTGCTGTATTAAAAATAAAAAAACCACCCCAAATAGGGTGGTTTTTCATAAAGAAATAAAATTATTTCTCTACACCAGCTGGTTGACCTGCAAGTTTTGCATTTGCATAGTCCCAGTTCACAAGGCTTTCTAGGAAAGTTGCGATGTATTTAGGACGTAAGTTACGGAAATCGATGTAGTAAGCATGTTCCCATACGTCAATTGTTAATACAGCAATTTGGCCATGTGCAAGTGGAGTGTCTGCATTAGAAGTTTTAGTAATAGATAATTTACCGTTTACTTCATCAGCAACTAACCAAGCCCAACCTGAACCGAATTGAGTTGTTGCAGCAGCAGTAAATTCTTCTGCAAACTTTTCGTAGCTACCAAAAGCTTCGTCAATTTTAGCAGCGATTGCGCCAGTAGGCTTACCACCACCATTTGGCTTCATGCTGTTCCAGTAGAAAGTGTGGTTCCAAACTTGAGCAGCATTGTTGAAAATACCAGCTTTAGATGCATCACCAGCAGTCGCTTTAATGATTTCTTCTAAAGTTTTACCTTCAAGGTCAGTCCCTTTGATTAAGTTGTTTAAGTTAACAACATAGGTATTGTGGTGTTTATCGTGATGGTATTCTAAAGTTTCTTTACTAATATGTGGCGCTAAATCATCATAGCCATATGGAAGTGCAGGTAAAGTAATGGTTGTCATGTTCCTATTCCTTGCATTTGCTGGGTTATACAATTAAGTGGCTCTATTGTAAATGATTCAGGTAACAATAGGGCATCGTTTTAAAGAACTATACACAATAAAGATCTAATTAATACGCATAACACAGATTGAAAAAAAGACTTAATTAAATCGGATTATTCAATTCAAAATATTCAGCTTCAATTGAAAACTGTTTTGAGATCGCTTGTGCCAAACGCTGAACTCCATAACGCTCAGTAGCATGGTGACCACAGGCGAAATAGTGAACCCCTAGCTCTTTTGCTTCATAAAAAGTTCGTTCACTGACTTCACCTGAAATGTAAGCATCACAATTTTGCAAAGCAGCTTTAGCAATAAAATCTTGAGCGCCGCCCGTACAGAAGCCTACTTTTTGAATGCTTTGCTTTTCTGCTGGCAAATGAATCACTTTAAAATCAAAACTGTTTTGAAGCTGTGCTTTAAACTCATCTACAGAAACTGCTTGCTCTAAATAACCAATATTACCAATCGGATGTTTCTCGGTTAAATCGAGTGGTTCTAAATTCTTCAAGTTTAGTTTTTCTGCAATCGCTACATTGTTGCCCAAAGTTTGGTGTGCATCTAAAGGTAGATGATAAGCGACTAATGAAATATTATTTTGAATGAGTTTTTTAATGCGGTTGCCTCGCATTCCAGTAATTGGATACGGTTCACCCTTCCAAAAATAACCATGATGTACGAGTAATAAATCTGCATTTTGAGCAATTGCTGCATCAATCGCATCTTCGGAAGCAGTAACCGCACAAACGATACGTTTTACTTCAGTTGAACCTTCAATTTGCAGGCCATTTGGTGCGTAATCTTTAAATTCTGCCGCTTTTAAGGTTTGGTCGCACCACTGAATAATTTCATGCAAATTTGCCATGATATTTCCTGAATTGAGTAGTAAATAATTGCTAAAGCTATAGAAACATATTTTGTTGTGTAACTAAAGCTAGACAAATCTTTTTTGACTTTTTTATGTATATCGACATATTTAATTTAAAATGCTTAACTGAAAACTCTTTTTGTTCAATATATTAATTTAATTAAAAACTTCTTTGCGTAGAGGATATGAACGTGCGCCGCACCTTTACATGGTTACCTTGGGTGTTACTTATTATTGTAATTGCCAGTTTTATTGCATGGCAAAAATACCATCAGCCGAAACCAACTGTTGCAGTTGATGGGGTGCAAATGCCTGCTGAGAAAGTTGAACCACTCGTTTATACTTCGCGAGCGGGCGGGGTGGTATCTTATAGCGCTGCAGTAAAAGTTGCAGCGCCAGCAGTTGTTAATATTTTTACGACCCAGAAAGTTAAACAAAATCATCCTTTATTAAGTGATCCGGTCTTCCGTGAGTTTTTTGGAAATCAGGTTCCAGAACAACAACAGCAAAATGAAAATAGCTTAGGCTCTGGGGTTATTGTACGAGCTGATGGTTATATTCTGACCAATAATCATGTGATTGCTCAAGCTGATCAGATAGTAGTTGCATTACATGACGGCCGTCGTGCAGAAGCAACCATTGTTGGAACAGACCCTGATACTGATTTAGCTGTAATTAAAATCGATTTAGATAAATTACCCGTATTGCCATTTAAGTTGAGTGGTAATGAAGTAGGTGATGTGGTCTTAGCAATTGGTAACCCATTTGGCGTAGGCCAAACGGTAACTCAAGGTATTATTTCTGCGACTGAACGCTCTGATTTAGGCATTAATACCTATGAAGACTTTATTCAAACAGATGCCGCAATTAACCCAGGTAACTCTGGTGGAGCATTAATTGATGTGGCTGGGAATTTAATCGGGGTAAATACTGCTATTTTCTCTCAGTCAGGTGGTTCTTTAGGAATTGGTTTTGCAATTCCCGCTAAAGTTTGCCAACAAGTTTTAAACTCAATTTTGAAAGATGGCCGTGTAGTCCGTGGATGGTTAGGGATTAGTTTAGTACCGCCTACACAAGAAGATGTATTAGCACCTAAACAGCAAATCGGTGTTGTGGTTGCAGATGTCTTGAAAAATGGTCCAGCTGCATCAGCAGGTATTAAGATTGGTGATAAAATTATTCAGGTGAATAATCAACAAATCACTTCAGCATCTCATTTGATTAATTATGTTGCATTACAAGCGCCTAACAGCGAAATTAATGTAATAGTCGAGCGAGATGGGAAGCAACAAAACTTTGTGGTGACAGTAGGGGAAAGAAAAAACCAAAATACTCAATCACAATTTATACCGCTGCCTAAACAGTAAAGATAAAAAAGCCTCGTAATGAGGCTTTTTTCTTGGTGTTAATTAAGTATGAGACAGTGCTTGATGCTGATGTTTGAACTCAGTTAAAGCATCAATACGGTACTGAATGAGCATTTCACCAATCTCAGCACCTTTAATGTTTTCAGGTAAATCCTGAACTTTAATAGAGCGAACGATTTGCATCGCATTTAACATGTACTGAGCTTGTGGATAAGGTCGGTCTTCTAAACCTAATCTTCCTTTAGCGTCACATTCACATGCTTGTACAAAAGCTTCCACTCTCTCAGGGCGACGTAGTACGTCTAGACGCTGTAATAGACGCCATACTGTTCCTGGTTTTAACGACATAATCTGATGACATTTTAGATGTTCTTTACACACTGATAATGCCAACTGTCGAGTTTGAGTTGGAACTTTTAAACGTTCACATAATTCGGTAACAGGTTTTACTCCACGTTCTTCATGCATGATATGGCGAGGAAGTTCATTAGCTGGAGTCAATGCTTTACCCAAATCATGTACTAAAACAGCAAATCGAACATCAAGTGAATAGTTTGATTTACAAGCTTGCTGTAACGACATTAAGGTATGTATGCCGCAGTCCACTTCTGGATGATATTCAGGGCGCTGTGGTATACCAAATAATGCGTCAATTTCAGGGAAAAGATGTTTCAACGCCCCACAGTCACGTAATGTTTGAAAATAAACATCCGCATGATCTTCTAAAAGTGCGCGAGAAGTCTCTTTCCATACACGTTCTGGTGTTAAGGCATCAAGCTCACCTGATTCGGCCATGGTTTGCATAAGCTGCATTGTCTCTGGTGCAATCTGAAAACCATATGAAGAATAACGAGCCGCAAAGCGTGCAACACGTAAAACACGTAAAGGATCTTCAGCAAAAGCTTCTGAAACATGACGCAAAGTTTTATTTTCTAAATCTGTTTGACCGCCATATGGGTCGTATAGTTTGCCATCTTGATCCATTGCAATGGCATTGATGGTTAAATCACGGCGGATTAAATCTTCTTCTAAACTTACTGTGGTATCGGTAAAAAATTGAAAGCCGTGGTAGCCTTTACCAGATTTTCTTTCAGTACGTGCAAGTGCATATTCTTCTTTCGTTTCGGGATGAAGAAACACAGGAAAATCTTTGCCTACAGGTTGAAAACCTTGGGCGAGCATGTGTTCCGGCGTTGCACCGACAACAACATAATCTTTTTCTTGATAGGGATGCCCAAGTAAAAAATCACGGACGGCACCGCCTACTAAATACACTTGCATGAAAAAACCTCTATTCTTCAAGCAATCATGCTACAGAATAGAGGTTTTCTCAAGTCATTAGAGATGCTTTTCGTAAAAAGCAGTTTCTAAATTACTTTTCTTGTTGTTGGATTTCAGCAACAGTTAAAGCAGTCATATTGATAAGACGACGAGTCGTTGCTGTCGGCGTTAAAATATGAACAGGTTTTGCTGCCCCAAGTAAAATTGGACCAATAGTAACGTTGTTACCAGAAGTCGCTTTCAACAAGTTAAACGAAATATTTGCTGCATCTAGGTTTGGCATAATGAGCAAGTTTGCCGAACCTTTGAAACGTGAGCCAGGGAATGCAAATTGACGAATGTTTTCGTCTAATGCTGCATCACCGTGCATTTCACCTTCAACTTCAAGCTCAGGAGCTTGCTCAGATAAAATACGATAAACTTCACGCATTTTTTGAGCACTAGAGTCAGTCTGGTCACTACCAAAACTTGAATGAGAAAGTAGAGCTACACGCGGAGTAATACCAAAACGACGTACTTCTTCAGCTGCTAAAATAGTCATTTCAGCAAGTTGTTCAGCAGTCGGGTTTGTATTTACGTACGTATCAGCAATAAACAAGTTACGATCTTCAAGCATCAATGCATTTAGCGTGAAGAAGTTGTTCATACCTTCTTTTAGACCGATGACATTGCGTACAAAGTCAAGGTGAATGTTATAGCTACTGTAAGTACCACATAACATACCGTCTGCTTTACCGAATTTAACCAGTAGAGATGCAATTAATGTTGAACGGCGACGTGCTTCACGTTGAGCATATTCAACAGTAATACCTTTGCGTTGCATTGTTTGATAGTAGTCTTTCCAAAACTCTTCATACATCGGGTTTTGTTCTTGATCTACAATCTCAATGTTTACGCCATGTTGTAAACGTAAGCCTAATTTTTTGATATTAGCTTCAATTACAGCAGTACGACCTACTAAAATTGGTTTAGCTAAATCTTCATCAACTGCGATTTGCACTGCACGTAATACGCGCTCATCTTCACCTTCAGCATATGCGATGCGTTTAGGATCAGTTTTTGCTTGAGCAAAAATCGGTTTCATCAAGAATGCAGAGTTATAAACAAACTCAGATAATTTTTGACGGTATGCAGAGAAATCTTCGATCGGACGAGTTGCAACACCTGAATCCATTGCAGCTTTAGCAACAGCAGGGGCAATTTCTAAAATTAAACGTTGATCAAGTGGACGTGGAATTAAGTAGTCACGGCCAAATGAAGCAGATTTTTCGCCATAAGTTGCTGCATCTGCTTCTACGTGTGCCATACGTGCAATTGCATGTACACATGCAATTTTCATGTCTTCATTAATCGTTGTTGCACCAACGTCAAGCGCACCACGGAAAATGTAAGGGAAACATAATGCGTTGTTTACTTGGTTTGGATAGTCAGAACGACCAGTTGCCATGATTACATCAGGACGTACTTCATGTGCATGTTCAGGTAAAATTTCTGGATCTGGGTTTGCCAAAGCAAAAATAATAGGGTTCTCAGCCATCTGTTTCACCATTTCTTTGGTGAGAATACCAGCAGCAGAAAGACCCAAGAACATATCAGCACCAGCCATTACTTCATGTAACTGAGTTGCTTTAATGTCTTGAACATAACGTTTTTTCGATTCATCCAAGCCTTCACGTGAAGTAGTGAGTAGACCGCGAGAATCGGCAACAATGATATTTTCTTTATTTACGCCTAAAGCACAAAGTAAATCTAAACAAGAAAGGGCAGCAGCACCTGCGCCTGAAGCTACAATTTTGATTTCATCAATTTTCTTATTTACAAGTTGCAATGCATTGAGCAAAGCTGAACCTACAATGATACTTGTACCGTGTTGATCGTCATGGAATACAGGAATTTTCATGCGTTCGCGAAGTTTCTTTTCGATATAGAAACATTCTGGCGCTTTAATATCTTCGAGGTTGATACCACCGAAAGTTGGCTCAAGAGAGGCAACAATATCTACAATTTTATCTGGATCGTTTTCTGCAATTTCGATGTCAAATACGTCAACACCAGCAAACTTCTTGAAAAGTACGCCTTTACCTTCCATTACAGGTTTAGACGCTAATGGTCCAATATTACCTAAACCAAGAACAGCTGTACCGTTACTGACTACGGCAACCAAGTTTCCGCGAGCTGTATATTTAGCAGCAGCAGATGGATCACGCTCAATCTCTAAACATGGCACAGCAACTCCTGGTGAGTAGGCTAGAGCCAAATCTCGTTGGTTGACAAGTTGCTTACTTGGGGTGACGCTGATTTTCCCTGGGTTTGGATATTCATGGTAATTTAAAGCGGCCTGTTTTAAAGATTGATCGTCCATCTGAGTCTCTATTTGATACAAAAAAGCAAACTAGTCAAATTGCTCATTTAGGGAGAGGCAACTCACTTCTTTAACTACGCTTTAATTTTTACCAATTAAGAGAATAGTAGACGAATTGCCAATAGCCCCGTGGTGAGCTAAATGCTAAAGAATATAACACTACTTCTTTATTTCTCACAGTCAAAAACGCTCATTTTTGGAAAAAGCAGCATAGGTAAAATAGATGATTGGAACAATTAAGAAATATGCGGATTTGTTTGTAGATAAGGAATAATCTGCTCGGCAGGAATAGGGCGACTAAAGAAATAGCCTTGTAAAAAATCACATTGCTGTTTTTGTAGATAGGTGACTTGTTCTTTTGTTTCTACACCCTCAGCAACCAGTTTAAGTCCCATGCTTTTACCCATCGCGATCATTGCATTTACAATTGCTTCTTGTTTGTGATCACCAATTTTCGAAATGAAAGCACGATCAATTTTTAATACGTCAATTGGGTACTCTGTAAGATAGGCTAAAGATGAATAACCCGTACCAAAGTCATCTAAGGCAATGGAGATATCTCGTTGTTTTATCGCATGTAATAGCGTTTTTACATTGGCAGTATTGTCTAAAAGGGCTGACTCTGTAATTTCAAGTTCGAGATCTGAACCTTGAATATTATATTTTTGCAAAACCTCATCTAAGTCGTTGAGTAATAAGCCTCGATGTATTTGTTGAGCGACAATATTTACAGAGACTTGAATATTGATATAACCAGCATTTTTCCACTCTTGGAGTTGCTTTCCAACTTTATCTAAAACAACTTTCCCAATATCTGAAATCAGGCTACTACGCTCAGCAAATGGTATGAACATATTTGGCAGGATTAATCCTTTTTCAGGATGCTGCCAACGAATGAGTGCTTCAAAACCAATAATTGATTGATCGTGTAGATTAATTTTGGGCTGGTAATAAATGACAAATTCATCATTTTGAATGGCTTTACGTAGCTCTTGCTCTAAATCGGCAGCTTTATATGAGTGATTTGTTTTATTGCAGTAATAGCAAATTGTATTACCACCTAAACGTTTTGCCTCGGAAAGCGCTTGCTCTGCATGATTGTTGAGATGATCAATTTGTCTGCCATGTTCAGGAAAACATGCAACACCGATAGATGCGGTAATAAAATATTCGTGATTATCAATGTGAAAAGGCGCATTGAGTGCTTGTAAAATGTTTTGGCAATATTGCTCAACATTTGGATGAATTGGCGAAATCTCATAAATGATTGCAAAATCATCACTATTTAAATAGGCGACTAAAATCGCATTGATATTGATTAAGCGTAATCTTTGTGCGAACTGTTTAAGTAACTCATCACCACTATCATTATTTAAAAATTCATTGAAAGCTCGGAAGCGGTCAATATTTACCCGTATTAATGCTAGATTTTTAATGTTATATGAAGGGTTTACAAGATATTGATGTAATTGATTGTAGTAGTAAAGACGATTAGGCAGATGGGTGAGGCTATCGTAGTTTTTTAAGTAAGATAGGTGCTGCTCTTGGCGCTTTTGCTCAGTGAGGTCGCGTGCAAATCCAATATAATTGGTAATTTGATTGAATTCATCTTTGACCACATTGATATGCAACCATAAATATACGCTTTTACCAGAACTAAACTTTTCGTCAAACTGACCCATATATTCTCCTGTCTCCAAGAGCTGTTGGGTTATTGATGTATGAAACTGTTGTTGTAATTCTTTTTGATTAATTGTAATGCTAAATAGTTCTTTACTCAGAAGCTCTGACTTGGAAAATCCGGTTAATTTTTCATAGTAGGGATTTACATCAATATAGTTTAGGTGCTCATCTAAAATAAATATTCCTTCCGCAGCTTGCTCGAGCACAATTGCAGATAGCCTTAGATGTTCTTGATCCTTTTTCTCTTGATGTATATCACGGGTCATTCCCACCATACGAAGCGCTTTTTGTGTCTTTGGATCTCTGGTGATGACACGGCCTACATCATGAATCCATCTCCAAGAACCATCTCGACGTAAAATTCGAAAGGTGATATTAAAATGATCTGTAACGCCTTCCAAATGTTGTTTTAAACGTTCATCAAAAAGTTTTTTATCGCTTGGGTGTATACGATCTAATATCGTGTTGAGATGAATAACGGCGGTTTGAGTTTGTTTTTGTTGATCGAAAAATGTAATTTCCAATCTTTGACTTTCAATATCCCAATCCCAAGGCCGAATACCCGCTGTTTCATGTGCAAAAGCTAAATTATAGTGATGGCTTTCGAGTTGCTCATTCATTTTAGTGAGGTCATAGGTACGTTCACGTACTTTTTGCTCAAGTAAATGGTTATTAAATTGGAGCTGGGCTTCAATATCTTTGGACTTATTCACTTCTTGTTGGAGTTGTACACATAATTCTTCAGCCCATTGGGTGTGCTGGTCTGAAATTTGAACGAGCTGTTTATTTTTTAATAATAATTGAGAGGTCTTTTGGTAATTACGTTGAGTTGCATATGCACAAAGCACAGTTGCGACAAAGGTGAGGTTATAGGCTAAATAAAAAGGTAACTGAGTAATTGGATTATGTGTGAATTGAGCAATTAGTAGAGGGACAGTGCTAGGAATAAATAATAGATAAAAATATCGGGGTTGTTGGGTTAAAAAAGTAAGGCCAATGATATGAGCCGAAGTAATAAATAAAGCAATTAAAATATGAGCATCTGGTAGTGCAATTAATTCAGGAGGTAGATAAAAATGAATAATTGTGACATTTATTCCAATTAAAATTCCTGAGAATAAACAAATACTTTGTAAGATACGATCAGCTTTTTTTGTAAAATCAATCGTGCGATAGTGAGTTAAGATGTTGGGAATAAATAATAAGCAGACAAGAGCGACGACGGTAAGGCCAATAGACCAGCTAAATATTGTTATTGTAGATGAAAAATAGTAAGAAAAAATACCATATGAAATGAGGCACAGTAATATCAGGCTAATTAAATACCAGCGGATATATTGAATTGAAAGTTTCAGCTGTTCAATTTTTGTTTGATGCTGTAGATATTCTTCCTGAAGCCCAGACATAAGATTTTTCTATCCTATTTTTTTACATATATACAGAAAGAATCTGATTTATCAGTGAAAAAGAATTTGAAATTTTATTCATACAATAAAAGTAAGTTAACTTTAAATAATGATTTAATCAATGTGCAGAGAACTTAGGTGGATAAAAATCGATAATTTAAAATAGACAAGGCAACAACAGGGGCAGTTTCTGTACGCAAAACTCGGTCACCAATGCACCAGTTCATAAATCCAGCTTGATTGGCTTGGGTAATTTCATTTTCACTTAGGCCACCTTCTGGGCCAATCAATAAGGCAAGTTCAGGCTGTATTCCCGCCAATACATCTTTTTGTTCTTTTTCTGGTGCTAAAACAAATTTAGATTGAGGAAGCTCAGAAGAACTTAACCATTCATGAAGAGAAATAGGCGCTAATACTTCTGGAACCAAGTTCAAGCCACATTGTTCACATGCTGCAATTGCAACAGCTTGCCAATGATCTAATTTTTTTTGATCGCGGTCGTATTTTAAGCGCATTTCACAACGCTCACTTGTTAGCAATTGAATCTGACTTACACCCAATTCAGTGGCTTTCTGAATGGCATAATCCATTCGATCGCCTTTACTCATGACTTGACCTAAAACAGCTTTAAAAGGGGCATCACGGTTTGCAGGGTTAAAATTCTCAATGGTGACAAACGCATTTTTTTTATTAATTTCTGTCAAAGTCGCGAGATATTCCCCACCTTGTCCATTAAATAGAGTCGCTTGTTCTTGTAGTTGTGCACGTAAAACACGCACCCAATGATGGAATACTGATTCTGTCAGTTGAATTGTTGAGCCAACTGTAAGTTCAGTTTCGATAAAAAAACGGTTCATTGGGTGCGCCTTACAAAATTAATTTAAACCAAGATCAACAACGAGTTGACGAGTTGGTTCGATTTGATTCATTGAATAGAAGTGTAAGCTTGGCGCACCACCTGCAATAAGGCGTTCACACAACTTAACAACAACTTCATGACCGAAAGCTTTAATACTTTCACTGTCATCACCATAGGCTTGTAATTGCTTACGGATCCAGCGAGGAATTTCAGCACCCGTACCGTCTGCAAAGCGAATTAAGTTGCTTGCATTGGTAATAGGCATGATTCCTGGAGCCACCGGAATGTTAATTCCAGCTTGCTCTAAACGCTCTATAAAATAAAAGTAAGAATCTGGATTAAAGAAGAATTGAGTAATTCCTGCATTGGCACCAGCTTGTACTTTTTCAATAAAACGTTGAATATCTGAATCAAGATTTTCAGCTTGAGGATGCATTTCTGGATAAGCTGCAACTTCAATATGAAAATGCTCACCTGAGTGCTCACGAATAAAACGTACTAAATCCTGTGCGTACGGAAGTTCCCCAAGTCCAACCTGACCAGAAGGTAAGTCACCGCGTAAAGCAACAATACGGTTAATGCCTTGAGCTTTATATAAATCCAGTAACTCAGCAATACGAGCTTTATCATCACCAATACAAGAAAGGTGAGGTGCAACTGGTGTACCTTTACCATTGAAATCATCAATAGCAGCAAGAGTACGTTCGCGAGTAGAACCACCAGCACCATAAGTAATCGAGAAAAACTCTGGATTTAATTGCTGTAATTCTTGGTGAACAATACGAAGTTTTTCAGCACCGGCATCAGTTTTTGGCGGAAAAAACTCAAAAGAAATAGGTGTACGTTTAGTCATGTCAAATCCTTGTAAACAGCGAAACATTTTTAGAAAAAAGGGCAGTCGGTTCACCGTCTGCCCTTATGTTCTTAGTATTTGTAAGCGTCAGATTTGAATGGCCCCTCAACAGCAACGCCTAAATAATCAGCTTGCTCTTGAGTTAACTGAGTAAGTACACCACCGAAACCTGCAACCATTGCAGCAGCAACTTCTTCGTCAAGTTTCTTAGGAAGAACTTCTACGCGAATTTTTGCAGCTTTTTCACTTGCAGGTAGGTCGGCAAATTTCTCTTGGAATAAGTGAATTTGACCTAAAACTTGGTTAGCAAAAGAACCGTCCATTACACGTGATGGGTGACCAGTTGCATTACCTAAGTTTACAAGGCGGCCTTCAGAAAGAAGGATAAGGTAATCGTTTTCGTCTTCTGAACGATAAACTTGGTGAACTTGTGGCTTAACTTCAACCCACTTGTAACCACGTAAATAAGCCGTGTCAATTTCTGTATCGAAGTGACCGATGTTACATACAACTGCACCAGCTTTTAAGCTGTCTAACATTGCTGCATCGCACACGTGGTAGTTACCAGTAGTGGTTACAACAAGGTCAGTATTTCCAAGTAAGTCGTGGTTAATATCTTCTTTTTTGCCTGTTTGTACGCCGTTTTTGTATGGAGATACAACTTCATAGCCGTCCATACATGCTTGCATTGCACAAATCGGGTCAACTTCGGTTACACGAACGATCATGCCTTCTTGGCGTAAAGATTGAGCAGAACCTTTACCTACGTCGCCATAACCGATCACAAGTGCGCGACGGCCAGATAAAAGCATGTCAGTTGCACGTTTGATTGCGTCATTTAATGAATGACGGCAACCATATTTGTTGTCGTTTTTAGACTTGGTAACTGAGTCGTTTACGTTGATCGCAGGAACTTTCAAAGAACCGTCTTTCCACATTTCGATAAGACGTTGAACACCTGTTGTGGTTTCTTCGGTAATACCGTGAATACGTTCTAAAAGCGCAGGGTATTTTTCATGAACAAGAGCAGTTAAATCACCGCCATCGTCCAAGATCATGTTGGCATCCCAAGGTTGGCCATTTACATTAATCTGTTGCTCTAAACACCATACATATTCTTCTTCAGTTTCACCTTTCCAAGCAAAAACTGGAATACCGCGAGCAGCAATTGCTGCAGCAGCATGGTCTTGAGTTGAGAAAATGTTACATGATGTCCAGCGTACTTCAGCACCTAATTCAACAAGCGTTTCAATAAGAACCGCTGTTTGAATAGTCATGTGAATACAACCAAGAATTTTTGCACCAGCAAGTGGTTTGGAAGCTGCATAGCGTTTACGTAAGCCGATCAAAGCTGGCATTTCTGCTTCAGCAAGTTTAATTTCTTTACGGCCGTAATCAGCAAGAGAGATGTCAGCAACTTTGTAATCTGTAAATGAAGCATTAACCGCGTTCATCAGGATCTCCTAGGAAAAAATAGTATTGATCATTCTGTTCGCGGATGCCGTTGTTGGTTAAAACGAGCGTTTAACCGATCGTCGAGCCTGGCAAATTGATCTTTAGTGCCGATCAATTGTCGCAGCATCCCTCGACTAGCGAAACATTGTACTTGGAAAAGCTTTTAGTGCCAATCCAGTTTTGTTTATTATCTGCGTAATTATCACTTTAGATTCTAATTATGGCATTAAATATTCCCGAGTCGTTGGCAAGCCTAGAGTCAAACTGTGGCGTTTTTGCAGTTTGGATGGTGCTTCAGCATCATGGAGTACAAATTGATGTGGTTGAGCTGATTAATGTTTGCCGACACGATGAAGGAGGCACCTATACTATTGCCTTAGCTGTTGCTTTAAAGAAACTAGGATTTGAAGTGTCATTTCATTCAGATGAGGATCCTAGCATTAGCCAAAGCGAACGAATGAGCTATAAAGAAGCAAAGGTATTAAAAATTCCAACTGGACCAGCACTAAGCTATCAAGATATTCAAGCTGCAATTGAAAATGGAAAAATGGTGATTGTCTACTACGATACTTTAGAAGGGGTTGGAAACCAGTCGCTCATTTATTCTATAGATCAAAATGAAATTTGCTTTTTTGATAGTTTTGAACCGATGTCAGCGGGAGTTTTTGAAAAGCAGCGTCAAGTAGAGGGGATTTGCCGTCAGGCTATTGTGATTGATGACCGTAATTTTCAGATGCATTCATCCAAATTGAATTAGATAAGAAGAGCCAGTAGAGTGCTGGCTCATATTGAAGTTATTTTTGTTGATATTCTTGAATTACTTCTAAAGCAGCACGAAAAGCTTCTTGTGTAGCAGGGGCGCCGCAATATGGCAGGCTGTGCAATAAAGTTTCTTGAATCTCTTCAACTGTACAACCATTGTTGAGTGCACCACGAACATGGCCTTTGAGTTCGGTTGGTGATTTAAGTGCCGTGAGCATTGCCAAAGTAATTAATGAACGATATTTACGAGGTAGCACACCTTCACGTTGCCAAGTCGATCCCCATGCATGTTCATTAATCCAGTCTTGTAAAGGCTGGGTAAAGGGTACGGTATTTTCTTGGGCGCGTTTTACAAAAGTTTCTCCCATCACTTCTGTGCGAACTTTTAATCCATTTTCGTAATCTTGCTTAGACATTAATTTCTCCTAAAAATAAAAGCGTCGATTGACGCTTTTATGGCTGTTTATTAATTAATGCGAATCAAGTGTGATTGCAATAGTGAATTAGTGGAGGCATCGGTCACTAAATTTGATGAGGGTTCGACAAAGGAAGATCTTTATTTAAATCTTCATCAAACACATCTGTAAGCATGCTATCGAATCGAATTGCGTTGTATTGCGATAATTGTTGAGCTTCGCTTTCAGAAATAAAGCCTTCTTTTATCGCTTGTGCAATATTCTCTTCGAAAGTAAGTCCTGTAAATTTGCCTTTAGATTCAGCTTTTTTAAACTTATCCCAAAGTGGTTCAAGCGTTCGCAGAATTTGGAAAGTATGCTCTAAACGCCCAGTTACATCATCGGCTTTGGTAGAATAAAATACGTGATGTTTAAGCTGTTCTCTGAAAGGGTGCTCTTGCATCATAAGTTCAGCGACTTGTTGTTTTAACTCATCATCTGGTTTTGAAATGATACGACCAAAAGGGAAACAGATCCATTTTACAAATGCTGCGGGAAGTTTAGCTGGGAAGTTTTCAAATAATCCCCAAAATGCTTCCTGAATATTCAAGAAAGCTTTTTGTAGCGCTAATTTTGCATGAAGTTGTTCGGCTTCAGTTTTTTGGCCAGCTTCATAAAATTTTAAAATCGCAGTAGAAATAAAGAGGTGCGCGTGAATATCTGCCAAGCGTCCTGATAACATTTCTTTGCGTTTTAAGTCGCCTGCAAGTAAACCAAGTGACATATCCGAAACAAGTGCGAAGTTGGCACTAAAACGGTTAATCGTCTTATAGTAACTTGCAGTGAATTGATCTACTGACTGAGGCGCATCGCTTGAGCCACCTGTCCAACCGTAGGCAAATGATCTAGCACCACGGTTAAAGGTATAGGCTAAATGTTTAAATAACAAATCATCGAATTTTTTGACTGAGTTATTTTTATCTTCAGATTGAAGGAGTTGTAACTCTTCAAATAGATAAGGATGACAACGCATTGAGCCCTGACCAAAAATCATCAATGAACGGGTCAAAATATTTGCACCTTCTACCGTAATAGCAATTGGAATTGCTTGATAGGTAAGGGCAAGGAAATTACGTGGTCCAAGTTGAATAGCACGTCCTCCAGCAATATCCATTCCGTGATTGACAACTTTACGCATCGTTTCAGTTGCATAATATTTTGCCATAGCAGTCATCACGGCAGGTGTTCCACCTTGGTTTAGGCCACATGTCACTAAATAACGGAATGCTTCAAGCATATAAGCATCGCTGGCAATTTCGCTGGTTGCTTCTTGTACGCCTTCAAATTTACCGACAGAAATATTAAATTGCTGGCGAATTTTCGCAAAAGCACCAACGGTTAAATAGCTCATTTCACCTGCGGCTGTGGCTAATGCTGGAAGGGAAATACCACGGCCCACACCTAAACATTCCATGAGCATACGCCAGCCTTTACCGGCATTTTCTTGGCCACCAATAATCCAGTCAATAGGAATAAAAACATCTTCTCCTTCTACGGTTCCATTCATAAATGGTGAACCAGGATAATGGCGTGCTCCTATTTTTACACCTGCATGACTTGCAGGAATTAAGGCACAAGTAATACCGTATTCTGTTTTGTTTTTATCTCCCAGTAGGCCTTCTGGATCATAAAGTTTAAAGGCTAGACCAACAACGGTGGCAATTGGCGCAAGCGTAATCCAGCGTTTAGAGAAATTCATGCGCAGACCAAGGACTTGAGCACCTTCATATTCACCGTAGCAAACAACGCCCGAATCTGGAATCGCGCCGGCATCTGAACCTGCTTCTGGGCTGGTTAAACCAAAGCATGGGATCTCTTCACCTTTAGCAAGGCCCGGTAAATACTGCTGTTTTTGTGCATCTGTACCGTAGTGCATGAGTAGCTCACCCGGTCCTAATGAGTTTGGAACCATACAACTCACAGCTGTGGTGAGTGAGCGGGAAGCAATTTTGCTCATAATACGGCTTTGAGCAAATGAGCTAAATTCTTTACCCCCAAATGACTTTGGAATAATGAGGCCTAAAAAACCTTTGTCTTTAATAAATTGCCAAACTTCTGGTGGCAGATCTTTTAAGTGATGATGAATCTCCCATTCATCTAGCATGCTACAAAGGAGCTCAACTTCATTGTCGATAAAACTTTGTTCTTCTGCTGACAGCGTTGGGTAGGGATATTTTTCAAATTGTGACCAATCGGGTGCCCCCATAAATAATTCTTTTTCCCACCAACTGGTACCTGCCTCTAAAGCCTCTTGTTCAGTCGTACTGATGCTCGGCATTGAGTTCGCTAATGTTTTATATGCAGGTTGAGTAATCAGATTAAAGCGTAATGGTGCAAATAAAATAATGATACTAAGGGCAATAAGGGGAGTACCTAAAAGGAGAGCCCATGGCGTTAATATGAGTGCAGTAAGTATGGCTACAGCAATCGTAATAACACTACCAATGGTTCTATTTAGATTAAAAAAGAAAATTGCCCATATTGCAAAAAGCTGAATGACAACGCTTAAAACAAAGAGTAGGAAAATCATACTTGCTCCTTGCTAGATAAGCCCTCAAGTTAGAAGTTACAAAAAGCGAGGAGAGATTTAAGGCTTAACTAGCTAATTTTTAATGCTGTTTAAATTTAATTTTTTATGTCGCAATTGATGTATATGCTAGAGCAGGGATATATCGTACTTTTAGGTATAAGATATTTTTAAGTGAAAGTGTAATGGGTTGTTTTATCGATTTGTCAAGAAATGTTATTGATTTTCTTATACAAATAAAAAGCCCTCTAACGTAGAGGGCTTTTATAGATATTTAATTTTTAAGCTTCGACAACTTGAACCGCGATTTTTTTAGCTGGATCTACTTTGCGACGAACTTCTGGTACTGGTTCACCGTGGTATTGACGATCAGCAAAGTAACTTGAACGAACCATTGGTGCAGACCAAATATTTCTAAAGCCAAGTTTACGGCCATGCTCTGCATAACGTTCGAACTCTTCTGGTGTTACAAAGCGGTCAATTGGCGCGTGTTGTTTAGAAGGTTGTAAGTATTGACCAATAGTCACATAGTCAACATCGTGAGCACGCAAGTCATCAAGCAAAGCAATAACTTCTTCTTCAGTTTCACCGATACCCACCATCAAACCGCATTTTGTTGGGATGTCAGGACAATATTCTTTAAACATTTTTAATAAGTTTAAAGAATGTTGATAGTCTGAACCTGGACGCATTGCTTTATATAGACGTGGCACAGTTTCGATGTTGTGGTTAAATACGTCTGGCGGACATTCAGTCATAATGCGCAAAGCAATATCCATACGTCCGCGGAAATCTGGTACTAAAATCTCAAGCAATGTATTTGGGCTTAGTGCACGAGCTTCTTTGATACAGTCCACAAAGTGTTGTGCACCGCCGTCAAGTAAGTCATCACGGTCAACCGAAGTAATTACCGCATATTTGAGCTTAAGATTAGCAATTGTCTCTGCCATATGACGAGGTTCATCTGCATCGAGTGCATTTGGACGGCCATGTGCTACATCACAGAAAGGGCAACGACGTGTACAAATATCACCCATGATCATGAATGTTGCTGTACCACCACCAAAACATTCTGGTAGGTTTGGACAAGCAGCTTCTTCACAAACGGTATGGAGTTTTTGAGCACGTAAAGTGGTTTTAATACGCTGAACTTCTTCTGGTGCCGTCATCTTGACACGAATCCAGTCAGGTTTACGCGGCACTTCAACCGTAGGTACAACTTTTACAGGAATTCTTGCGACTTTTTCTGCGCCACGAAGTTTTACACCCTGTTCAGGTTTACGGTGTTCTGACATATTTAACTTTTCCACTCGTTTATAGAGACATTGACATTGTATTATAGCGAACTTCTGCGGTTAATAGCGGAAAATAACTATTCATATAATAAATGTGGTTATTCAGAAATATAGGGTTGAGAAATACATAAATTCACCGCATATTAGCCATAATTTATTATAAAATATGGTCATTCAAGTGAGGAAGGAGCTTTCAATGCCACGTAAAAAAGAGGTCGTTAGTGGGAATTTCGTTAAATACGATGCGGTAGTTCTCGGTTCTGGACCTGCAGGTGAAGGCGCGGCAATGAAGCTTGCAAAAGCGGGTAAGCGTGTTGCAATTGTAGATGTGCGTGATCAACTGGGTGGTAACTGTGCACACGTTGGTACCATTCCAAGTAAAGCATTACGTCAAACAGTTTCTAGTATTATTCGCTATCAGCGTGATCCAATGTTTCAAAAAGTAGGTGAATGGAAACAGTTCACCATGAAACAGGTTTTGCGTAATGCACACAAAGTAATTCAACAACAGGTTGATACGCATACACGTTTTTACGATCGTAACAAAATCGGTGTATTCCACGGCCGTGCATATATTCAAGATAAAAATACAGTTTTAGTTTTTAGCCATGAAGGCATTAAAGAAACAATTATCTGTAAGCAAATCGTGATTGCTACAGGTAGTCGTCCTTATCATCCGCAAGGTTTAGACTTTGACCATCCTCGCGTATTTGATTCGGACAAAATCCTTGATCTTGATTATTCAATTCAAAAAATCATTATTTACGGCGCAGGTGTTATTGGCTGTGAATATGCCTCAATCTTTATTGGTCTAGATCATAAAGTTGACTTGATCAATACTCAGCAAAAACTATTAAGTTATCTAGATGATGAAATTGCTGATGCTTTGTCTTATCACTTACGTGAACAAGGTGTATTGATTCGTCACAATGAGCAAATGGATCATCTGGAAACGTTTGATGACCATGTTGTACTACATTTACAAAGTGGTAAAAAGATTAAAGCCGATGCAATTCTTTGGTGTAACGGTCGTTCAGGAAACACTGAAGGTTTAGGCCTTGAGAATGTTGGTTTAGTACCAAATAACCGTGGTCAACTTTCAGTAAATGATCAATACCAAACTGAAGTTGAAAATATTTATGCTGCTGGTGACGTGATTGGTTGGCCATCACTTGCTTCTGCTGCTTATGACCAAGGGCGCTGTGCTGGCGCAAACATGAGTGGTGAAGATGCGAAGCCAGTACGTGATATCCCAACAGGTATCTATACCATTCCAGAAATCTCATCAATTGGTAAAAATGAACAGGAACTAACGGAAGAGAAAATTCCGTATGAAGTAGGTCAAGCTTCTTTCCGTCATTTGGCTCGTGCGCAAATTACCGGTGATACAGTGGGTGAGTTAAAAATTCTTTTCCACCGCGACACTATGGAAATTTTAGGTATTCATTGTTTTGGTAATAACGCTGCCGAAATTATCCACATTGGGCAAGCAGTTATGCACAGCCCAAACAATACTCTGAAATATTTTGTTGAAACAACGTTTAACTATCCAACAATGGCAGAAGCATATCGTGTAGCTGCGCTTAATGGTATGAATCGTTTGTTTTGATTTTAAATAAGTTTTCCATAAAAAAGCCCGCAAACTTGCGGGCTTTTTTATTTTCATTAGACCATAGGTTTTTTATATTTTTATGACAATTTGCAGTATGCGTCTGGCTGTCTATATCTCTAGTGGGCACAAAATGCTTGATTGAAATATACAAATAAATCAGGAGTTTGTTTCCATAAAATGATTGAACAGGCCAGCAGAGTAATCACGAGCAAAGTCATAATTGTTTTCAAAAGTAAGGCATTATGCGTCATGAATAACAGCCTCCTCATTTACAAAGAAATGTACGATTACCCCTAATATACTCAAAGCTATTGAACATAGCCAAATCGCATTGTAATTACCTGTTAAGTCATGGTTAACACCGCCAAGCCAACCGCCAAAGAAAGAACCGACTTGATGGGTGAAAAACACAATACCACTTAACATTGAAAGGTATTTAACACCGAACATATTTGCGACAATGCCGTTGGTAAGTGGAACTGTAGAGAGCCATAAAAGTCCCATAATGACGCCAAAAGCATATACCGTATAAGTGCTTAGAGGTAATAGTAAAAAGGCGATGATTGCGATGCCGCGGCTACCGTAAAGTGCCATTAATAATTTAGGTTTTGAGAATCGATCTCCCAGCCAACCCGCCCCATAAGTTCCCACAATATTAAATAGTCCTACTAATGCCAGAAACACAGTTCCTGTAGCTGCATCAAAGCCATGATCGATTAAATAGCCCGGCAGATGAACGCCTAAAAAGACCACCTGAAACCCACAGACTAAAAAGCCTAAAGCTAACCACCAGAATGGCTTATGTTTTCTAGCAATATTCAGTACTTGTTTAAATGTGAGCTGTGGTTCAGCAATTGCTTTTGGCGTTTGATTGCTTGGTCCTTTTAGCATCCACGCTAGGGGAGTGATAAGCGCAATTAACAGCGCACTCACCATTAAAGCTGACGACCATCCTACCGTTTTAAGCAAGAGAAGGGTGGAAGGTAGCATAATAAACTGACCAAAAGAGCCTGCTGCACTGGCAATACCCATTGCCATACTTCTTTTTTCTGGAGGGGCAGCTCGGCCTACTGCACTCAGTAAAACCGTAAAAGAGGTTGCTGATAAAGCTAAACCAATAATAAGACCTAAGCTTAAATTCAAAATGAGTACACTCGAACTAAAAGCCATTAAAAGTAGGCCTAGGGTATAAAGTAAGCCACCAACAGCAACCACAACTTTACTGCCATATTTATCTGCAATTGCACCGGTAAAAGGCTGAACAGCTCCCCAGATCAGGTTCTGCATGGCTATCGCAAGACTAAAAACATGCTGTCCCCAGCCAAATTCATGGCTCATGGGTACAAGGTAGAGACCGAAACCATGACGGACACCTAATGAAAGGGCCAGAATAATTGCACTGCCAATCAGCATATAGATAAGGGATTGAGAAAATTGGTTGCCAGTTTTAGTCATGATTAATGGAAAATTATAATAATGATGATTTATTGTAGAAGATATATCGAAAAATATCGATATAGTTGGAGGGAATATATAAGAAGAATTAAAAAGTTCTTAAGGATCGTATTTTATGACAAGAAAATTAAAGAAGCAGACATCATTTTGATCTCTGCTTCTTGTAGAAATTAAGCTGCGGAATTACGTTCAAGTAATGCTTGTTCAAAAAGTACTTGTTCTTTTTCTTTATGTTCAGTCGTGAAGCGAATTAGAATTACGCTACAGCCTGCGACCATAACCAAACCACCTAAAATAAATAGACAAGTTTGAACATCTAGCAAACCTTTTAATAAGAAGCCAGCTGCAACAGCACCCGCATTGCCGCCTGCGCCAATAATGCCTGCAACACCACCTAAAGCATTACGATCAATAAATGGTACGAGAGCATATGTCGCGCCACAAGCCATATGAGTAAACAGGGCAAAAAACGTCATGGAAATAATTGCAAGAGCAACCACATTCATTTGAGAGAAAAGAATTAAGAATAAGCCTTCACCTAAAATCATGAGGACCAGTACTTTAGTACGGCCATCTAAACCTTTTTTGAGTGCAACTTTATCGGAAATAATACCGCCAAGTGCACGAGCAAAAAGTGCAAGAAGACCAAATATCCCCGCGGTTAATCCAGCAGTTTTTAAATCCATTTTGAACTGATCAACATAATACATTGCTGCAACGTTATGGATAAAAATTTCAATCCCGAAACATGCACCATAAGCCACAAATAAAATCCAGACACGGTAGTTACGAGCAGCTTGCATTAAAATAGCCATACCACCTTTTTTACCACTGCCAACTTCAATCCCTTGTGCGCGGACTTCTTTGAAGTTTCCTTGAGGACAGTCTTGGGTGAGTTTCCAATAAAGAATACCAACAATGACCATCATTACGCCTGGTACGATTAGTGCAACACGCCAACCCATAGTTTGTTCGACACCGAACATGACAATTGCACCAAGTAATAAAGGCATTAGAGCTTGGGTTGCACCGCCACCAGCATTACCCCAACCAGCTGCTGCCGCATTTGCTGTACCTACAACATTAGGTGCAAACATAACGCTTGTATGATATTGCGTAATAACAAAGCTTGCGCCAATTGCACCAATCAGTAAGCGGAAGAATAAAAAAGACTCATAACTGTTAGCAGCAGCAACCCCAAATACAGGAATACTGCCAAGCAAGAGAAGAGCTGTATAGGTAATCCTCGGTCCATATTTATCACAAAGCGGACCGACAGCGAGTCGTACTAAAATCGTAATTGCAACGGCGGCAATATTGATATTGGCAATTTGGTCTTTGGTTAAGCCGAACTCACCTTTAATAACAGGCATTAATGGTGCACAAGCAAACCATGCGAAGAAGCACACAAAGAATGCGAGCCATGTCATGTGGAAAGCGCGCATTGCAGGAGTAGAAAAGCTAAATAATTTTATTTCAGTTGCTTTTTTTGCATCTAGATTGATATTTGAAGACATACGCCGTCCCTCTGAACTGAACGAAATTTTAATTTGCATGGCAATTTATTGCCTATCTGCAGACCGATCAGAGCGGACATCGTTGGCCGTCTTGGTTTATTCATTGAATCATCGTTGACTCATCTTGCTATGAATAAAGCAAAGCTTGTGCCAAAAAATTAATTTTACTAAAAAGGAAAAATTACTTTCTAATTCTATTGAGTTAGTTTATTAAAAATAAAATTAATTAAAAAACAGAAATAAATCAGTAAATGGTCATAAGAGAGGAAGGCGGTAAATTTTTTCAATCGGCTTTATAAAAGTGCTCATTTTTTTAGCATTTTGATTTAAAAAGAAGCAAAATGTGGAAAAAAGAAAGCTATAAAAACATGCATAAGTTTTTATAGCTTTGGGTGACACAAAAATTAGAAGCGGTAACCGACACCAACATATGTAATGAGGGGGTCAATATCAATTTTGGTATTCGCTTTAATTAGTTCTTTACCTGTATTTTGGTCAGTCACATAGATTTTTGCTTCACTATTCATTTTGGAATATGAAACTGAACCAACAGCAAACCAGTTTGGGTTGAAGTCATACGATGCACCTAAAGTTACAATAGGGGCAAAAGTATCGGTCGCTTCTAGTTTAACGATAGGATTTGCTGATGATGTTTTGCGATCTAATGCTGCACCAGCTTTACCATCATGGATATTCTGGATCATGTGACCCGCTTGAATTAAATCGGCCTCAATACCGGGATTCATTTTTAAATCATTAAAGTATGCATACATCACGCCAGCTCCGATATAAGGACGGAACTTATTTACCCCTGACTTACCAAATTGATAATGTAGTTCAACGGCTGGTAACCATGCACGAGCAGTCGCAGCCTTACCCCCCTGAGAAAGATCAGTAATATGCAGGTCTTGTTTTAAAGGAATATCTCCACCCGCCTCGGAAATTCCATCTCCTATGATTCCTCCTATTAAAGATCCGTCTTTTAGAGGAGTCGCTTTTCCAGAAAGGGGAGCATAAATATTACCTTTTCCATTAATATCTACTTTAGGAGGAATACCACCTTTAATTTCTAAAGATAAATTGTCCGTAAAGTTGTAATTAAACATAAGACCAACAGTATCAACATCAGCAGCTTCTAAGCCAGAACCTTGTTGTTGCCATTGAGAAAGACCATTAACTTCTGCTGTACCTGCAAGTGATGAGGGAAGAGTGTCTGTAAACTTATCAAGAAGGCTAATAGTGCTATACCAGAATTTTCCTGAAGTTTTACTTTGGTCGATTGCATCTAAAACGGCTTTTGTAGATACATCTCCAACTTTAGATGTTGTACCTTCTGCAACGCTAGTATTGATATTGACAGGGTTTCCTGAGCCTTGAGGCATAGCATGGAGCCAACCAGCAGAGACAGAAAAACGTTTGAAGCCATCGCCATCTTTAAAACTAAAATATGGTGAAGCGGCATAAGTGAATGTTGGCAGAGCAAAAAAGGCAGCTGTCATACAAAATAATGACTTTTTCATCATAAAAGGACTCCATGTCCGACATTTGTTTACTGATTTTTATTGAGCCCACCATACCTTGTTTTATTGAATAGATTGTGTATTAAAAATTAATAATTGTAATTTTTTTGAAATATTTGTTTATATTTGGAAAGATTTATTAATAAAAAGTACATAATAAATAATAAAAGGCTACACAAAGTAGCCTTTTATTTAAGATTTTTAAATTATTGGTTGAAGCGAGATAAGTCTTCTTCAGGACGAGCAGTTAAGACTTCAATGCCTGTTTGGGTAACTAAAATAGTATGTTCATACTGAGCTGAAAGTTTATGGTCTTTCGTTACGACAGTCCATTTGTCACCTAACAATTTAGTTTGCCATACGCCAGCATTTACCATAGGTTCAATCGTAAAAGTCATACCTGCTTCCAGACGCATACCTGTACCAGCTTGACCATAATGGAGTACTTGAGGTTCATCATGGAAAACAGTTCCAATACCGTGACCACAATATTCGCGTACTACACTAAAACGTTCTGATTCGACATACTTTTGGATTGCGTGGCCGATATCACCTAAATATGAACCATCTCTAACAGTTGCCATTCCACGATACATCGCTTCTTGAGCAACTTTACATAGACGGTTGGCTAAAATAGAAGTTTCACCACCAACGACATACATCATGTTGGTATCGCCATGATAACCATCTTTAATGACAGTAACGTCAATATTAAGGATGTCACCATTTTTTAAAATTTTATTTTCAGAGGGAATACCATGACAGACAACATGGTTAACCGAAGTACAAATAGAGTGTTGAAAAGCAGGGCGCCCAGGAGCTCCACCATAGCCTACACATGCAGGAATAGCATGCTGCACATTTTCAATGTGATTACGACAAATGGTATCAAGTTCAAGTGTACTCACACCTGCCTTAATATGGGGCTTGATCATCTCTAGAACTTCAGCCGCCAGTCGTCCTGCAATGCGCATTTTTTCAATTTCATCTGGAGTTTTGATTAATCGACGTGGAGCTGTATAAGTACTGTTCATGATCTCTAAAAACTTTTGGTAATTTACAAGTGTCTATGGTATAAATAGCCGCCCATTTTATCAAATGCTTTTCGTGAATATCTTTTACGAACAATTTTGATAGATGGAGTAAAAAATCCGCACATATATCGTCACATTACTCTGGGTGCCCGTAAAAAGGTGGAGAATGCGGATATATGGAGGCCTAACCCAACTTTTAAGGTAAAGAAAATGGCAGATTACAACGTAAGCATGCGCGACCTTCTTCAAGCAGGTGCGCACTTTGGTCACCAAACTCGTTTCTGGAACCCAAAAATGCGTCAATACATTTTTGGCGCGCGCAACAAAATTCACATCATCAACCTTGAGCACACTGTTCCTGCGTTAAATGATGCTTTGAACTTCGCTAACCAATTAGCAAGCAAAAAGAACAAAGTTTTGTTCGTTGGTACAAAACGTGCTGCTTCTAACATCATCCGTGAACAAGCTCAACGCGCTGGTCAACCATATGTAGATCACCGTTGGTTAGGTGGTATGTTGACGAACTGGAAAACACTTCGCCAATCTATCAACCGTTTAAAAGATCTTCAAACTCAATCTCAAGATGGTACTTTTGCTAAGCTTACTAAACGTGAAGCTTTAGAACGTGCTCGTGAGATGGAAAAACTTGAGCGCTCTTTAGGCGGCGTTAAAAACATGGGTGGTTTACCTGACGCATTATTTGTAATCGACGTTGATCACGAAGCGATTGCAATCAAAGAAGCTAAGAACTTAGGTATTCCTGTTATCGGTATCGTTGATACAAACTCTAACCCAGACAACGTTGATTACGTTATTCCTGGTAACGATGATGCGATCCGTGCAGTAACTTTATATGCTTCAGCTATGGCTGACGCAATTCTTGCTGGTAAAGAATACGCTCAATCTCAAGCGAACGCTCAAGCAAAAGGCGATGACGCTGCGAAAGACGCTTCTGAGGCTTAATGCGTTTTGACGCAGGCTTGTCATTTTTGCGACATGTAATGGTGGCAAATTAAGCGTCGAGAGTGCAAACGGCCCAGAGTTTCTTTGGGCCGTTTTTGTTGAAAAGATTTATTTTCTACCGATTTTAGGAGATCAACATGACTGCAATTACTGCAAGCATGGTAAAAGAATTACGTGACCGTACTGGTCTTGCAATGATGGAATGCAAAAAAGCATTAACAGAAGCGAACGGTGACATCGAGCTTGCTATTGATAACCTTCGTAAATCTGGTCAAGCTAAAGCTGCTAAAAAAGCTGGTAACATTGCTGCTGACGGTGCAATCACAATCGTTCAAGAAGGCAACAAAGCAATTTTAGTTGAAGTTAACTGTCAAACTGACTTCGTTGCTAAAGACGAAAACTTCTCTAACTTCTCTAAAGCTGTTGCTACTGCTGCTTTAGCTGCTGGTGAAACTGATGCTGCTAAAATCGCTGAATTAAAATTAGCAGACGGTCAATCAGTTGAAGAAGCTCGTATTGCACTTGTTCAAAAAATCGGTGAAAACATCCAAGTTCGTCGCGCGAAAATCGTTGAAGGCGAAAACTTGGCTATCTACAAACACGGTTTAAAAATCGGTGTTGTAGTTTCTTATACTGGTGATGCTGATACTGGTAAAGGTATTGCAATGCACGTTGCTGCATTCAACCCAGTAGCTGTAAATGCTGAAGCTGTTCCTGCTGACCTTATCGCTAAAGAAAAAGAAATTGCTGAAGCGAAAGCGTTAGAATCTGGTAAGCCAGCTAACATCGTTGAGAAAATGGTAACTGGTTCAGTTGATAAATACTTGAACGAAGTTGCTCTTGATCGTCAAATGTATGTAATCGACAACGACAAGAAAGTTGCTGATGTATTAAAAGCAACTGGTACTACTGTTGCTGAATTCGTACGTTTCGAAGTTGGTGAAGGTATCGAGAAGAAAGCAGAACTTAGCTTCGCTGAAGAAGTTGCTGCTGCTCAAGCTGCTGCGAAGTAATTCGTATCACAATAAAAAAAGCCCCATTGGGGCTTTTTTTATCTCAGTTAAAATAAGGGTATACAATGACAAATAAAAAAAATCTTAGTATTGCTGGTGTGATTATTTTATTGATTGCTGCGTATTTTGGTCTAGATTTATCCGGGCATAAGCAAAGTCAATCACCATCATCAACTATACCCGCAGCTCAGCGTAATGAAACTACATTTTTAAATAATGGGGTGGACACTGTAAAAGCTGCTTACGAGCAGAGACAAAGTAATGTTCAAGTGCAGGGAAGTGGTCGAGTCAAAGCAATTTTAAGAGATGATAATGATGGGTCAAGACACCAGAAATTCATTCTAGTATTAAAAAATGGTCTTTCAATTTTGGTTGCACATAATATCGATTTGGCACCTAAAATTTCTAATCTAAATAAAGGTGACATCGTTGAGTTTTATGGTGAATATGAGTACAACCCAAAAGGTGGTGTACTACACTGGACTCATCACGATCCACAAGGTCGTCATGAGGGTGGATGGCTTAAACATGACGGACAGATCTATCAATAAAGCTCACGTGAACGTTTAATCAGATTATTTTCATAGAGCAATTTTGTTCTATTCAGTTTGTTAAAACGTGCTATGGTTTTTTTATTGAATAGATGAGACGTATTTATGCAGCGGGAGCAAGCCGATTATCTGCATGTGCGAGAGTTGGGCGGTTTAGAGTTATTAAAAGCACATTATCACCAAACACAATTTTCAAAGCATACTCATGAAGGGTATTGTATTGGTGTGATTGAAGAGGGAGCACAGTCTTTTTTTAGGACGGGGCAGCTGCATGTAGCTCCTAAAGGCGACATTATTTTAGTCAATGCTGACGAGATTCATACTGGTTCATCAGCTGTTGAATCAGGGTGGCGTTATCGAGCGATCTATCCAACACCTGAAATGTTAGCAGAAGTTAGCCAAGATTTTTTTGAAAATCCACATGGCGCACCATGGTTTCCTCAAGCCGTGATTCGCGACCTAGGTTTGGCTCAACAGCTTTGCTTGCTTTTTGATTTATTAGAACAAAAAGATAATTTCCTACTCAAAGAAACGATGTATTTAACAACTTTAGCTTGTCTTATGAAGAGACATGGTAAATCAAATCATACTTTTTGTGAGTTACCAGAAGCATATTCAAAAATATTAAGAGTTAAAGAATTACTTGTAGAAATGCCTGAAACAAACTTTTCTTTACAAGATTTGGCTGACATGGTTGGCTTGAGCGCTTGGCATTTCTTAAGGCAATTTAAAAAATATGTAGGTCTGCCACCTCACGCTTGGCTTGTACAAGCACGTTTACAAAAAGCAAGACAGTTATTAAAACAGGGGGACCAAATTGCCATGGTGGCACAACAATGTGGTTTTTCTGACCAAAGCCATTTTAACCGTCACTTTAAAAAAGCAATGGGCGTCACACCCACTCAATATGTAGTAAGTTTGAACATATAAATAAATTAGTTTTAAAGCAATTTTATCCAATATAAGTCGGCACTCATCAAGCATGGTATAGAGATGTTTCTTATATTGGATTTTATATATGAATATTCAGCTTAATCAGCCAGTTGGGTTTTCAAAAAATAAGCCATCCTATTTATTTTTACGTGGTGCAATAGATATTTTGCCCTTGTCAATTTCTGTTATTCCGTGGGCAATCTTAGCGGGATCTATGGCAATTCATGCAGGATTATCTTTCTATAAGGCACTAGCAATGTCTGGACTTGTCTTTGCTGGAGCTGCTCAGTTGGTTAGCTTAAGCATGGCTATGGAAGGTGCATCTGTTTTTACAATTTATTTGACTATTTTCTTTTTAACGGCTCAACATTTTATTTATGCATTAACTTTAAGAAATGACATTTCTATTTTGTCCCTACCTAAACGATTGAGTTTAGGCTTTTTATTAACAGATGAATTGTTTGCGGTGAGTGCTCCATTTGAAAAAAGAAGTTCGGAATATCTGCTCGGAGCTGGACTGTGTTTTTATTTATTTTGGGTTGCTTTTAGTGTGGTGGGAATACTGCTGGCGAGAGTGATACCTGATCTTTTAAATTACCATTTGGATTTTTCGATCGTTGCTATTTTTATTGCCATGATTGTGCCGTTATGTAAAGGATTTCCGGTCATAGTTGGTGTGCTAATAACTTGTTTAAGTGGGTTTTTATTTAAATTTTATCAAATTGAGGGTGCGATTTTACTTTCAGGATTAATGGGAATGTTAATTGCTGTTTTAACTGAAAAAATAGGTAAGGAGCAATAATATGTCTTGGTTCGTGATTCTAGGCTTGGCAGCAATCGTCTTTTTTAATCGCTATTATTTTTTAGAACCTCAAGTAAAAATTAAACTGCCGCTTATTCTGAATAAGATGCTTAACTATTCTGCACCTTGTTTGTTAACTGCAATTTGTATTCCAGTTATTTTTTTCGATGGTGATCATTTAAGAGGCGTGATAAATAATCCTTATATTTATGCAGCAATCTTTTGTATTGTGATCGCTATGTACCTAAAAAAAGTTCTTTTAAGTGTGATAGCAAGTTTAGGATTTTTTTATTTTATAAATTTTCTAATAAATTACTAACATGCAAAAGCTGAATCGAAAGGATTCAGCTTTAAATTCATCTTTAAGCAAGAGCTTGTTTTTGTCTGCTTTTCCATTTAGGTAAAATTTTTGAGAGATAAGCATCCATACACCAAACTGGTCCAATCAGTAGGAATTGTAAATCTTTAAAGAACGAGGGCTTTTTGCCTTCGACTTTATGTCCGTAAAATTGTCCAACCCAAGCAATCACAAAAATAGCGATATAAAACCCGACTCCTACAGGTAGGGTATAAATGAGCCATGCCATAACAACAAGTAAAGCAGCCATTGCCACAGCAAGTACAAGATCTAAACGTGCATAAAATACTAAGGTCAACACAAGTAATAAAGCAGTAAGCAATGTGCTGAAATGTGCAATGATTCCAATAATAGAAAATAAAATGGCGGGAACGCAAAGCCAGTGAATTTGTTTATTGGTTGGATTTTGATGACTTTCGCTATATTCATCAAACCATTCAGTAATGGATTTCATTAGTAGCACACTCCTTGTTTTAACTTCGATTTATTTTTGTGAGTATATTTTAGCCTGTTCTTGAGGATCTCGACAAGAAACTAACACTATTCAACTATAGGGAGCGTTGTATTAAAAATACCTAAGAAAGGGCAAACGAAAAAATAATGTGACTGTGGTTGGAAAGGTGATCAATTCGTCCACAAGAATGGGGCAATTTTTCATAATATTTTTTCTGTGTTGCTAGATGATGAAATCATCTAAAAAAGCGTAATTTTGAGATTGATGGGAAAATTGTATGAAAAAGCTCTACTCATCTACTCTAAAAACGCCATAAATAGCCTTTATTTTGGAAAAATGGTACTAGGCTAGCGTAAATTTAAAAAAGACGCTCTAAACGCAAATTAGACGTAAAATTAACTGGTATTAAATAAACATAGTTTTTTGTTTAAAAAATATTCAAATTCAGAGCTGGATAAGGGTCAAAAAAAGAGGATTTTTTAACTTTACGTTAGGAATTATTTTGATAACTTAAAATATAAAAAAGCCGCAGAAAAAATTGCGGCTTTTTACATGAACTCGAGAGGCTATAGCTTATGAAGTTGGGCCATCAACACGCTCAATATTTACTTTAGCTGTTCCAGCATTGGTAATACCAAGACGTTTAGCTGCACCGTATGATAGGTCAAGTACACGGTTGCCATGGAAAGGACCACGGTCATTTACTTTTACAACTACACTTTTACCATTGTCTTTATTCGTTACTCGAATGTAACAGTTCAACGGTAGGCTACGGTGAGCAGCAGTTAAAGCATTCATGTCGAATGTTTCACCACTTGCAGTTTTACGACCATGGAATTGGCGGCCATACCAAGACGCCATACCAGTTTGGCTAAACTTACGAACAGTGTTTGAAGCTACTGTGTTAAGTTTTTCAATCACTGAAGGCTCATCTTCAGGGATTTCAATTTTTGCTGCGATCGCTTGACGACGGATTTGATCGCCAGAACGTTCAGTGATTGAAAGACTGTTAATGTTAGAAAAACGAGAATTAAAGTTTTGAGTATCTTTACTCAATACACGTGCTGCTAGATTAGGACCATCTACATCACTGTTTAATGATGATGACTGCACCATTTCAGCGTGCAGTGGGGTCATACTTAAACTAGCCGTCAGTGCAAGAACGTATTTCAGCGATAACTGCATTTGTATAAACTCCTGAGAACATGTACTTTTTTCTTTCAGCCATTGACTGAAATTTAAAGTGAACATGCCTTATTATTCACTTTTGCAATTGCTATATTGGGGTGGATAATATTCATCGGTTACGGAGAGTGTCTAGTCTTTAACGAGAAATCTTTACAAAAAGGGCAAAAACTTACAGTTTTAGGTTAAAAAATAATCAATAATGTAACAAGTTATTAAAAATGTATGTATTGCGATCTATTTAACAAAAATATTTATTGACTTTTACATAAAATATAAAAAAGCTAGCCTATCGGCTAGCTACTTCGGTGCCTAATAACCATACAGCAGTAGCGTACATACGACTCTTGTTATAAGTCGTAATCACTTGAAAATTCGGGTAAGTTAAATAGTAAATTGGTCCATTATAGTCTTGTAATTGAATAACATTCACCATATCGAGATCATCAATTTTAACTAAAGGATTCAATGGAGAAATACCGAGTGTCTTTAATGCACCATATGGGAAAGGTTGCGTTAAATCTTTGGCAATAATACTTTCTGGGTTTGACCCAGTGTAACGAGCCATAAACCCGATCGGTTGGTCGCGTTGCCAACCTTGTTTTGCTAAGTAGTTTGCAATTGATCCAATAGCATCTTCTGCTGAGTTTCTTAAGTCGATATGTCCATTACAGTCATAATCCACCCCATATTTACTAATATTGCTTGGCATAAATTGTGGATAGCCAATCGCACCTGCATAGGAACCAACAATACTATTTGTTGGGTAGCCTTCTTTATAAGTCCATGCAATAAGAGCAGCTAGCTCATCACCAAAATATTCAGCACGGCGAGGGTAGCCAAAAGCAAGGGTAGCTAGAGCATCACGTGTAATAAAAGAACCTTTATTTGCGCCATAACCTGTTTCAACGCCCAAAATACCTAAAATGACAGCTTGAGATACGCCATATTGTTGTTCTGCACGATTTAACGCATCTGCATATTGATTTTTAAAACGGACACCACGTTGAATTGTGCCTTCAACCAAGAACATAGAGCGATAATCATACCAAGGCTTACTTTCACCCGGACGAGTCATAATATTTAGAATGTTTGGTAAATTTTTTGCGCCACTCATGGCTGCATCGACTTGATCGCTACTTAAGCCATAAGCATTCATCGTTTTTTGTTTAAAATTCAAATAATCAGGATGTGTTGCAAAATCGTTGGCCTGAGCGAAATGACTTGTACTGATTAAGCCAGTACACAAAGCGAGCATTTTTAAAGTTTTATTTAAGTGTTGAGACAACATATCGTTTTAAAATTCCAGATTATCGATGTGTATGAATGGACATGACTAAACCAAAGGTGGCCATTAAAGTAATAATAGCTGTTCCGCCATAACTCATAAAAGGTAAAGGAACACCTACTACAGGTAAAATACCACTGACCATTCCCGCATTTACAAATACATAAACAAAAAAAGACAAACCAAAGGCACCAGCAACTAAACGTCCATAGTTATGGAAGCTTTGTAAACCGATCTGGAATGTTCTAAAAATAATGGCAAAATAAAGGATTACTAAAATAAGTACACCGATGAGCCCAAATTCTTCGGAATACGCAGCAATAATAAAGTCAGTATGTCCTTCGGGTAAAAAGTGTAAGTGAGATTGAGTACCTTCAAGGAACCCTTTACCTGAAAAACCACCAGAACCAATTGCAGTTTTAGATTGAATAATATTCCAACCTGTACCGAGCGCGTCTGCTTCTGGATCAAGTAAAGTTAAAACCCTTTGGCGCTGATAGTCGTGTAAAAGAAATTCCCACGCAATTGGAATTACAATTGCTGCACATGCGGCAGCTGCACCAATCATTCGCCACGATAGTCCACTTAAAAATAAGACAAATATACCGCTTGCTAATACTAAAAGTGATGTCCCTAAATCAGGTTGTTCTGCAATCAGTAAAAAGGGAATACCAATTAACATTAAAGATAAAATAACTTGTGAAAAACTAGGGGGAAGAGGTTTTCGTGCTAAAAACCATGCAATCATCATCGGCATGCCGATTTTCATGAACTCACTGGGTTGGACACTTCCGAAACCCGGAATATCAATCCAGCGCTGAGCACCCATTCGGACTTCACCGAATACCATAACTGCCACAAGCGAAAATAGGCCGAACAAATAAAAGTAGGGAGAAAACGCTTGATAGACCTTAGGCGGAATTTGGGCTAGACCAAACATTACTAAAAAGCCAATACCAAAACTCATGGCTTGTTTACTGACCAGCCCTACATCCTGCGCCGAAGCACTATATAGTACAGTTAAACCTAATAGCGCATTTAACAGCAAAAATAGACATAACCACGGGTCAATGTGGAGTTGTTGCCATCTTGATGGTTGCATAGCGGTGCTAAGACCATCTCGAGGAGCTTGGCGTAAAAACTTATATTGTGGGCTAGGAGACATGCGGCGTTAACTAGGTCAATCAGTGCTTGGCGCATGCTAACATAAACCTGATTAATGGCAATGTATATCAATATTTTGCAATAAAAAAACCTAGCTCTCGCTAGGTTTCCGATAGGCTATTTCTTATTAGTTAAAGAATAGACTTTCGTGATATTCAGCCATCGCTTTTAGTTCAGTGCGATTTAAGCTAGGGATGAGTTTGTCGATCGCAATATGAACTGCTTTTGTTACAGCTGCCGCACCAATATCAGCTGCTTTACGCTTAATCATGCCAAGGTCTAATGTCTTATTAAAATCAGACATAAAATGTTTAACCATAGCGTCTCCAAACTGTTTATACAGTTCAGCCAATGCAGCTTTATTGATATCGTTACCTGCTTTAAGCTCAGTGAAGTTATGCTGAAGATTAGTGACTAAACTAGGATCTAGAGTTACACCTACTTTATATTGACCTTGTGGATCTTTAAATAAGCTTTTTTCAGAGAACTCTACTGACTGTTTAACAACATCGTTTGGCGCTTTGCTTAACAATTGTTTTAAAAGAACAGCGACTGTTGATTTGACATAGCCTGCGAGTTTTTCGGCAGTATCGCGCTTTTCACTTGCAGGGAAGTGCTGAACTAACTGAATTAAGACATTATCAATAATCTCTTCATTAAGTTGTAAAGCAATCTTATCGCGAAGTGGATATAAAGGCTCACTAGAATTTTTGTTCGCAATTCCAGTTTGTATATCGTTCAATAAGCCTTCAGAAGGGGTAAAACCAAAAAACGGCATGGTGTATCCTCAAATTATTCGTTTTATTGTCGTGCCAATCGAATCGGTTTTGGCATCCATGAAAGATCCGATACTCGGCAAGGGTTAATATCAAGTCCGCCGCGACGAGTATAAGTTGCATAAACCATCAGCTTTTCAGGCTGCAAATTTTGCCAAATATCAGCAAAAATTTGCTCGACACACTGTTCGTGAAAGCCGTTATGCTGACGGTACGAGATAATATAAGCTAAAACACTACGATAACAAGGTTTTTTGCCCTTAAAACGGATAAAAACTGTACCCCAATCCGGTTGTCCCGTGACTGGGCAGTTACTTCTTAAAAGATGAGAATACAGTTCAATTTCGACTTCTTCATCAGACACATCTCGTTTTAAAAGAGTTGCATCTGGATGTTGCTCTAAACGCTCTGGATCTAAGTCATCAATACAAATGCCTTGAGGCTTAGAAATCTCTAAATCATCTACTTGAAATAACGTTAACTCAACTTTTGCACCTGCCGCAGCAGATAGATCTTTTTCAACCGTTTCAATAAACGACTGTTTAGAGTCAAACTGAGTGAAGTTAAGGCTATTGAAGTAAAGTTTTAATGACTTTGATTCAATCAAATTTGGTGAAGAAGCTGGCAGTGTAATTCTGCCAATAGCAACTTGCGGGATAGCATTAGCGTTTAACCATGAAATTTCAAAAACATGCCACCAATCTTTACCTTGTGTAATACCTTCAATATGCGAATAGGCTTCACGAGACTGAGCACGAGCAATTGGAAATAAAACATCAGGTTGATAGTTAGTTGGATATTGAGTTTCTTTACCCAATAAAGATTGTTCGACACTCATTCACGCATTCCTGAACCACGAGCAAGTAAATAGTACGCAATTCCGTAAAGTACAGCACAGCATAATGTCACAATGATTAAAGAGAACGTAACGTTCACATCACTATGACCTAAAATGCCGAAACGGAAAGCGTTAACCATATACACAATAGGATTAATTAAAGAAAGTTTTTGCCAAAAAGGGCCAAGCGCACTAATGGCATAGAACACACCACCTAAATAGGTTAAAGGCGTAAGGACAAAGGTTGGAATAATAGAAATATCATCAAATGATTTTGCATAAACTGCATTAATAAAACCACCTAATGAGAAAAGAACCGATGTAATTAAGACTGTATATATAGTTACGAACCAGTTATGTATAAAAAGGTCTGTAAAGAACATGCTCATTGTTGTCACAATTGCTCCGACCAATACACCACGGCAAATACCACCAATGACATAGCCCCACAAAATAATATGTAGTGGCACAGGACTCATAATCAGTTCTTCAATGCTCTTTTGGAATTTCACACTAAAGAAACTTGAAGATACGTTAGCATAACTGTTGGTAATAACCGCCATCATGATGAGGCCGGGTACGATAAACTGCATATAGCTCACGCCGCCCATTTGTCCAATGCGCGAACCAACCAAATTACCAAAAATGACAAAGTACAAACTCATCGTGATCGCTGGTGGTAACAAGGTTTGTGGCCAAATACGTAGAAATCGACGTACTTCTTTACGAACTAGAGTCCAGAGGGCAATTTGCAGTTGGCTAAAATTCATTTTGCCTCTCCTTCAAGATTTTTCTCAACCATTTTGACGAATAGCTCTTCTAGACGGTTCGATTTGTTTCGCATACTACGAACACGAATACCTTGTGATTCTAAAAGTTGGAATAAGTCATTTAATGTATGTGCTTTATCCATCGTCACTTCTAAAGTGCTGCTATCAATTAAGTTGAACTTCACACCAATAATATTTAACTGGAGTGGGGCAATGGGTTCTGCCAAATCAAAAATAAAAGACTCTTCACTCAGCTGGTTTAAGAAACTTTTCATGCTTGTGTCTTCTTTAATGACACCGCGGTCAATGATAGCAATTTGACGACACAACATTTCTGCTTCTTCGAGATAATGTGTAGTCAAAATAATAGAAGTACCGCTTTCGTTCATTTCGGTTAGAAAATCCCACATAGAGCGGCGTAATTCAATATCAACACCCGCAGTAGGCTCATCTAAAATAAGAAGTTTAGGTTCATGCATCATGGCACGTGCAATCATGAGTCGGCGTTTCATACCACCAGATAACATGCGTGCTTGTATATTACGCTTTTCCCATAGACCTAGTTTTTCTAAATAATGTTCAGCGCGTTTTTCTGCAGTCTTTTTATGAATGCCGTAATAGCCAGCTTGAGTGACTAAAATATCGAACGCTTTTTCAAACTGACCAAAGTTAAATTCTTGAGGGACAACGCCAAGTTGTTGTTTCGCTAAGGATGGATGAGTGTCGAGATTATGTCCAAAAATCTCAACTGTTCCTTCGGTTTTTTTCGTGAGGGAACTGATAATACCAATGGTTGTTGATTTGCCGGCACCATTTGGGCCTAACAACGCATAAAATTCACCTTCAGGCACAGTGAGGTTAATACCTTTTAACGCCTGAAAACCATTACGATATGTTTTGGACAAATCTCTTAAAACCAAAGCATCAGTCATGAAATTCTCACATTATGAAAGAGGGGTATATTTTGAGCGATAATGATTAATAAACCAAGTAAAATAGTCGGAATTTTATAAAATTGAGATAAATTTATGAAGTTATTATATATAAACTGGTGCGCCCGGCGGGGATCGAACCCACGACCCCAGGCTTCGGAAACCTGTACTCTATCCAACTGAGCTACGAGCGCACATGTGTGGGCCACATCATAGGAAAAAAACACCCATAGGTAAAGCACGAAATAGGTAACAAGTGAGTTTAATGCTTAATTAAACAGCAGCTTGTTGTTTTTTTAGATGCGTTGTTGAATAAGTTGAATTGAATAATTAATAGAATGAAGCGTATGTGCTAGTTCATTAGGGGGAATACGCGACTCCTGTAAGCTGGTAATCCATTGCATTTGGCACATTTTAAGCTCTTGAAGCGTTTTTATTTGTTCTATTTTCTGAATAAGTGGTTTTGCCATAAGCCCACAATATTGACTCAAGCTTTGCTTCATCAACTGTTGTATTTCTTCAAAAGAGAGCTGTTGAACTGGAATTGGTGGCTGGGTATTTTCAGTATTTGTAGATTGCAAAGATGGTAATTGAGTAACCTGAATTTCACTAACTATATTGTCACTTTTATTCTCATCTATAATATTTTTTTGATGAGCTTCTATTGTAGTTACGGATGATGGTGGGAAATATATTTGTTCATTTAATTCTGAATAATTTTCGCCAGAAGGAGCAATGAGTTTTAAGTCGATAAGCTGTTGAATAAGCTCTGGAGATGCAATACGTTTTTTAAATTCGCTATTTAAATTTTGAAAATCTTCGTGATCTATTAATAGTAGTAAACGTCTTTGTTTTGCATTTAAAGTAATGTTGCATTGTTGAAGCGCGACTCTTCCTAAATTGGTTCGATAAAAACCAGCCATTATTCTTCCCCAAATAAAAAATAAATCAGACTGTCCAATTTTCTTGGTTGAACAGTACTGTTTTTAATAAAATATAAATGGGGTTAACGATAAAACTCAAAAATGACAATATGATGAAGAATTGATGAATATCATCTATTTAAGTCTTTAAAATGCGCTTTCTAACGCTTTACGTAAATAGACGTCAAGTTCATCTTGACGTAATAACCATTGAATATAGTCTTTAGGAAGTTCAGCAATTGCTGTGCCTTTATGCTTACCAAAATTAATAGTCGTAGGGATACGTGCTTCTTCAGAAACTCGGTAAAGCTCTTCAATGTCTTGAATATTTAAATGATAGACAATATGCATCAAAATATTAGCAGTCAAAATAATATCTGCATCGGCTCGGTGCGCGCCTTTGAGCAATTCTCGCGCTTTAACGCTGCCTTGAGAAATCATATAGATGAGTGCAGAAATATTATGCGCTTCTGCATCAGGCCAAGTTTTACGCGCTAAAGCTAGAGTACAAATCGGTTTGATATGAGAGACATCCACGCCACAACGAGCAATCGCGGCAATATCGTAATCAATATTGTGACCAATAATATAAGTTGTAGTCTCTGGCAATTTAAAAGTTTTATAGTGGGGCTGGTTTTCTAAATCTGACTCTAATATATGGTGTACTGCCATAGCCGCGTAAGAGATAGGTGCACTAACCTGATAAAGTTGATCAAACAATTTGCTCTTATCTAAGGTGAGCTTGCCTTCATTAATTTCAATTGGGGCATACGCAATTTCAATAGGCAAACCATTTAGTGTATGTGTTTCTGTATCTAAAATAATGGTTTGCATAACTGGCCCTTTAATCAATCACGAGTAATCAAGAATGTTAACAGTTGGCTACCCACTTTAAAACATGAAGTGAGGTCTGAGAGTAGCGAGAACGTTAATTTATATTAAAAATAAAGTTTTCAGAGATTAATTTCATCCAATAGAACTTGCGGAAAATAAAGATTAGGCGTAAATATTTTTAAGACATTAGGAAATGTTGATTAAAAAACTAAAGCAAAACAAAAATGGAATTTAAGGGAAGATATACCAATGAAAATGAACCTATTAATAACGAGCGTTCTTAGCACGAGTTTATTTTTAGTCGCTTGTGGAGGAGGGAGTAGTGATGATGGCCCAGCTCCTACTAATCCATCTGGGACTCCAACCAATAATATTCAAAATCCAGTCGTTAAAGTCGAGGCTTACACAAGCACCAACTTAGGATCAGTTGCCGCAGAAAGTAGTATTTTGACTTATAAAATGTTGGGTCAAAGTGGTCAAGAAGTGCAGGCAACCAGTTTGGTATTTACACCAAACACTCCACCACCAGTAGGCGGTTGGCCAATTGTGGTTTGGGCACATGGCACTACGGGTGTGGCAGATACTTGCGCACCAAGTAAGGCAGCTTTAGCAGATAGTACAAAAGATTTAATTAGTAAATTACTAGCTGCAGGTTATGTTGTGGTCGCACCTGACTACGAAGGTTTGGGTACCCCAGGCATACATCCATTTTTAAATATTAAAAGTGAGGCTTTTTCAATTACAGATGCCGTGGTTGCGGCACGTAATTATTTATCACAACGTAATTTATTAACCTCAAAAAAATGGTTAACAGTAGGACATTCTCAGGGGGGGCATGCTGCATTAGGTGCTGCACAATATGCGAGCCGTGCACAACTAGACTATAAAGGTACAGTAGCGGTAGCACCTGCTTCTAATCTAGGGGGTATTTTAGTAGATGGAGAGGCGCAAGTTGCGAATGCACCGATAGATATTAAAATTGCAACCTATGCACAGCTTGATACATATACAGCTTTGGTTACAGCTGGCATTCGCAACACACAACCTGCCTTTAATTATTCACAAGTCTTTACTTCACAAATTTCAAGTATTGCCGCACAAGCAGAAAACCTTTGTTCAGGACCATTGTATGGAGCCTTTTATGAGGGTATGAGTAATTATGCTAAAGACCATAATGGCACACTAGATGGCTTTACACGTACACAACCTAATTTTATGGCTGTGCCGTTAGTTAAAACGTTTTTGGAAAAAGATTCGCAGCCGTTACAAGTAAAAGTCACTACTCCAATCATCATTTATCAAGGGATAGCTGATCCTACAGTACCTAAATTAGCAACTGATCTATTGATATTTAATGCCACTACCTTAGGCACTAAAATTAATAGTTATGTGACGGGTAACTGGGACCATGGCACGGTGATGAGTAATAATGTAGATAATATTGTTGGAAATGTTCAGTCTTTACTGGCAGCTCAATAGAGTCATTGATATTTAATACTTTTTTAGTATTAGCGAGAGCTAAAATTAATGATAGAGAAATTTAAAATATAAGCTTTAAACGAGCTTTTTAATTGATTTATAAACAATGGCTCATTTTTTATAAAACTTGAGCCATTTTTATTTAAAACTGAGCTAACTTCATTCTGTTTAATTATAAAGTTCATGCTACAATATGCCGCAATCTTAGCACGGCTTAAAAGCCCTAATTTATAGGACCCCCGCTAATGTTTGCCAATATTTCCATTTCTGAATTTGATCCAGAATTAGCTCAAGCAATTGCTTCTGAAGGTGAGCGTCAAGAAGCACATATCGAGTTAATTGCATCTGAAAACTATTGCTCTCCTGCTGTGATGGAAGCGCAAGGATCAAAACTTACGAACAAATATGCAGAAGGTTATCCAGGCAAACGCTATTATGGCGGTTGCGAGTATGTGGATATCATTGAGCAAATGGCGATTGATCGTGCTAAAGAACTTTTTGGTGCAGATTACGCAAACGTTCAACCACACGCTGGTTCACAAGCTAACTCTGCTGTTTATTTAGCGCTTCTTAACCCGGGCGATACAGTTTTAGGTATGAGCTTGGCTCACGGTGGTCACTTGACTCACGGTGCAAAAGTAAGCTTCTCTGGTAAAACTTATAATGCAGTTCAATACGGTCTAAACGCTGAAACTGGCGAGATCGATTACGAAGAAGTTGAACGTTTAGCGTTAGAGCACAAGCCACGTATGATCGTTGCTGGTTTCTCTGCTTATAGCCGTGTTGTAGATTGGCAACGTTTCCGCGACATCGCGGACAAAGTTGGCGCTTACCTTTTCGTCGATATGGCTCACGTTGCAGGTCTTGTTGCTGCTGGTGTATATCCAAACCCAGTTCAAATTGCTGACGTAACAACGACGACGACTCACAAAACACTTCGTGGTCCACGTTCTGGTTTAATCCTTGCGAAAGCGAATGAAGAAATTGAGAAAAAACTTCAATCAGCTGTATTCCCTGGTAACCAAGGTGGTCCATTAATGCATGCGATTGCTGCTAAAGCAATCTGCTTCAAAGAAGCTATGTCTGATGACTTCAAAGCTTACCAACAACAAGTTGTGAAAAATGCTCAAGCTATGGCTGAAGTATTCATCGCTCGTGGTTATGATGTTGTTTCTGGCGGTACAGACAACCACTTGTTCTTGTTATCTTTAATCAAGCAAGATGTAACTGGTAAAGATGCAGATGCTTGGTTAGGTGCTGCTCACATTACTGTGAACAAAAACTCAGTTCCAAATGACCCACGTTCTCCATTCGTGACTTCTGGTATCCGTATCGGTACTCCAGCAGTAACAACTCGTGGTTTCGGTGAAGCTGAAGTTCGTGAACTTGCTGGTTGGATCGCTGACGTGATTGACAGCAAAGGTGACGAAAAAGTTATTGTTGACGTAAAAGCGAAAGTTGAAACTGTTTGTGCAAAATTCCCTGTATACGCACAATAAGTTGTAAATATAAAAAAAGCGCCGTATGGCGCTTTTTTTATCAAGTTAATTAGATAAGAATTAACTTTTAGATTTTACCGATGACTCGGCATTATGCCAGCCACCACCTAATGCACGGATTAAATTTACACTAGCCATCATTCTAGTGCCGTTAAGCTGTGCAGAAAGTTGTTCTTGTTGCAAAATAGTCCGATCCGAATCAATCACATCAAGATAGCTAATAGCACCTTCTCGATAACGTAAATGAGACAGTTGATTTGCATGACGAGAAGAGGAGAGTGCTTGATTTTGAGCTTGAATTTGCTGATCAAGTATTCTTTGATCTGATAAACCATTTTCAACTTCGCGAAATGCATTCAACACAGTTTGGCGATAGTTTGCCACGCTTTCTTCATAGGCAGCTCGTGCTTGAGCAACTCCAGCCTTACGTTGTCCACCGTCAAATAATGGCAAAGATAAAATAGTACCTGCCACTGGACCAAGTAAGAATGTACGGCTCGACCATTTACCCAACTCACCTAAACTTGATGATTCATAACCGAGTGCACCTGTTAGGTCCAGTTTTGGGAAGAAAGCAGCACGTGCAATTCCAATACGCGCATTATCTGCTGCCATAGCATGCTCGGCAGCCGCAATGTCAGGTCGTCTTTCAAGTAAAGCCGAAGGTAAACCTGCTGGCAGACGAATGCTGTTTGCAGTTAAAGGTTGAACTGCCAAGCTAAACTCAGCAGGTGTTTTGCCTAATAATACTGCAAGAGCATGCTCTGCATTGGCTCTGTTACGAGCAATATTTAATGCATTGGTTTGTGCTGTAGCAAGTTCGGTCTGTGCGCGAGAAACATCTAATTCACTGACTAAACCATTTCTAAAACGTGTTTGAGCTAAGTCGCGTGTCTCGCCAAGCAGTTTAATAGTGCGATTATAAATTGCTTGTTCAGCATCAAGCTGACGAATGAGAAAGTAGCCTTGGGCAACATCTGCTTGTAAAGCTAAAAGCGCCGATTGATATAGAGCTTCTTGTTGCTGTACATCAGCTGTTGCTGCATTGACACTACTGGCAATACGGCCAAATAAATCGAGCTCATATGAAACATTGGCTTGAGCACGCCATAAGGTCTGTGCAGATGTATGGGCATTGTCATCTAAACCCAATGAAGCAGGAGAGGGTTTTTGACGAGTTGGGCCAAAGCCAGCACCAATATTTGGCAAACGTTCAGCTTGTGCTGCGGAACGTAACGCACGTGAAGCCTGAATATTAGCCGCTGCCGCTTTAAGGCTCTGGTTTCCAGAAATGGCTTGTTGTTCGAGCTCATTTAATTGAGCATCATTAAAAACACGCCACCACTCACCTCGAATCTGCTGATCGGCAGGTTGGGCAATTTTCCAGTTATTGTCTTCAAGTTTTGGGTCAGACTCTTTAAATTTGACTGGAACTATCACTTTTGCAGGTTGATATTCAGGAGCCAAAGAGCAGCCTGCAAGCAGCAGGCTTCCCATGAGTGAGGACAAAAATAAGCTTTGTTTTGCTGTAGCCATTAAATGTCCTCCTTAATGATCATGTGGGGTAGATAAAGGTGCTTCATGAACTGCTGCCGAATGCAATTTATGTTTGCTGTTCAATGTGCGAATCAGGACATAAAAGGCAGGGGTTAGGAACAAACCAAACAGCGTTACACCGATCATGCCGAAGAACACTGCAATACCCATCGCATGACGCATTTCAGAACCTGCACCAGTTGAAGTAACCAGTGGTACGACACCCATAATGAATGCAATAGAAGTCATTAAAATTGGGCGTAAACGTAGACGACTTGCTTCAACTGCCGCTTTGAATGCAGTCGCACCTTGCATTTCGAGTTCCCGTGCAAACTCAACAATTAAGATGGCATTTTTACAAGCCAGCCCGACAAGCACCATTAGACCAATTTGGGTAAAGATGTTGTTATCTCCGCCTGTCAGCCAGACACCTGTCAGAGCTGCCAAAATTCCCATTGGTACAATTAAGATTACAGCTAAAGGTAAAGTTAGACTTTCATATTGAGCGGCTAAAACTAAGAACACCAGTAATACGCTAATTGGGAATACCCAAAGTCCTGCATTACCAGCCAAGATTTTTTGGTAAGTTAAATCTGTCCATTCAAACTTGATACCACGAGGTAGAGTTTGTGCAGCAATACGTTCAACCGTAGCTTCAGCTTGGCTAGATGAATAACCTGGGGCAGGGCCACCGTTAATATCTGCTGAGGTATAGCCGTTATAACGCACCACCATTTCTGGACCATAAGTTTGAGTCACATTTACCAATGAAGATAACGGCACCATTTGTCCCGCACTGTTACGGGTTTTAAGCTGCAAAATATCTTCAGGATTTGCACGGAAAGGCGCATCGGCTTGTGCACGAACCTGATAAACACGTCCAAAGCGGTTAAAGTCATTAACGTACTGAGAACCTAAATAAATTTGCATGGTGTTGAAAACATCTGTCACGGCAACACCTTGTTGCTTGGCTTTCACACGATCCAGATCTACATTGAGTTGAGGTACATTAATTTGATAACTTGAGAACATTGGACCAAGTTCAGGGGCTGATTGTGCTGCTTTCATAAAGTTTTGGGCAGCATCATTCAAGGCTGAATAGCCTAAGGTACCTCGGTCTTCAAGTTGGAGTTTAAAGCCGCCCATGGTGCCTAAGCCCATCACGGGTGGTGGTGGGAAAACCGCAATATAGGCATCTTGAATAGCTGAATATTTCTGGTTGAGAGCACCAGCAATTGCATTGGCAGATAAGTCTTTCGCTTTACGTTCGTTGAATGGCTTTAAGGTCACAAAGACAATACCAGCACTCGAACTGTTGGTAAAACCGTTAATTGATAGACCAGGGAAGGCAACTGCACTTTCTACACCAGGCTGTTTAAGTGCAGCGTCACTCATTTTACGAATCACCGCTTCAGTACGATCTAATGAAGCGCCGTTTGGTAATTGAGCAAAGCTAATCAAATATTGTTTGTCCTGCGCAGGTACGAAGCCACCCGGAACAATATAAGAAATCCCAACGGTTAAGCCTAAAAGTGCTGCATAGACACCCATTGCTGATGCTTTATGGGAAATAACACGACTTACGCCTTTACCATAGTTGTCTGATGCACGGGTAAACACACGGTTAAACAGCGCAAAGAAACGTCCGAATACACGGTTCATAAGGCGTGTTAATGCATCAGGTTTAGCGTCATGTCCTTTTAGTAACATGGCAGCCAAAGCAGGAGATAGGGTAAGGGAGTTAAATGCCGAAATAACCGTTGAAATGGCAATCGTCATGGCAAATTGTTTATAAAACTGCCCTGTTAAGCCTGTCATAAATGCAAGTGGTACGAACACGGCAACGAGCGTTAAAGCAATCGCAATAATTGGTCCACTCACTTCTCGCATGGCGCGATAAGTTGCATCTCTTGGGCTTAAGCCTGCTTCAATATTCCTCTCGACGTTTTCGACGACGACAATCGCGTCATCGACCACAATGCCGATGGCAAGTACCATCCCGAACAGTGATAGCGCATTGATTGAGTAACCAAAAGCGAGCATGAGCGCGAATGTACCAATAATTGAAACTGGTACAGCAAGCAATGGAATGATTGAGGCACGCCATGTTTGTAAGAATAAAATAACAACCACAACAACCAGTGCAATCGCTTCAAGTAAAGTATGAACAACCGCTTTAATACTGGCACGTACGAACTGAGTCGGGTCGTACACAATGTCGTATTTAATTGAAGATGGGAAATCTTTTGAAAGCTCCTTCATCGTGCTACGCACTTGATCGGAAACTTGTAAAGCATTAGCACCCGGTGCTTGGAAAATTGGAATCGCGACTGCTTGTTTGTTGTCGAGTAATGAACGTAAGCCGTATTGTGAAGCTGCGAGTTCAACACGAGCAACATCACCCAATCGGGTAACCGCACCATCTGGTGCAGTTTTTAAAATGATATCTGCGAATTCTTGCTCGGTGGTTAAACGACCTTGAGCATTGACTGAAAGCTGTAAAGGGGAATTACTTGGTGATGCACCGATTGTACCCGCTGCAACCTGAATATTTTGTTCACGGATTGCATTCACAATTTCGGTCGCGGTGAGGTTACGCTGCGCTACTTTTTGCGGGTCGAGCCATACGCGCATCGCGTAGTCCCCAGAACCAAATAATCCGACTTCACCTACACCTTGTAAACGTGCCAAACGGTCTTTCACGTTGAGTACCGCATAGTTACGTAAGTAGGTCATGTCATAGCGACTATCTGGTGAGGTCAGATGCACAACCATGGTTAAAGTCGGTGAGCTTTTTAAGGTAGTAACACCTAAACGCTGTACGTCTTCAGGTAAACGAGGCATGGCCTGAGACACACGGTTTTGAACCAGTTGTTGCGCTTTGTCTGGATCAATCCCAAGTTTAAAGTTCACCGTAATGGTTAAGTTGCCGTCGCTGTTAGCCTGAGATTGCATATACAGCATGTCTTCGACGCCGTTGATTGATTCTTCAAGTGGAGAGGCAACGGTTTCAGCAATCACTTTCGGGTTTGCACCCGGATATTGAGCACGTACCACCACAGATGGCGGAACAACTTCTGGGTATTCAGAAATCGGTAACTGGAATACCGAAAGCAGGCCGGCGAGTAAAATCAGTACTGATAACACACCAGCAAAGATCGGCCGATCAATAAAAAATTTAGAAATATTCATATTTGATTAACCTTTTGCCGGAGTTGATGTTTTATCTGTTGGCTGAGGTTGAGGAATAGTACTGCTAGCAGTGATTTGTGAATTTGGCATTGGAACGAGGTGCGGGGTCACAGGGTCACCCGGACGAATTCGCTGTAAGCCGTTCACTACAATACGATCACCTGCTTGTAATCCGCTATTCACGATTTGCAAACCATCTTGTTGGGCACCGAGTTTTACTTCACGGTAGGCCGTCTGATTTTTAGCATCAACTACTACGACAAAGCGTTTATCTTGATCGACCCCAACTGCGGTTGGGCTAATCAGAATTGCTGAACGAGGTTGACCACCGCCTAAACGGATTCGTGCATATAAGCCCGGTAATAAAACACCGTTTGGATTATCAAAAGTCGCGCGAACACGAATCGTACCCGAGGTTGCATCTAGGTTATTGTCAATTGAGTTGATCGTACCTTCGCGAGAGAAACCAGTTTCATTGGCAAGTCCCATATAAACAGGAACTTGTGCTGAGTTGCGCTGGTTACTGATATATTTCAGATAAGTTTGTTCATCAACATCGAAAGATGCATAGAGGCGAGAGACAGATACTAAACTTGTTAAGACTTGTGCACCGTTACCCGCAGAGACTACATTGCCGACTGTTACTTCGGCACGGGAAATTCGACCGCTGACAGGCGCAGTAATACGGGTGTACTCTAGATTTAAGCGGGCAGATTGAACTGCTGCTCTAGCGGCTTGTAGGTTGGCACTGGCTGAGTGTGCATCATTTTGAGCTAAATCTAGCTCTTGACGTGAGACAGCATTACTTTGAATTAAACGTTGAATACGAGAAAGATTAGAACCCGTATAAGTGACCTGTGCTTCAGCTGAAGCGAGTTGAGCTTGGGCACGATTCAGTTCTGCCTCGAAAGGTCGTGGATCAATGGTAAAAAGTAAGTCGCCTTTTTTTACGAGACTGCCATCTTTGAAGTGAACGGCAATGAGTTTGCCGGAAACTTGAGGTCGAATATCGACTTGATCAATTGCTTCTAAACGACCGGAGTATTCTTGCCAGTCGGTAATAGTTTTGCTGATGACATTAGAAATATCAACAGTTGCAGCTTGTTGGGCAGAGGTCGGTGCAGCTTTTGCATCGGCATTTTCATGTAAAAACATAAAACTGCCTCCTGTTGCTAAAAGGGCAACAAAGATGGCAGACAGTGCGAACTGTTTGCGGGAAAATGACATGAGGTGCTCCTAGTTATTTGGATACCTGTTTTCAGACTTTTAGTTGTGGTCCGTATGGGAGAAACAGGGTTTATGGGATGGACGGAGCATAAAAGTTTGTCAATCACGAATAAATATATTAAATTCGATAACACTATTCGTATTTTTATAACAATTGGTGCATTTGATTAAAAAATGCATTGATTGATAGGAGTGTGCGTGTGGATCTATTTCATGCGATGAAAGTATTTAACAAAGTTGTCGAAACAAATAGTTTCAGTTTAGCTGCTGACAGTTTAGGCCTACCGCGTGCTTCTGTGACGACAACCATTCAAGCTTTAGAGAAACATTTACAAGTTCGTCTGTTGAATCGTACAACACGAAAAATCAGTCTCACACCGGATGGTGCCGTATATTATGATCGGACAGCCCGTATTTTAGCGGATGTTTCCGATATTGAATCTTCCTTTCATGATGCAGAGCGGGGACCAAGAGGTCAGCTTCGTATTGATGTGCCTGTATCGATTGGACGTTTGATTTTAATTCCAAGGCTGCGCGATTTCCATGCACGCTATCCAGATATTGATTTAGTAATTGGCCTTAACGACCGACCTGTAGATTTGGTGGGAGAGGCCGTCGATTGTGCAATTCGGGTCGGTGAATTAAAAGATTCAAGCTTAATTGCGCGTCGTATTGGAACTTTCCAGTGTGCAACAGCTGCTTCACCGATTTATTTAGAAAAATATGGCGAGCCCACTTCAATTGAAGATTTACAGAAAAATCATAAAGCGATTCACTTCTTTTCAAGCCGTACCGGACGCAACTTTGATTGGGACTTTGTGGTTGATGATTTAATTAAAAGTGTGTCAGTACGTGGACGTGTTTCTGTAAATGACGGTGATGCTTATATCGACTTAGCTTTGCAGGGTTTCGGTATAATTCAAGGCCCACGTTATATGCTCACCAACCATTTAGAATCGGGTTTGTTAAAAGAGGTATTGCCTCAGTGGACGCCGGCGCCAATGCCGATTTCAGCAGTTTATCTTCAAAATCGTCATTTATCGCTTAAAGTAAAAGTGTTTGTAGATTGGGTCGCCGAATTGTTTGCAGGTTGTCCATTGCTGAGTGGTTGCTCAATGTCCTTAGATCAAAAATGTGAATTTGCCTGTGATAAAGAAACTGGTCATGAATATACAATTCGTACTTTGGTCGAGCAGCATAATATTGCTGAAGCTTACACACTCAAAAACTAACTTAAAATTTGAGTGATTTTTCAACATTTAAACAGTTAATACAATCCATTATTCAGACACCTTCATAAATCCTTAATTTACTGGTATAGAAATTGCAATTCTTTCGGCAGAAGAGTAATTTAGAAATTGCTCAAATTTTTATCACCTTATTAGGATTTTAAGGAGAAGCTTCAAGATGGCAAGCTTTATGAAAAAAATGTTCGTTTCAACAACCCTAGTTTTGGCTGCTGTTGCGACGAATGTTCAAGCAAAGGATTGGAAGGTGATTCGTTTTGGTACTGAGTCGTCTTATGCGCCGTTTGAATATAAAACACCAGATGGCAAGTTAACTGGTTTTGATGTTGATTTGGGTAATGCAATTTGTGCAAAACTCAAAGCCAAATGTGTTTGGGTTGAAAACTCTTTTGATGGGATGATTCCAGCACTTAAAGCGAAAAAATTTGATGGCATTCTTTCATCAATGACCGTTACTGATGAGCGTGCAAAACAAATTGCATTTAGTAGCAAAATCTACAATACACCAACCCGTATGGTTGCAAAAAAAGGCTCGCCTTTATTACCTACCGCTGCCTCTTTGAAAGGTAAACGTGTCGGTGTACAACAGGGCACAATTCAAGAAACTTATGCTAAAACCTATTGGGCGCCAAAAGGTGTAACGGTTGTACCTTATCCAGTCCAAGATTTGATTTATCAAGACATGATGTCAGGTCGCTTGGATGCAACTTTACAAGATGCAATTATGGTTGATGGCGCTTTCTTAAAACAACCAAAAGGTAAAAACTTCAGTTTTGCTGGTGGTAATGTGGTTGATGCAAAAACACTAGGTGTAGGCGCAGCTATTGGTTTACGCAAAGAAGATGCGGATTTAAAAGCCAATATTAATAAAGCACTCGCTGCAATCATTGCAGATGGTACATACAAAAAACTCGAGAAAAAATATTTCTCCTTTAGCATTTACTAATGATGTGAAAAATGTCGGCTTTAAGCCGACATTTTTAGATCTATTCTCATCTCATCAATATTAGATATTGTTTTTAAGGAGAAGATGAGTCATGTTTTTTTCTGGCTTTGGGCCACTCCTGCTCAGCGGGACATGGATGACCATACAGCTTGCGTTGTTGTCACTTTTACTTTCTGTGATTATTGGCTTAATTGGTGCGAGCTCAAAACTCTCTAGTATTAAAATTTTACGTTATATAGCAACCGCTTACACTACGCTAATTCGAAGTGTACCTGACTTGGTGATTATGCTGCTGTTATTTTATAGCTTGCAGTTGGGTCTCAACCAAATTACTGAAGCACTGCAAATGGACCAAATTGATATCAACCCATTTGTGGCGGGTGTGATTACTTTAGCGTTCATTTATGGTGCATATTTTACCGAGACCTTTCGTGGTGCATTTCAATCGGTTCCAAAAGGCCAAATTGAAGCAGCAATGGCCTATGGAATGACTCCTTGGCAGGTTTTTCATCGAGTGTTATTCCCTCAAATGATGCGTTTTGCGCTGCCTGGTATTGGTAATAACTGGCAAGTTTTAATTAAGGCGACCGCACTAGTTTCTATTATTGGCCTGACTGACATTGTAAAAATTACGCAAGATGCAGGTAGAAGTACCATGCAACTGTTCTTTTTTAGCATCGTGGCTGCTGCCATTTATTTAGCGATTACCACCGTGTCGAATCTGATTTTAATGTGGCTTGAACGTCGTTATTCTGCTGGTGTGAGGAAGGGACAATTATGATTGAAATCCTTCAACAATATTGGCAGGCATACCTTTGGACCGATGGTTTGCAAATGACTGGCGTAGCGATGACGACTTGGTTATTGGTGCTTTCTATTGGCATTGGTTTTGTTCTCGCTGTGCCCTTGTCACTTGCACGAGTATCGGAAAACCTTTGGTTGCGTGGCCCAGTTTGGTTATATACCTATGTTTTCCGTGGCATACCACTTTACATCCAACTGCTGATTATTTATTCAGGTATTTACAGCTTTGATTACATCCATGAACACCAGACTCTTGATGCTTTTTTTCGAGAGGGTATAAATTGCACCATTTTGGCATTCGCGCTCAATACTGGTGCATATACCACTGAAATCTTCGCTGGGGCGATTCGTTCTATTCCACATGGCGAGATTGAGGCTGCACAAGCTTTCGGTATGTCGAAATGGAAACGATACACTCGCATTATCATTCCGTCGATGTTACGCCGTGCTTTACCATTTTACGGCAATGAAGTCATTTTAATGTTGCACGCGACAACCATTGCATTTACAGCAACTGTTCCTGACATTTTAAAAATTGCGCGTGATGTGAATGCGGCAACCTATGACACCTTCAATGCTTTTGGAATTGCCGCGGTGTTATATGCAGTGTTGGCTTTTATTTTGATTGGACTATTTCGTAAGCTTGAAAAACGTTGGTTGGCATTTTTAAAGCCATCGAATCATTAGGAGACATAAATGGAACAAGTTGCAAAACTAGTGATTCGCGATTTACATAAGAAATTCGGCGATCATGAAGTGCTTAAAGGAATATCACTTGATGCAAATGCCGGTGATGTGATTAGTATTATTGGTTCATCGGGTTCAGGTAAAAGTACTTTACTCCGCTGCATTAACTTTTTGGAACAACCGAGCAATGGCACGATTAAGCTCAATGGTGAAAAACTACGCACAGTCTTTGATAAAAAAGGCAATTTAAAAGTAGTTGAACCAAAGCAACTACAAAAAATGCGTACGCAGCTCATGATGGTATTTCAGCATTTTAATTTATGGTCTCACATGACAGTGCTGGAAAATGTCATTGAAGGGCCCATTCACGTACTTGGGGTAAAACGTGCTGAAGCTGAAGAGCGTGCACGCAAATATCTGCGTAAAGTTGGATTACCTGAAAGTGTTGAAAGTAAATATCCGGCATTTTTATCTGGTGGTCAGCAGCAACGTGTAGCGATTGCTCGTGCTTTGGCTATGGAACCAGAAGTTATGTTGTTCGACGAACCAACCAGCGCGCTTGATCCAGAGCTGGTGGGTGAAGTACTAAAAGTAATGCAGGGTTTGGCTGAAGAAGGACGTACTATGATTGTGGTGACACATGAAATGGGCTTTGCACGTCATGTATCTAATCAAGTGATTTTTTTGCATCAAGGGAAAATTGAGGAACAGGGCCATCCTGATGAAGTACTCAATAACCCGAAAAGTGAGCGTTTAAAACAATTTTTGACGGGCAGTTTGAAATAAGCTGTTCATACCGAGTAAGGTGAAATTTTTTATAAAAAGAGTTTCATCGTACTCGGTTGCTTTTTAATTATATTTTTATAAATGGGTATTTTTAGAAAACACATTAATAATGATAATACCTGCAATCATTAAAGTAAGACCAATACAGGCCGCCAAGTCTAAATGCTGTTTGTAAAATATCCAGCCAATTGCAGAAATTAAAATAATACCCGCACCCGACCAAATAGCGTATGCAATCCCGATCGGAATTGTTTTTAGCGTCAGCGACAATAAATAAAAAGCAATTGCATAGCCCACCACCGTAACGATGGACGGAATGGGAACAGTAAAACCTTGAGATGCTTTTAAGGCTGAAGTTGCAATGACTTCACAAGCAATCGCAATTGCTAAATAAAGATAAGACATGGGGAGCTACGCCAGAAAGAGTTTTAATCAATCTATATGAAATGTTGAAATGGTTAGACCAGTTTTAACGATTGTGCAATTTTTGGGGTACAAAAATACCAGTAAAACAAACTGAACTGATCATTTGATTTTATCATTAGCAAAGTGGCTTAAGCTATTTATTCATTTATTTAATCATTGATCTGTATAGTCATAAAAAGAGGATCAGCCACCTTAGCCTGATCCTCGATAGACTTTTTAAGAGATAGATTCGCCGAGTATATTTAAATCCTTAAATTTCTCTAGCAGTTGCTCTTTATTTTCAATATGTGCAGGGTCTGGTTTTATGCAATCGATAGGGCAAACCGCCTTACATGTGGGTGCATCATAAAAGCCTACACATTCGGTACAACGGTGTGGATCAATTTCATAAACTTTGTTGCCTTCAAAAATGGCGATGTTCGGGCATTCTGGTAAGCACATATCACAATTGATGCAGTCACTTGTAATCAAAAGCGCCATATTTAACTCGCTGAATAAGCTAAGGTAGAGGCAGTAATGTTTTCCTTAGCATGCGGCAAATTGCGTATGAGTAGGGCATAACTAACATCAACATCTTGTGAAAGTGGAATCTCAACAAAATGCCCCGAACCTTTAGCATCGGTAATTGGGTTACCTTTTAAATCGCGCATTTCGGTTAAAGTAAAGGTGATATTACCTTGAGGCGTCATCAGCTCAAGTGAGTCGCCCACCACAAAACGGTTTTTAACTTCAATGCGAATATAATCGCCGTGACGTTCTAAAACCTCTCCACAAAATTGTTGGTAGTCGAAATGCGATGAACCATCAGCATAGTTTTGATATTCGCTATGCACATGACGTCTTAAAAAGCCTTCGGTATAACCACGGTTTGCCAAACCTTCGAGTTGGGTCATTAAGCTTGGGTCAAAGGGTTTACCTGCTAAAGCATCATCAATAGCTTTTCGATAAATTTGAGCAGTACGCGCACAGTAAAAATACGATTTAGTACGGCCTTCAATTTTCAGTGAGGCGATGCCCATTTTGGTTAAACGATCTACATGCTGTACCGCACGTAAATCTTTAGAGTTCATAAAATAAGTACCGTGTTCATCTTCTTCGGCAGCAAACATGTCTTCATCATTACGTTGTACAAGCAAAGTTTGAGCTGAAGTTGTCTCTGATTGTGCTGATGAGCAGCACGACTTTTCTGAGGTGTTGAGCTGAGTGACTGGAATTACATCGCCGTTTGCATCTTCTTGGGCTTCATGCAACTTATAGTCCCAACGACAAGCATTGGTACAAGCACCTTGGTTGGCATCACGTTTGTTCATGTATCCAGAAAGTAGGCAACGACCTGAGTAGGCCATGCATAGTGCGCCATGTACAAAAACTTCGAGTTCAATATCTGGTACGTGTTGCTGGATTTCTTCTATTTCTTCTAATGACAACTCACGAGATAAAATGACACGGCTTAAGCCGTAATCTTTCCAAAATTTAACAGTGGCCCAGTTAATTGCGTTGGCTTGAATAGATAGATGAATTTGTACTTCTGGAAAATGCTCACGCACCATCATGATTAAGCCCGGATCAGACATAATAAGAGCATCTGGTTGCATCGCTACAATCGGCTCAAGATCACGAATAAAGTTTTTTAATTTGCTGTTATGTGGCTGAATATTCACCACAACATAAAACTTTTTACCCAAAGCATGCGCTTCATCAATTCCGATTTTTAAATTGTCATGATCAAAAGCATTATTACGCACACGTAAACTGTAACGTGGTTGGCCTGCATATACGGCATCTGCACCATAGGCAAATGCATAGCGCATGTTTTTTAGTGAACCTGCGGGAGATAGGAGTTCGGTTTTCATAAAATAAAAGGCATAAAAAATATATGGTTTTATTTTATTAACTCTATATTTTGGATTCAACCTACTGAATTAGTAGGGATTTGATCATTATCCTTTTGTACGGGCAGCATATTTTTTGCTAGCTCTCCTAAGCGCATCAAAGCATTTAACATTTTGGGATTTAACTCAAAACAAGCTGCAATTCGTAAACAATGACTAAAACGTTTATCAGCCGAACACAAAATTCCGGGCATACATAAGATTTTTTCGTCCATTGCTTGGTGAAACAGTTCTAGGGTATCAATTGATTCGGGTAGTTCTAACCATAAAATAAATCCCGCTTGCGGACGACTGACTCGGGTACCGATTGGGAAAAAGCGACAAATATAAGATTTGATGGTGTCAATTTGCTGTTGATAGCGTTTTTTGAGTTGACGTAAATGCAGGTCATAACCACCATTCTCTAAGAAAAGTCCTAAAGTTTCTGTGAGTAAAGCTGGCTCTGCAACAGTGGTTGTAAATTTAAGCTGCTGCACAATATTACGAAAGCGCCCAGCTTCTAACCAACCAATCCGATAATCAGGTGCTACAGTCTTGGTATAGCTAGCACACACCAAAACCCATCCGTTTTGGTCAAACGCTTTGATGTTGGGTAAGAGGGGCTCGGTGAGTTGCAATTCGGCATACATCGCATCTTCAATGACAGGAACTTGGAACTGATTAGCTAACTCTGCCAAGCGACGACGGTTACTTTCAGGCATGCTAAAACCGAGAGGATTGTGTCCTGTTGGAATGGTTAAAATGGCTTGTACACTTTGAGATTTTAATAGTTCTTCAAGAGCATTTAGGCACATACCTGTATGTGGTGAGGTCGGCACTTCTACAATTTTTCGGCCTAAATTATGGAGGAGTGGGTACAGGTTGTGAAATGTTGGAATCTCAAGCGCTATGCTGTCACCCGCTTGAGTGGTTGCCATAATCGCAAGACTTAAAGCCTCCATCGTGCCATGAGTCAGCACAATATCATCTGCTGAAAGAAACATACCTAGCTGTAAGCTTCGCCTAGCAATTTGAGTACGTAAACGTATAGAACCGGGCGGCAAGGTATAGCTTTTAAAAATATCTGATTGAGAGCGCAACACCTGAGCAGTTAAGCGTTTTAAGCGCTCAATTGGATAAAAATTTTCCCCAGAAGGGCAAGCTAGGGCCAAATTGACATAGTCGGGGTCCATTTGTTTTTTAACAATTTGTGCGAGAAAACAGCTAATTCCTGAAAGAGATACTTTTTCTTCACTGACATAACGCTCTTCGAGTTCTAATAAGTTTGAAGGAGCATGACAAACATAGTAGCCAGACTGTGGACGAACTGAAATTAAACCTTGATCTTCAAGCTGGCGATAAGCTTCTTTTACGGTATTAATACTAACCTGATAATGCTGGGCACAATCTCGAATTGATGGCAACCGAGAACCCACAGGTTGCCTGCCATTTTGAATTTGCAGGGTGAGGTCATCACTCACTTTTTTATATTTGTACATGTCAATTCATTAAAAAGCCAAAGCAATGGATACACTTTATAGTGATCTCTTAATTATCTCAAATATTGTTAGTTTTATAGATTTATCCATTTAATCTGAATCTATTTTTAACAACTGTGTCTATTATTTTTAATATTAACTGATACTGTGACCATTAAAAATAAATCAGTAAGATCAAGAAATGGTGAGGACTTAATAGCCATAATTTTTTAATTACAAAATCAGTAGGAGTGGGTCTATGTCTGTTGTTGCATTTAAACAAGTTGATGTTTTTACTTCACAAGCATTTAAAGGAAATCCTGTTGCGGTCATTATGGACGCCAGCACTTTAACGTCTGAGCAGATGCAAGCCATTGCGAACTGGACCAATCTTTCTGAAACCACATTTGTACTCCCTGCGACCGATTCTCAAGCTGATTATCAGGTTCGAATTTTTACTCCGCAAAGTGAGTTGCCATTTGCAGGCCATCCTACAATTGGTACTGCCTATGCTTTGCTTGAGGCGGGTCTAATTAAAGCGAAAGAAGGTAAGCTGGTACAGCAGTGCGGTGCTGGTTTAGTGACTCTGACCGTGAGTGAGTCAAGTCATATTTCATTTGAACTCCCTAAGCCTAAAATTACTCCACTAGATGCTATGCATACTGAGAAATTAGCAGAAATTTTAAAATGTGAAATTAATACTCAATGGAACGCTGCATTGGTTGATGTAGGGGCGCGCTGGATTGTATTACAAGCTGTTAATGCTGAGGCTGTTCTAGATAGCCAACCAGACTTTGCCGCTTTAAAAGAACATGATTTAGAAATGAAAGTTACGGGTGCGACAGTTTTTGGTTTTCATGAAAATAATGATGAACAAAAACACATAGAAGTTCGTTCATTTGCCCCTTCATGTGGAATAAATGAAGATCCTGTTTGTGGTAGTGGTAATGGTAGCGTAGCTTCATTTATTCGTTATTATGGGATTCTTCCTGCACAAAATGATGTCGTACTTTCTTCACAAGGTGGGGCGGTAGGTCGAGACGGACAACTTCAACTTGAATTGTATCAAGATAAAATTTTGGTGGGTGGAACCGCTGTCACCTGTATCGATGGCACAATTAAGTTATAAAAACAGAAATAAAAAACCGAGGACTTTGCCTCGGTTTTTTTATTTCTAGAAAAAATTATTTTTCTACGAACGCACGTTCAATGACGTAGTCGCCCATTTCACCCATACGAGGTGATTCAACTAAACCGTGTTGGTCAAGTAATGCAGCCACATCTTTTAAGAATGCAGGGCTACCGCAAAGCATTGCACGGTCAGTTTCACGGTTGAAGCGTGGTAAACCGATTTTTTCAAATAAAGCGCCAGTTTCAATTGCAGTTGTTACACGGCCTTGAGTGTGGAAAGGTTCACGAGTAACAGTAGGGTAGTAAACAAGCTTGTCTTTAATACCTAACTCTTCAAAGAATTCATGGTTTGGTAATTCGTTCAAGATAAGGTCTTGATAAGCTAATTCAGAAATATAGCGTGTACCGTGAACAACGATTACTTTTTCAAAACGTTCGTAAGTTTCTGGATCACGAATAATTGATAAGAATGGAGCAAGACCAGTACCAGAAGATAAAAGGTATAAGTTTTTACCTGGTAAAAGGTCATCATGAACCAAAGTACCTGTTGGTTTTTTAGAAACTAAGATTTCATCACCAACTTGTACTTTTTGCAAAATCGAAGTTAAAGGACCGTCTTGTACTTTAATTGAGAAGAATTCTAACTCTTCTTCGTAGTTTGCACTTGCAATCGAATACGCACGCATTAACGGTTTGCCATTCACTTCAAGTCCGATCATTACGAACTGACCATTTTTAAAACGTAAGCTGGTATCGCGTGTAGTTTTAAAACTGAAAAGAGTGTCATTCCAGTGGTGAACATGAGTAATGCGTTCAACGTTAAAAGCAGCCATTAAAGGTCTCGATCACGATTAAAAGAAAACAGATTGCTATTCTAATCTAATTTCATTCCCGATAAACTGAATATATTTAATTGTGTTTATAAGAAAAAGTGATGATCAATTCTGTCACCTTCCCTATCATTGGCCACATGTGCTCTCCCTATCGTGAAAAATTCGGTATTCCACGCCAGCCTAATTTGGTCAATATCGAGTCTTATATTGATATGGTAGAACCATATAACGACTTGTTAGCATTTGAGGGAATTGAGCAATTTAGTCATCTCTGGTTAGTTTGGCAGTTTCATGACAATAAAAATCAAGGCAGTGCAGATAAGTTCCGTCCACAGGTTCGTCCGCCACGTTTAGGTGGTAATGAAAAAATTGGAGTATTTGCTACACGAAGTATGTATAGACCTTCTCCAATCGGGCTTTCAGTCGTAAAACTTAATAAAGTCGAAAAAGTGGGGAAGTCTGTGCGTGTCTATGTCACTGGAAGTGATTTATTAAATGGCACCCCAATTTTAGATATCAAACCCTATATTCAATATTCTGATGCAATTGCGGAGGCTCAAAGTGGTTATGCACATGCAGAACCTGAACGAAAGGCAGTCATGTGGACTGAAGCTGCATTAACAGCGCAAAAATATTTTCTTCAAAATAAAGAAATAGATTCGCAATACATTGATGAGCTTGAGCAAGTATTAGCTTTAGATCCTCGGCCTGCCTATCAAGAAGACTCTGAAAGAATCTATAAAATGAAATTTTCAGACTTTGATATTCATTTTAAGGTCGATCAGTTTGTAGTTACCCTCATTGATGTGGTGAAGACTTCTGCGCTTGCATAATAGATATTTTAAAACCAGTGGATGTTGAGCCAAAGTAAAGTAATAAAAATAGCCATATGAATGAGCTGGGCGGGAACGAAAGCAAGGGCATAGTGTAGTCCGCCCGAAATTGCAGAGTTCACACTTTTAGCAAGAGCGTGAACTGCAAAACCTCCTAAAAAGGCAATTAATAAAGGCGTCATATGTGCGCTATCAGGTTCTCCTTGCACAATGACCGCCGCTATAGCTGCATGTATTTCAAATAATGAAGCAAGTAAAGTCCCCGCGATTAATCCCGCATCGCCTAAAGATAGACTTAAACCATAAACACCTGCCTGAATAAGGGTAAGTGTACCCGCAATAATAATGGCTTCTTTTAAGCTGAACATTCTTGAGTCCAGCTCGGGTGAAGCTGTACTAGGCTCGGCTTTACGTAATAAAATAAAGGCCCATACTGCTAAAACTACTAAGGCAATAAGTGTAGGAAATATAATCAGCTTGAACCAAGCAAAGCTAATGCCGATCACAATAATTAAGGTTTGAATCAGTGTTGAAACGCAAGACATCAATGCAGCACCTGCATTTGTTGTTGCGTTGGCTTTGCCTGAGCGTACTTCTAAACCTAAACTGGCAATAGTTGCTGTACTAGAAACAAATCCAGAAGCTAAAGAAGAAAGTAATAAAGCATTTTTAGATGACAAAAGTCGCTTTGCTATATGGGCAAGGGCTTGTACAAATAAGATTAAAGTCAGTAATTTTAAAATCACATGTGGATTTAAAACTGGACCCCAAAAAGGTTTATTTGGAACTAAAGGCAAAGCAATTAACAGTAAGGCAAGTAGAAAAATACCATCACGTAATTCAGATTCAGTAATCCACTGACTGGCAATACCATGCATAGACTGCTTAGCTATTAAGATAGTTGTCATGATCACAGCTAGGCCGGCAGCGAGCGAAATATTCCAAATACAAAGTGCCCCGATGAAGTAAGTCATAATAAAGGCGAGTTCGGTGGTCACGCCCGGGTCATTGGGTTGATTTTTGAGGGAAACAATACTAATGGCACCAATGAGTAAGGCACCTACAATTCCAATTTCAATGCCAAATAAAAAACAGACCGCTCCTAATAATGCACTAATGGCAAAAGATCGAAATCCCGCAAAGGTTTTATATTCATGTTTAAGCTTACTTCGTTCTCGTTCTAAACCAATTAATAAGCCACAACCAAGCGCCGCAGCAATGACTGTAATGAATTCTTCAAATGATGCTGTTTGTAATGACATTGTCATTGGAAGTTCCATATTACTTCCTCTTCGCTTATTGTTATATGTGGATTTGAATCATTTTAAAATCATGTATTCATGTTCAGTTTATGCTTTTTATTATAGTGAGCATAGTGTCTTTTTTAGACAAAACTATGTAGAAAATATTTCTATAAATATGACCTGTGACACAAAAAAATATTAAGATGAGAATTGGTTTAATTAACTGATGTTAAAGGATATTTAAATGTGAAACATCTCTGCTATATTATAAAAATATATTGGGGATAACGCATGAATGCACATGTAGAAATAGATACGTATTGGTGTCTAGAACAACTATTACAAGAAGGCCGTATAACAGAACGAGATAAATTACTGGTACAGACAAGTCACCGCCAAAAAGACCAGTTAAAGTGGCATCCATTACAGTGGATAGCACATTTTAATTTAAAAGATCAGCAACACACACATGCGCATTTGAGTTTAAACCGCTTATGTTTATGGTTTGCAGATCGGGTTCAGCTACCTCTATTTGTGATCGATCCTTTAAAGGCAGATGTCAGCGCTTTAACGCAGGTCATGTCACAAGAGTTTGCCATTCGTAACCATATTTTAGCTGTTGAAATTCATGCTGACCGAATCGTGATTGGAACAGATCAACCATTTCAAACAGATTGGCTTAATAACCTTGAACGTAGTCTAGCGCCTAAAAAAATTGAACGGGTACTGCTTAATCCCGAACAGTTACAACGCTATTTGCGCGAATATTATCAGGTGAGTCGCGCGGTAAACTCTGCTCAAAAAGATGCAGCTCATGACCGTGACAGTAAAAATGTTGAAGCACTTTTGCAGCTTGGCGATAGTCAAAACCCAGATGCTAATGATCAGCATATTGTGAAATTAGTCGACTGGATTTTACAGTTTGCATTTGAGCAGAGTGCCAGTGACATTCACATGGAACCGCGTAAAGATAATGGTAAAGTCAGGTTTAGGATTGATGGCGTTTTACACACTATTTATAACATGCCTTCAAATACACTGACCGCCGTGATTTCTCGGATTAAAATTTTAGGACGTTTAAATGTAGCGGAAAAGCGTAAACCGCAAGATGGTCGATTAAAAACACGGATACCTAAAGGGCAAGAAACCGAATTACGTTTATCAACCTTACCAACCGCATTTGGTGAAAAACTGGTTATGCGTATTTTCGATCCTGATGTGTTGGTACGTTCTTTTCAGCAATTGGGTTTTGAGGAGCGTTTATTACAACAGTGGCAACAATTAACAAAAAATAGCCACGGTATTATTTTAGTCACGGGTCCCACAGGCTCCGGTAAAACGACCACGCTATATTCATCTTTAAAGCAGCTTGCAACCGAGCAGGTCAATGTATGTACCATTGAAGATCCGATTGAAATGCTAGAGCCTAGTTTTAACCAAATGCAGGTCAATAATACAATTGAATTAGGCTTTGCAGACGGTGTGCGTGCGCTTATGCGCCAAGACCCTGACATTATTATGATTGGGGAAATTCGTGATCAAGATACAGCGAATATGGCCATTCAGGCAGCATTAACAGGTCATTTGGTTTTATCAACTTTACATACAAATGATGCACCGTCTAGTTTGACTCGTTTACATGATCTAGGGGTACAGTCTTTTCTGACAGCCGCAACCATTTTAGGTGTGCTCGCACAGCGTTTAGTACGGCAGCTTTGCCCACACTGTAAGCAAAAAACTCATATTAATGAGGATGAGTGGGAACACCTAACCTTTGACTACATTATGGAAATGCCTGAAACGGTTTATCAGGCAGTAGGCTGTGAAGAATGTCGTCATACAGGCTATAAAGGGCGAGTCGGTATTTACGAATTTATGCCAGTCAGTCTTGAGCTTAAACACCTTATTAGTAGTCATGTGACATTAAATGATTTAAGAACTCAAACTAAAAAAGAAGGTATAGAACCTTTAAGAATTGCAGGAGCCCGTAAAGTGATTGAAGGACTTACGACATTAGAAGAGGTCTTGAGGGTTGTGCCATTAAATTAAGTTTTTCTTAAGATTCACCTCATTTATGGTTGATTTAATTGCTTTATCCCAAGAGGGAACCATAAACAGAGGGTAATAATATGAATATGCTTAAAGTAATGTTGATGACTGCTGGTATGACTGCTGCTGGCGTAGTTGTCGCGAATACACCAGTGAATCAAGCTGCAATTGCTCCGGCAACTGTCACCACAGTAAAACAGGCATTAACCTCAAAAGATAATACACCGATCAAATTACATGGTCAGGTTGTAAAGTCTTTAGGTGATGAAAAATATCAATTCCGTGATAAGACAGGTAGCATTACAATTGATGTAGATGATGAACTTTGGCAAGGTCGCCCTATTTCAGCCAATACAAATGTGACTTTAATTGGTGAAGTAGACATTGACTATAAACCTTTAAAACGCGTAGAAATTGATGTGGATCAAGTTCAGTTCTAATGAATAAGGTCTGTAGATCTACTACTTTTAGCCGCATTTAAATCATGCGGCTTTGCTTTTTTTATAAAGGCTTGGCAAGATCAAATCAGGATATAACAGGAAAAATAGATGAGAATTTTGCTTGCAGAAGATGATCGCTCTCAAGCTGAAAGCATTCAATCATGGTTAGAGTTAGACGGTTATCAGGTAGATTGGGTCGAAAGAGGTGATTATGCACTTACGGCAATCGAACAGCATGATTATGACTGTATTTTGCTTGATCGGGGACTACCTCAACTGGCTGGTGAAAAGGTTTTAACAACGATCCGCCATAAACAAAAAAATGTTCCTGTTATTTTTATTACTGCACGTGACAGCATTCATGATCGGGTAGAGGGGCTAGATTTAGGCGCAAATGATTATTTGGTTAAGCCTTTTAGTTTAGAAGAGTTATCGGCTCGCATCCGCGCTCAATTACGCAAACAAACTTTGAGTCAGCAATCGGTTTTAACATGGGGTGACTTACAACTTGATACACAAGCGAAAGTTGTATTAAGCGCAGGCAAGTCTATCGATTTAACTGCAAAAGAATTCCAAATACTGCGTAAGCTTATGGTGCATCCCGAGCATATTATTACCCGTGATCAATTAGAAGAAGCACTCTATGCATGGGGCGAGGAAATTGAAAGTAACGCAATCGAAGTATTTATTTATCAACTTCGAAAAAAAATCGGAAGCAGCAGTATTAAAACCATACGGGGGCTAGGCTACCGTATGGGAGATGTAAAATGAAATCGAATCGCTCATCTTTGCAGTCTCAACTGGTTAAAACTACGATGTGGAGTAGTATCGTGGTGGGATTACTGGCTTTAAGCTTACTCACCATATTTTCTATCTATCACAACATGTCAGTGCAAGATGAAATTATGGATGAAATTTCAGATACTTTGCTGGTTTCAGATCTTTCTGAACACTCCATGAAACAGTTTGATGAGTTGAGTGATGAATTTGATATTCAATATGAGTTATTAAACACAGGCCAAGTACTTACTCATTCTCATAGCTATCAGCATGAACTTTTTGAGCAAGGTAACTTATCAAAAGGTTTTTCGTATTTTTGGTTTGATGGCCAATTATGGCGTAGTCTGGCTGCACAACAAGAAGACTCTCAGCTACAAGTTGAAGTTTTTCAACCAATGAGTACACGTGTTGAAGAGGTACTCAAAGCACTTGCTGGATATAGCGGTCTTATGGTGTTGTTCTGGCTATTACAATGGGTGATTATAAGTTGGCGTACCGAACATGAGTTGGCCGCGTTAAATCTACTCTCTAGACGGATTGCTCAAAAAACTGCATCAAATTTAGAACCGATTCAAGAGCCGGATGTCATTACAGAAATTCAACCTGTTATAGATGCTTTAAATCAATTGCTTGCAAGACTGCAAAGAGCTCTCGTTGCTGAACAGCGTTTTACCGCGGATGCTTCGCATGAGCTACGCTCTCCCTTATCTGCCATACAAATGCGTCTTCAGGTTTTGCAGCGTAAATACCAACATCTTCCAGAACTTCATCAAGATTTTGAACGCATACAAGAAGACGTTTCTAGAAGTACAAAAATACTTGAAAATTTATTACTTCTGGCCCGCTTAGAACCTAATGAAGCTGAACAGCCTGAACTTCCTAAGACAGTTATCGATTTAAATTACTTACTAGCAAGAGTCATTGAAACTGTAGATTTAGACGCGAAAGCTAAACAGATGTTGATAGAGACCAATACTTTATCGACAGAAACTAAAACATATGCGAATGAAGAATTACTGTTTATTGCTTTTAGAAATTTATTTGATAACGCCATTCGTTATAGCCCGACACTAGGCTCTATTCATGTTGAGATTAGTCAATATGAACAGCAAATTAAGGTGTGTATTGAAGACACGGGAAATGGAGTAGATGATGAAGTGCTATTACGGTTAGGGCAGCGTTTTTTTCGGGTACTGGGTACTCAGCAGCAAGGTTCTGGCTTAGGAATTTCAATTACTCGAAAAATTATTGAATTGCATAATGGCAAATTACGTTTTATGCATGCTGAACAAGGTGGTCTGAGGGCAGAGATTATTCTTCCTTCATAAAAAATAGCATGGTTACCCATGCTATCCATTTTTTGTTTTCCCACGAATATTATTGAAACGCGAGTATATTTTTTATTTAGTTAAAATTAGGCGATTGTTGCGAGTGAGGCGTAAACGATATTCCTCGCCAGCATGCATAATGCGAATTTCACGGCCTAATGCAAAGAGGTTATTAGAATGTAACATTGGTAAGGCGTGAGCTGTGTCATTGTTACGGGTAAATAAGCTAAAAGGTGCGTTCATTTGTTGTGCTCCGTGGTATGTTCTTGAACGATTTAAATGATAATCATTATCGAATAGATCTGTCAATGAGATTTTTAAGATTTTATAAAATGATAAAATTTGCTTACACTTGAGAAAAGTTTTAGAGAGTAAAAAGATGCCCAAACCAATAGTCGATGTCGCTATAGCAATCTTGATCCATCGTGGAAAAATATTAGTTGGATGGCGCGAAGAGCAGCAACATCAAGGTGGAAAGCATGAGTTCCCTGGTGGAAAGGTTGAACAAGGTGAAACACCAGAAGAAGCCTGCCGCCGTGAAATCTATGAAGAAGTGGGTATTGGTTTAAAAGATTGGCATCAGTTTGATTATATTCACCATGAATATGATGACATTATCGTCAACCTTCATTTGTTCCATAGTTATGTACCTGATGAGTTATTAAATCTTATTCACCAGCCATGGGCATGGTACACACGTGATCAGCTACTTCATTTAAACTTTCCAAAAGCCAATAAAAACATCATAAAACGACTCTATTGGCCTCATCTCATCAAAATTAGCAATACGCTTTCAACGGTAGAAAGTAGTGATGCTTTATTGTACTGGCGTATCGAAGAATTCGAGCCGCAGTATATAGAGCAATTAACTGCTTTAGATGAAGGGCAACGATCAAGTTTAATTATAAATGTAGATATCTGGCATCAATTAAGTCCTGAATTACAAAAACAAATAAAGACAGTTCATTTAAAGCAATCTCAACTCATGAATTTGCATAAAGGCGATTTAACAGTGGGCGTACGTTATATTGCTGCTTGTCATGATGCCGTTTCTTTAAAACAAGCTCAGCAGATTGGTTGTGATGCTGTTTTTATTAGTCCTGTAAAACCAACAACGACTCATCCAGATGCTGTTGTATTAGGTTGGGAACGTTTTAGTGATCTCGCTCAAAATAGCCAGATTCCAGTTTTTGCATTAGGAGGAGTGCATCCGGATGATTTAGCCACTGCACAGCAGCATGGTGCATATGGCTTAGGAGGTATTCGTAATTTCTAATGAGAAAATAAAAAAGCATTAAAAGCTAAAGGGCTTTTAATGCTTGCTGTGCTTCTTGAACAGTTTTTTGATTATTGCGTTGTTGCCCAGCTTTTAAGATAACCAACCAAAGCTGCTTTTTCATTGGCTGACTTTGGGCAAAACTCAAACCACGTCTTGCTAAAGACTCAGCATTAGAATATTGCTGTTCATGATTTGCCGTAAGTGCAAGAAATAAATAAGTCTCAGCGGCCTGTGGTGCTAAACGCTGTGCTTGAAGTGCATAGCGCTCTGCCTCTGACCACTGCTGATTTTTATAAGCCTGCTGTGTTTTTTGCATTAAAACTTTAAATGCAGGTAACTGGCTGCCATCATCACTAAAATGTTGAGGCTTTTTTTGCTGAGGAACAATCACCTGTAAATTTTTACGTTGAATTTCTGGGTGATCATAAGGCGTAATTTTTACACCTGATGGAGTTTCCGTCTTTTTGACTGGAGGAGTAGGTGTTTTCTCTTTGGAGTCAGAATGATCGGGCAGAGTTGTGCAGCCGACCATAAGAACAGCACCAATATAAAAAACACCTTTCTTCAACATATCCTAATTTCCTGTTAACGCTTAGTTGTTATAACTACCACTTGAAATTACCCGTGAGTTGTTTGACAGATCTTGTTCCATCTGGTTTTCACTTTCACGAATATAACTGTCGGTATTATCATCCTGAGAGTCAGGAATTGTGTTATCACTTTGTGGCGTATATGTTGGATCAACTTGATAATAAGGTGCTCCACATGGCGTAGCACGGTGCGGAACCGTATGCGTTAGCATCGGAATATACATAGCACCATCACAAGCTTGAGCAGATAAATCACCCGTTGCACGGTCAATCCACTGCCACTGTACAGTGTCTGGTTGGCGTAGGTTTACAGGCGTTTGACGTAATTGTTTCATCACATTAATCCATACTGGCAATGCACCAGATGAACCTGTTAATCCAGTCACTTTGTTGTCATCTAAACCTAACCACACTACAGCAACGTGGTTACCTGAGTAACCCGCAAACCATGAGTCACGTGTATCGTTAGTCGTGCCTGATTTACCCGCCAATTTTAAAGCTGGAGACAAGCTATTATAAGCTGCGCGACCAGTACCCGAAGACATGACCTGTTGTAAACCATAGTTCATGATATAACCAACAGATGGATCAATGGTTTGTTGAACATTCAGGCCATAACGGTCAAGCAGGCGACCATTGGCATCTACGACAGATCGAATCGCACGAGTTGGATATTTAAAGCCACCTGTAGCAAAGTTCTCATAAATTCCCAGAACCTCCATTGGTGACATATTGACTGCCCCAAGGAAAATAGAAGGGTAGGCAGGAATGGTCGACTCAACACCAAACTTTCTTAAGTTGTTTGTAAATGTAGATAAACCAAACTCTTGACCCAAGCGTACAGCAGAGAGGTTATATGAATTTGCCAAAGCTTCACTCAGGCTGACTACACCATGTCCGCCACCACTATAGTTTTTAGGTGTCCAACTTTTGCCACCATCTACAGGGACACTAATCGGCGCATCTTCAATTTGGGTTGCCCAGTTGTAACGCCCAGATTCAATAGCACTTAAATAAATTACAGGTTTTAATAAAGAACCGACTTGACGTTTTGCATCTACAGCACGGTTAAAACCAGTAAAGTCTTGTGTAGAACCAACAGCAGCAACGAGCTCGCCGTTTTCTGGATGTGCAATGAGTACCGCACCCTGTAAGTTTTTCAAACGGGCTGGGTTGCTGTTTGCTAAGCGGTCTACTGAAGCTTTAAACGCATTTTGAACTTGAGTTTGAGTAATTGGGTCTAAAGTCGTAAAAATACGTAAGCCTTGATTAGTTAAATCACTTTCTTGATATTCTGTGCGTAATTGACGACGCACAATATCTAAAAAGTCAGGGAATTTTGCAGGACCTAAACTTGGTTTGCTTAGCACATTTAAAGGACGTGCAATTTCATCTTCGTATTCTGCTTGAGTTAAATAGCCCATTACACGCATGTTATTTAATACGGTATCGCGGCGTTTTTTTGCACCTTCAGGATTTTTCCAAGGATTATATAAAGAAGGGCCTTGCACTAAACCAACTAAATAAGCTTGCTGTGCAACGCTAAGTTCACGTAACAGTAAACCAAAATAAAATTGAGAAGCCAAACCATAGCCATTAATTGAGTAGCTACCATTTTGGCCTAGATTCACTTCATTTAAATAGGCTTCTAAAATTTCATCTTTGCTGTAATGCAGCTCAATGAGTAAAGCCATTAATGCTTCATTAACTTTACGTTTTAATGTGCGTTCAGGTGTGAGATAGAAGTTTTTAACTAATTGTTGAGTTAGGGTTGAACCACCTTGACGCTTTCCGCCTGTAATATTACTCACCAATGCACGAGCAGTACCACGAATTGAAACCCCGTGATGATGATAGAAATTACGGTCTTCTGTTGAAATTAAAGCTTCAATAAGAGGTTTAGGGACATTATTCAGTTTAATGAGAACACGGTCTTCATTATGTTGAGGGTAAATCCCTCCAATCAAAAGTGGCTCTAGCCGCGCAACACCTGTTGAAGAAGGTTTTGTACTTCGAACTTCAGCAACTTGATCATTTGCAAAACTTAATTCTAGTACTTGTTCGGGTTCAACACTGTCGCCGTAATCAAAACCACGTGTATGGATATACATATTGCTACCCTGAGCAACATAGGTTCCAGACTTGTCATAATTACTTGAAGTTTTGTAACCCAAGAGTTTTAATTCTTGAGTGAAATTTGCTTGGGTAATAGGTGCGTTATTATAAATTTCCAAAGGTCGTGCGAACACTTTGGCAGGAATATCCCACCGTTGTCCTTCAAATTTTTCACGGATAATATTATCTAAACGAATCAGATAGATACTAAGAGCAATAAAAGCACCAATGACCAAAATGGAAAAGATTAGTGCAAAGAAACCGATACCACGTTCAAACTTCATAAAAATGAGATAAAACCCTAACAATGCCTGTAATGATGCGATAGCTTGTCATCAATTTGCAATGATAAAACTGTGAATAATTGGAAAACTTAGATTGAATTTTACAGCATCTTGTTGTTATGTTTTTTTAAATTAATCAGGTTAATGTTATTATAGCCAAGTATCGCAGCGGAGCTTACTCATTCGTGCAAATTTCACATAAGTCCTTCAGAAACGTCGGGTTAATCGGTCGACCAGATAAATCATCAGTAGTAGAAACACTATGTTTAATTCATGATCATTTGTTGAACCTAGGCTTAAACCCCATTTTTGATCAGGAAACTGCTGAATTAGTGCCTTATGATCATGCACAAATTGTAAGTCGTCATTTATTGGGTGAAGTTGCTGATTTAGTCATAGTTGTTGGAGGCGACGGTTCTTTACTCCATGCTGCTAGAGCTTTAGTTCGCTACAATACGCCTGTTATCGGTATCAACCGCGGGCGGTTAGGTTTTTTAACTGATATCAAACCTTCAGAAGCCATTTTTAAACTTGACCAAGTACTTCAAGGGCATTTCCAGCTTGACCGTCGTTTCTTACTTGAAATGGAAGTACGAACAAATGGTGAAGTCATTTATGACGCCATTGCTTTAAATGATGTGGTTTTGCACTCGGGTAAATCAGTACACATGATTGACTTCGAACTTAATATTGATGGTCAATATGTTTACCGCCAACATAGTGATGGTTTAATTGTTTCGACTCCAACCGGATCAACGGCTTATGCATTGTCAGGTGGTGGTCCAATTTTACATCCAAGTATGGATGCTATTGCATTAGTTCCAATGCATCCCCATACATTGTCATCACGTCCCATCGTAGTCGGTGGTCAAAGCGAAATTAAAATCGTTATTCGCGAAAATCGGGTATTACCAATGGTGAGTGCAGATGGACAACATAGTGTCTCGCTCAATGTTGGAGACAGTTTACACATCCGTAAACACCCATTTAAACTAAGTTTATTGCATCCACCAGGTTATGATTTCTATATGGCCTGCCGTACCAAACTTGGTTGGAACCAAGATTTTGAATCTTTTCAAAGAGATGAATCATGAATATTGAACAAATGCTATCTGTTTTAAACCCTGAAATTGTAGAGCGTTTAAAAACAGCAGTAGAAATTGGTAAATGGCCAAACGGCGTTGTTTTAACTAAAGAGCAGCGTGAAACTTGTATGCAAGCTGTAATCGCTTGGGAGTTGAAGAACTTACCAGAAGATCAGCGTAGCGGTTATATTGACCGTGGTACCAAAGAAGAAGGTGAAGAGTGTGATGATGATCATCACAAGCATGAACCAGAGTTTAAACCGATTCGTTTTGTTTAAAACTTAATAAGACAGAAAAATTATTTTTGGTTATTCCATAGAGCCTTATATAGCATGTTTTTCATAAGTTATAGCATATAGGCTTTTATTACTTTTGAAGGATCAAAAGTAACCAAAAATCCTTTGTATCACTGACGATACTTCCTGTATCGCAGTGATACGGTCGACATCCATGTCGACCTTCACGATAGTATTTGTTAACTACGAATTAAGATTGCTTAAATTTCGTGTATTCCATAACACTTTTGCTTTTTGCATCGCTTCTTCAAAATTAGCAACAACGCCCATCGTATATAGCGCGATTCCGATGGTTTCTGTTACGGCTATTTCTCCATATTCATGGTGCTGTTGACCAAGCCATACTGCTTTAAACGTTGCTAAATCTAATTCTTCTTCAATTGGGCTTCGTTCAGGTGTGAGCTTTGGCAACTCATGTTCATAGAGCTCACCATTTTTAATACCACAAATGAGTGTTTTTGCATCTGGATTTCGTTCAAATTCACCACCTTCACCTTTAATGACGGCACTATTTTGATAGCCTAAGCGTAATGCACTATGTTGGTGAGAAGTTCTGTAAGCAGGGTGGAATATTGCTTGTAAGGTAGCCTTAGCGTTAAAAGGATTAATCAAACGGGCCAAAGTATGAATAGGCGAACGCAATCCCATGACATTTCTTAGAGATATCAATTCGCTTAAAACTGGTGAAATCACGTCTAGGGGTAAGTAAGCAAAATTTTGCTCTGCTAATTGTGTACGAACTTCTTGTTCAGAATGGCAAATTTGATAACCAAGATATTCTAAGACTTGCTCAGTATAAACACGGTTAAGCGTGTGACCTGATGCACCATGCATAACAATTTTATGGCCATGCTGAGCAAGTGTAAGAGCGGCTAACAAAAACCATGGATAGTGTTTTCGCTTACCTGCATAAGATGACCAATCTAAATCAACATCTAAAGGTTCAAAATGAAGCTGATCTTTGGTCGCTTGCACAAACCCTGCAAGTTCATCAATCGATTCTTCTTTAACCCGAAGCAGCATTAAAAATGCGCCTAGCTGTACATCTAGCACTTCACCTTTTAAAATCATGGTAAATGCTTGATAGGCTTCTTCATAGCTTAAAGAGCGAGATCCGGTTTTCCCCTTACCTAAAATACGGACATATTGAGCAAAGGGATGTTCAGCATCTTTATAGATATTACGTTTAGTATTCATCGTAGTTCAAAACAATAAAAATGATGGGATGTAGGCAGCTCAAAATGAAATGTCCACAAGTATTTAATCAATATGACATAAAAAACTGCTGAAAAAATATCAAAAGTGTTTCTTATACTAAAGTCTTAGGATTGCCTGAGTGTTTTTTATGCGTATCAGCTAAAAATTTAACCGAATCGTTATTTAATTCGAGTACACTTTCCCGTGCTTTTTTGAGCACTCATATCATAATTTTATGTGATTCTCCTATATCTTCAGCTTTTTATTGAAAAAGTAAGAGGTTATTTCTAGCTACTCATAGTGGTTAGAAACTTCAGGTATTCTCCTGTTTTAGAAAGCATTGATTTTGTTTTCATTGAGGTAGTAGGAAGGTTTTTTGTTCACAAAAAACCATTTCCCTTTTGCGGTGTTAATGTGAAAGGTTAGGGCTGTGTATTCGTAAAGAATAGACGTTTCATTTTGGTATTTCCAACGGACTTGGAAATATAGATTGAAGTAAAGTTATGGCTAAAAAACCGATTTATAAATCACTTTATTTTCAGGTGATTATTGCGATTATTGCGGGTATCTTGGTAGGGCATTTTTCTCCAAGCTCAACGCAAATTGTCAATGGTGTCGAACAGCATATTCCGGGGTTAGGTGAAAAACTCAAGCCATTAGGTGATGCCTTTATTCGTTTGATCAAGATGATCATCGCTCCAGTTATTTTCTGTACCGTGGTAAGCGGTATTGCTGGCATGGAAAGCATGAAGTCAGTCGGAAAAACTGGCGGCGTTGCGTTATTATACTTTGAAATCGTTTCAACAATTGCACTTCTAATTGGCCTTGTTGTAATTAACATTGCTAAACCGGGTGTAGGGATGAATGTTGACCCTACCACTCTCGATACTTCGGGCATTCAAAAATATGTCAGTTCTGGTGAGTCACAATCTACCATTGATTTCTTAATGCACATCATCCCAGATACGGTAGTTGGCGCATTTGCAAATGGTGAAATCTTACAAGTCCTTCTTTTTGCAATTCTCTTTGGTTTTGCTTTACATAAGTTAGGTGATGCAGGACGTCCAGTTTTAAAATTTATTGATCAAGTTGCACACGTGTTCTTTAACATTGTGAATATGGTCATGAAATTAGCTCCGATTGGTGCATTCGGTGCAATGGCATTCACTATCGGCAAATATGGTGTTGGTTCACTCGTACAATTAGGGCAGCTCATTATCTGCTTCTATATTACGTGCTTACTCTTTATCTTCTTAATTTTGGGTACAATCAGCCGTATTAGCGGATTCAGTATCCTTAAGATGATTCGCCTGATTCGTGAAGAGTTATTAATTGTACTTGGTACATCTTCTTCTGAATCTGTTTTGCCTCGCATGTTACGTAAACTTGAAATTGCAGGTTGTGAAAAATCTGTAGTTGGTTTAGTTATCCCAACAGGTTATTCATTTAACCTTGATGGTACGTCAATTTATTTGACTATGGCCGCAATCTTTATTGCTCAGGCAACAAATACACAGCTTGATATTCAACATCAGATTACTTTGTTATTGGTACTCTTAATTTCATCTAAGGGTGCTGCGGGTGTAACAGGCTCTGGCTTTATTGTTATGGCTGCAACTTTATCTGCTGTAGGACATATTCCAGTGGCAGGTCTGGCATTGATTTTAGGTATTGACCGTTTCATGTCAGAAGCCCGTGCATTAACTAACCTTGTTGGTAACTCATTAGCAACGATTGTTGTTGCAAAATGGGTCGGTGCTTTAGATAAAGATAAGCTAAATGATGCTTTAAACAATCCAGATGAAGTCGACAGAAAAATGATGGAGCAAAAAACTCCTCAAGTCGCTGAAGGTTTAGATTAATTCAAATAAATCTATATAAAAGAGGAAGCTTTGGCTTCCTTTTTTATTGGCTGACTGAAAAGTACAGTTTTAATGAGCAGCTATGTCATGACAGTAGCTTAAAAAATGATTAGCATGCACAACAATCAGATTAGATAAAACAATAAAGCCGAAGGAAAATATTATGTTGGCATACGATGCAGATTTAGAATTATTCCGTGATAATTTTAAACGTTTTATGAATGAGCATATTGCTCCACATTATGACCAATGGGAACGCGAAGGAATCATGCCACGTTCTGTCTGGAATCAACTGGGCGAAAATGGCTTTTTATGTGTGGATGTTCCAGAAGAATACGGTGGTTACGGCGTACCAACCTATTATTCATTAATGTTGGTTGAAGAATCGGCACGTGCTGGATTCTGTGCATTATCAACAGCGATTTCTTGCCACTCTGAAATTGCTGCACCATATATTTTACACATCGGGACAGAAGAGCAAAAACAATATTGGTTGCCGAAAATGGTGACAGGTGAAGTGGTTGGTGCAATTGGTATGACTGAACCTGGAGCAGGCTCGGATTTACAATCAATGCGTACCAGTGCCATTTTGCAAGATGACCATTATTTATTAAATGGCTCAAAAACATTTATTTCAAATGGACAACATGCTGACCTTGTGGTGCTTGCAGTAAAAACTGATCCTCAAGCGCGTGCGAAAGGGGTGTCGTTATTATTGGCAGATACTCATCTGGAAGGCTTTAAGAAAGGTACCAACCTCGACAAAATCGGTCTACATTCTCAAGACACATCTGAGCTATTTTTTGACAATGTTAAAGTTCCTAAAAACCAGTTACTCGGTCAAGCTGGACAAGGCTTTGCTTATTTAATGCAAGAGTTACCACGTGAACGTACCGCTATTGCATCTACCGCAATTGGCGCTATTCGTGGTGCAATTGATTTGGCAACTGCTTATGTAAAAGAGCGTCATGCATTTGGTCAACCTATTTCACAGTTCCAAAATACGCGTTTTGTTTTAGCACAAGCAAAAATTGATGAGCTTGCTACAGCTGCTTTTTACGAAAGAAACGTTGCTCTATATCAAGAAGGTAAACTTGATGTTGAAACAGCAGCAGCGCTTAAAAGTTTCAGCACTGACATGCAAATGAAAGTCGCAGATAACTTGCTGCAACTCTTTGGTGGGTATGGCTATATGACTGAATATCCAATTTCACGTTTCTTTGTAGATGCACGTATTCAACGTATTTACGGTGGTACAAATGAAATTATGAAAGAAATCGTGGCGCGTGGATTAATCGGTAAAGCTTAATAATAGCTTCAAAAAAGCCTACCTTTGAGTAGGCTTTTTTATTATTTAGCTGTTTTCTGCGATGGTTCATCGAATAAAGATTTACAGCTTTCTAAATTTTGACATGAAGCAAACATAAGTGCTTTAGGCAAGCTCGCATACAAATTTGTAATGTGTTGTTCAGCAGGGTTATAAAAATGCCAATAACTAAATTGGTTTGAACGTTTATTTTCTAAAGCTTTAAAGAAATCTGCTTCATTTAATTTATTGTTAAGTTGAGTGCGAGGGCCACCTTGCTCATGTGTACCGACTGTGGTCATGAGTAAAGGGGAATGATTTGGTTTCTGACTTTGCCAATGATTTAACTGCTGAAATAACATGCCTTGGTCAAACCAGAGAGAAGGGCTTGCAGCAAAGTAACGCTGAAATGCATTTGGCTTTTGAAAAAAATGATAAAGCACAAATAAACCTCCAAAAGAATGTCCATAAAGACTTTGCTGTTGGCTATTAATCGGAAATTGTTTTGCAATTGTAGGCTTGAGTTCGCTATTTAAAAAAGCAATAAACTGATCAGCACCCCCATATTTATATTTACCTTGTGCTTGAAATTGGGCAGAAGGTTTTGGAGTGTAATCATAAGCACGCTTTTGCACATCAAAGGTTTTTTGCTGAGGGTAACCAACCGCTACTATCATGAGTGGATCTAGTCCTAATTTGGTAGAACCAGCGCCAATCGACTGAGCAATATTGGCAGCACTTGGAAATATAGCATTTCCATCTAATATATAAAGTACTGGATACCCATGTTGGGGCGGGGCGACAGGTGGTTTATAAATTTGAATAAGATAATCATGGCCTGTATTTTTAGATTTAATTTGAAATTGTGCCTGATTATTTTGAAAAACGATTTTTGGTTGATTTTGTATAGGCGTTTGGGCGAGGGCAGAACAGCTTATTAAAGTATTTAATAAAAAACTAGTAGATAAAAGGAAAAATGATCTTTGCATAATGGGCGATAATAAAATTTATTATACAAATAATAAATGAAAATCATTATCAAATAAAGTAATCAAGAAATGGAAGCAAAAAGGTTAATGAAAAAAGCTCTTACAGCTATATTGCCTAACAAATCAAAGCAGACTATTGTTATACTCTCGTTTAAAAGATGATTTTACTGAGGCTGCATTCTAATGATCAACGATGATCAAAACAAAACGACTTCTCTTAGTTTAGAACAAATTCGTGAAGATATTGATAGTGTAGATCAACAGATTCAAGAATTATTAAATCGCCGCGCAAGCCTTGCTGAAGCTGTTGCTAAAGCTAAATTTGCTTCCGAAGAGAATCCTTTGTTTTATCGTCCTGAACGTGAAGCACAAGTTTTACGCAAAGTCATGGAGCGCAACCAAGGTCCTTTGTCTGATGTCACCATGGCGCGTTTGTTCCGTGAAATTATGTCTGCTTGCCTTGCTTTAGAAGCTCCGCAAAGTATTGCATTTTTAGGACCGGAAGGGACTTTTACTCAATCTGCCGTGCTTAAACACTTTGGTAAAGATGCAGTTGTTCGTCCATTACCAACAATTGATGAAGTGTTCCGTGAAGTAGAAGCAGGTAGTGCACATTACGGCGTAGTGCCAGTTGAAAACTCATCTGAAGGTATTGTGAACCATACTTTAGATTGTTTTAAAACATCGAATTTAAATGTGATTGGTGAAGTTGAATTACGTATTCATCATCAATTCCTTGTCTCTGAAAATACACGTAAAGACAGTATTAAACAAATTTATGCCCACCAGCAAACTTTGGCTCAATGTCGTCAGTGGTTAGATGCGCATTATCCGGGTGTTGAACGTGTTGCTTTAAACTCAAATGCAGAAGCTGCACGTCGTATTCGCAACGAATGGCACTCAGCAGCGATTGCATCAGATATTGCAGCAGGTATGTATAATCTTGAAATTTTACATAGTAATATTGAAGATAATCCGGAAAATACCACTCGTTTCTTAGTCATTGGCCGTGAAAAAATTCCACAAAGTGGCAATGACAAAACTTCATTATTAATTTCAGCACATGACCGTGCTGGTGCTTTATTAGAAATTTTAGCGCCGTTTGCAAAACATAATATTAGCTTAACAAGTATTGAGACCCGTCCAGCATTACCTGAAAAGTGGGCATATGTATTCTTTATCGATTTAGAAGGCCATATCGATCAAGAGAATGTTGCTGCGGCAATCAATGATATTCGCCCAATGGTAAAAGAGCTTCGTATTTTAGGTTCTTATCCTGCTGCCGTTCTCTAATTACTCATGTTGGAATAATGACATGCATCAAGATGGTCATGTCATTATGCTTAAAAACAAATTGCTCAAAGGTTTAAATCACTTTGAGCAAAAGCAAAGTTGAAGTTATGTCACACCCCCTATTTAAAAAAGTTGCATTTATTGGTTTAGGACTCATCGGGTCGAGTTTGGCACGGGTTATTGTTGCCGAAAAGTTGGCGACAACTATTGTGGCATCTACACGCTCACAGAAAACTTTAGAAGATGCAAAATCACTTGGCTTAATACAAGAAGGATTTTCTGATCCTGTAGAGGCTGTGAAAGGGGCTGATTTAGTGGTTTTAGCTTTGCCAGTACGTGCGACACAAAAAGTGCTTGAGCTAATTAAACCTCATTTGACAGAAACCACGATTGTAACTGATGTGGGAAGTACAAAAGGTAATGTCGTCGATGCAGCAAAAGCTGTATTTGGTGAAGATTTACCAGCAGGTTTTGTACCAGGACATCCTATTGCTGGTAGTGAGCACACGGGCGTTCATGCAGGTAAGGCCGATTTATTTGCAAATCACAAAGTTATTTTAACGCCGTTACCCACAAGTGCAGAATGGGCTGTTGATAAACTAATTCAACTTTGGTCTGCTGCTAAAGCTGAAGTCATTTGTATGGACGTTGCCAAGCATGATGAAGTTTTAGCACATACAAGTCATTTACCGCACTTGATGGCATTTAATTTGGTTGAGCAACTTGCAAACCGAGAAGATAATCTTGATATTTTCCGCTATGCAGCAGGTGGCTTTCGTGACTTTTCACGGATTGCAGCTAGTGATCCACAAATGTGGCATGACATTTTCTTTGCCAATAAAACAGCCATATTAAATGCTGTAGATGGCTTCGAAAAGCAACTAACCGTACTTAGAAAATTGATTGAAAACGAAGACTCTCATGCATTAATGGGTTTACTCGGCCATGCTCAGGCAGCACGTCAGCATTTCAATCATATGTTAGCCAAAAAACCTTTAATGGAGAAAAATAAGGTGACACAGCAATTCAGTATCTTACCGGGAAATAAGGCATTTAAAGGTAAATTTACCGTACCGGGTGACAAATCTGTGTCACATCGCTCCATTATGTTTGGTGCTATTGCAGAAGGCACTACGCATGTAACTGGCTTCCTTGAAGGTGAAGATGCTTTAGCAACTTTACAAGCTTTCCGTGATATGGGTGTAAGTATTGAAGGCCCTAAGAATGGGGAAGTGACCATTCATGGCGTGGGTATGCATGGTTTAAAAGCACCAGCGAGTGCCTTGTATATGGGTAACTCTGGAACCAGCATGCGTTTGCTTTCAGGCATGTTATCAGCACAAAAATTTGATTCTGTCATGACAGGTGATGCATCACTTTCTAAACGTCCAATGGAGCGTATTGCTAAGCCATTGCGTTTAATGGGTGCGCAAATCCAGACAACAGGTGAGAAAGGTACACCACCTGTAAGTATTACTGGTGCTCAGCAATTAAAAGGCATTCAATACGACTTGCCAATGGCATCTGCTCAGGTGAAGTCGGGTATTTTACTTGCGGGCCTATGGGCTGAAGGTGAAACTTCAGTCACTGAGCCAGAACCAACTCGTGACCACACAGAGCGTATGCTTCGTGCATTTGGTTATGATGTTAAAACCGAAGGCAACAAGATTTCACTCGTTGGTGGTGGAAAATTAGTAGGTACTGATATTCAGGTTCCATCTGATATTTCATCTGCTGCTTTCTTTATGGTGGGTGCTGCAATTACTGAAGGTTCCGATGTTGTTCTGGAAGCGGTAGGTATTAATCCAACACGTACTGGTGTAATTGAAATTTTAAAACAGATGGGTGCAGACCTGACTGTTGAAAATGAACGTATTGCCGGTGGCGAACCTATTGCTGATATTCATATTAAAGGTTCACGCACACTTAAAGGCATCCATATGCCTGAAGACCAAGTACCTTTGGCAATTGATGAATTCCCAGCTTTATTTATCGCAGCAGCTTGTGCTGAAGGTCAAACTGTATTAACTGGTGCAGCAGAGCTTCGAGTGAAAGAGTCTGACCGCATTCAGGTCATGGCTGATGGCTTAAAAATCATGGGTATTGATTGTACGCCAACTGATGATGGCATCATTATCGAAGGCAAAGGTAAATCTGGCGATTGGTCACCAATCTTTGCTGGCGGTGAAATCGAGTCACATCATGACCACCGTATTGCCATGAGTTTTAGTATGGCAGGTCTTCGTAATTCTGGTCCGATTACAATTCATGGTACTGAAACTGTGGCGACAAGCTTTCCGACTTTCACGGAGTTGGCGAATCGTGCAGGCTTAACAATCGAAGTTAGCCAATAACTTTTGACCTAAAACATTTTATAATTGCTAACACAATAGCAACGGCAGCAGCGAGCTAAAGGCTTGGCTGCTGTTTGTTTATTGCTTATGCTAAGTGCAGATAATGATAAAAGTGTTAGGACAAAGGATGAAAAAATTACAATTTATTGCCAGTTGCCCACAACATGGGGTGCTTGATCATCCACCAAATGAATGCCATATCACTCAAGAATATGTAGCGGCTTTACTGTTTAAACAATTGGGGCATTATGGCTTTGATGCACAGCATATTGTGCATGAACATGAAAAAGTAGAAGTGAGTATTGATAATCATCTTTTACCCTTGTCTATTACTTGCCAGAAAACAGACCATGAAGGGCATTTGATGTGTGAAATCTCTGCCAATCCAGATGAGGAACAAGACTGGTTTGAGAAAATCGAAACACAAAGCATTATTCGTCAGCTTGAACAGGCAGTTGAAAATAGTTTGAAGGCTGATCATAGCTTTTCAGCATTTGAATGGAAAAACTAAGCGCACGGCTGTTAAGAGTTATTCATGAAGTACGGCTTTTTAGAAAGGTCGTACAATCTCTTTAGATTAAATATAAAAATACAAAATCTTTCCCGAAATCCCTACCTATCTTTAATGCATTGTGTATATTGAAATTATTAAGATATTTACATAATTAGAGTGTGGTTTTCATGACACAAGTTGATATTGCAGCACTATCTCCTCAAGTGGTTTGGCAGCATTTTCAAACACTTTGCATTATTCCTCGTCCTTCAAAGCATGAACAGCAGCTTCGTGAATTTTTACAAAACTGGGCCGAAAGTCGAAATTTAGAAACTTACGTAGATGAAGTGGGGAATTTGATTATTCGTAAGAATGCGACTCTGGGTAAAGAACATGTGTCTGGCGTTATTCTGCAAGGCCATTTAGATATGGTCACTCAATCCAATACTGGCACAGTACACGACTTCTTTAAAGACCCGATCCAGCCAGTCCTCGAAGATGGCTGGTTAATTGCTAAAGATACTACTTTAGGTGCTGATAATGGCATTGGGGTAGCATTAGCTTTGGCAGTTTTAGACTCAAATGATATTGCTCATGGGCCAATTGAAGTTCTTCTAACAGTTGATGAAGAAGCAGGGATGAGTGGTGCGCGACTTTTACAGGCAGGTGTACTAAAAGGGAAGTGGCTATTTAATATTGATACAGAAGAGTGGGGCGAGTTGTATCTCGGATGTGCTGGTAGTATTGATGTTGAGGTAGAGCAGCCGCTTAATTATGAACCAATTCCTGACAATCTTAATATTGTGAATATTCAGGTGGCTGGTCTTAAAGGTGGGCACTCTGGCGTAGATATTCATTTAGGACGTGGCAATGCCAACGTTATTCTGGCCCGTTTTTTAAATCAGCATTTAGCGAAGCTTGGTGGACGACTTGTTGAGTTTATAGGTGGTACAGCTCGTAATGCTTTACCTCGCGAAGCTGTAGCAACCATTGCCATTTTATCTAACCAATTGCCTGAATTAGAAAAATTACTCGCTGAATATCAAACGACATGGAAAAACCAATTACAGGGTATTGATGACAACCTGCAATTAACTATTCAGCCTAATAGTGCTGAAGTGACCGAAGTGATTGCTCAACAACAGCAAAATGAATGGTTGCAAGCTTTAGCAACAAGTCCTTATGGCGTTGCAAGTATGAGTCAAGTTCTACCAGATGTGGTTGAAACCTCAAACAATATCGGGGTTGTAAAATTAAATCGAGAGGCCGGAAAAGCTGTCTTAATGGTTCGTTCAATGGTGAACCAAGAAGCTCAAGACTTTGCAGAAAAAATTCAGGCACATTTTAGTCAATTTAATATAGCTTCAGCACTCACACCGTTAGTGTCAGGTTGGACACCAAACCCTGACTCGGCGGCTCTAAAGTGTTTACAACAGGCCTATCAAAATGCATTTAATATTGAGCCAAATCTAAAAGTAATTCATGCAGGCTTAGAGTGTGGGATTATTGCCGAGCATTATCCACATTTACAAATGGTTTCTTTTGGACCGGATATTCAAGGTGCGCATGCACCGGGTGAACGAGTCAAAGTTGATACTGTAGAGAAATGCTGGAAGCTGTTGGTGACAGCTTTGGCATCTGTAGAGTAGTTTTTTATAAATAAGAAGCTCAATCATGAGCTTCTTAAACTTTAACCTTTACATGAAAATGATGTGGATTTAACTTGATAAACTCGATTTCACAATCAATAAATTTTTCAATCATGGCTGCTTGAGTACGAGTGTGTTCGCTAATACATTGTGCGGTGAATTCACCACCTTGACCTAGAGCTAAAGGTAGAAGTAACTGATCTGCCAAATACTCATCTACAACAGCCTGCGAAGATAAATATAGATTTACATCTTTTGCTAAATGATCAGCTATTTGCTCTGCACTTTTGCGCATCTCACCTAAAGCTGTAAACAGTTGAGTGTGATATTGATGAGTAACTTTCACATAGACTGTATTGCCTTGGCTAATTCCATTTAAATGAAATTGTTGCTGAGAGCTTAAGTTTAGTTTTTTACTTAATGTGGTTAATTCACGTTGTACTATCTGTGCTTCTTCTGAAAGATTTAATACTGCTGCAAAAGCTTTATTGCATTGCAAAGCACCACGATCTAATAACTTTAAGCTGTTTCGATGTTGCCATGGCTGAATGGTAACTTGAATTTCACCCGCACCAATTGGAAAAAAGCCAGCTTTATTTAATCTAAAATCGACGTTAATTCCAATCTTTGTTAGAGCAGGTAAAAAGCAGTGTTCAATAAAATCTGCTGTTGGTGCAAGTGGGTTATGTGTACCCCCTGAAATGGTGAGTTCGGTAGCTTCATTTTGTAATAACAAAACAGGTAGAAGCGTTTGTAAAACCAGTGTTGTACTACCCGCTGAACCGATTTGAAATTGATATTTACCACTTTGAACATGCTGAGGTGTGAAATATAAACGTTGGCTATGTAATTCAGCACCCTCTACATAAGCTTGGCTAATTTGTTGAGATGCTTGTACACAAACCAAATGTTGACGCATTAAACCTGGTTTTTTACGCCCAGCACGTATATTAATTAATTCAAACGGCTGGCCTGTAATCATTGAGAGGGCAAGGGCAGTTCTTAAAATCTGTCCACCACCTTCACCTTGTGAGCCATCAATTTGAATGACTTTTGGTATATTTACCAAAACTGTATTCACTTCTATTTTCCTTATTTTCTAATTTAATGAACATACTGTCAGTACATGGTAATGCGAAGTAATGTGTGACTTTGTTTTCGACAAAGGTTTACTAGGTGCATAGTGCTGAGCCTGATAAGTGAATATCGATGCACGGCTCACATGCTGCCATAGCCGCCTGAATTATTTTCAATCCCTCAGATCGGAGTAATGCAGGATCTTGTACTCGCCCAGTATGTCCAAACTTTGATTGTGAAAAGGATTTCACAAAATCTATTGTTTAATCGATTAGATCAATTTGCCAATTAGTAGCCTGAATTTTAACGTTTAAGTCACGGAGTTTTGCACTGATATCATCCGCCTGTTTTTGTAAGCTAGAAACCGGAATGACCTTCTTCCACTTAATTTCACGTGAGCTATAACGATCAGGTTCTCGATGCGTATTGGCAATCGCATCGATTAAAATCTTATGCTGTTCAGCATAACTATCGCGCAAGCTTAATAGAGACAATAATACTTTGCCATCTTCCAGTTTTGCTTGTGCATTGGTCAAATGGATACGATAAATCAATTGATTGCTTTCCTGAGTTAAAGCAAATACTTGTTTGATGAGTTCATTTGGATCTTCACTAGGTTCATCACCGTCTTGTACCAATACATTCGCATTGATTCGTTGTTTTAACGAAGTGAGCTTTTTTTGTTGATCGCTTCGAAGTAAAAGTGCTTCTGCGAGTTTCATATTTTATTTTCCTAAAAATTTATTCTTTAATCTGTTGAGCTGGCAACTTTAATCTGTTGAGCTGGCAAGTAGTAAGCAACCTTTATTTTGCTCTGGTGAATAGATGGTTAAGCACCAATTACCTCACCATTCTCGGCCCGGTTCAAAATAATCATTCCATTCAGAACTTTCTTCCCGACCACTACCTGGATAGCCAACCCAATCATATATTTCACAGTCTTTCTCCGTGAAAAGGCATAGCCGCAAGAAAGCTTGAAAGAATGTTACCTGATTAAAATGGGTAAGGGTTGTGCCATATGGTGGATCAATAATTGCCTCTAACAAGCCCCAAAACCAATTATGTCTAGAAAATAAATTAGGTTTGTCCAAACGATTAAAACTTACAAGGCTGCGATCTAATTTTTTAGTGGTTAAAGTATTTAAGTCTAACGTTTTTTCTATTGCTAAACTTTCACAATTCAATAACATCTGTTGGTGAATAGCTAGCGTATTCGAAGATTCTGTCTTATGTACGACATTAAACAAAAATACTTCAAATACGGCTTGTATGGCATCAAGATCAGATTGTAACTCTTTGGTATTCAAATGATCTAATTGGACAAACATATGCTCACCTTCTGGGTATGGTAAATTATCTAACCCTTAACACACACCACTTGTCTTAATGTATAAACCACTTCAACCAAATCGCTCTGAGCTTTCATTACATCTTCAATTGGTTTATATGCCGATGGAATTTCATCAATAACCGCAGCATCTTTACGGCATTCCACACCTTCAGTTTGTGCAATTTGATCTTCAACAGTAAAGCGTCGTTTTGCTTCAGTACGGCTCATAACACGGCCTGCACCATGCGAACATGAACAGAAAGATTTCTGATTTCCAAGTCCACGGACAATAAACGACTTCGCTCCCATTGAACCTGGAATAATTCCATATTCACCTAAGCGCGCACGGACAGCACCTTTACGGGTGACCATTACTTCTTCACCGTAGTGTTCTTCCTTTTCCACATAGTTATGGTGACAGTTCACCGCTTCCAAACGTGCCTGAAAAGGCTTTGGTACAATCGTAGCCAAGGCTTTAATCGCAGATTGCATCATGATTTCTCGGTTCTTCATCGCAAAGCGTTGAGCCCAGCCTACCGCAAACCAGTAATCATCAAAATGTTCAGTTCCCTCGACTAAGTATGCTAAATCTTTATTTGGTAAATTAATAAAATGCTTCTGCATGTCTTTACGGGCAAGTTCAATAAAATGATTGCCTATAGCATTTCCTACACCACGAGAACCTGAGTGCAACATAATCCAGACATGATCATGCTCATCTAAACAGATTTCGACAAAGTGGTTTCCAGTACCTAAAGTTCCCAAATGTTTGCGGTTGTTGGTGTTTTTTAAACGTGGGTGTTTTGCGCAAATATATTCAAAATCTGCAACCAGATCGGTCCAAGCTTGATCTACCATTTCTGGTGGAGTTTCCCATGACCCACGATCACGTCCGCGTTTAGTCATTCCGTGTGGGATTAAACGTTCAAGTTCAGTACGTAGAGCATGTAAGTTATCTGGTAAATCTGAAGCAGTTAAGCTTGTACGGGTTGCCATCATTCCACAACCAATATCTACACCCACAGCAGCAGGAATAATTGCCCCTTTAGTTGGAATCACGCTACCAATAGTTGCTCCTAAACCGAAGTGTACATCTGGCATAACAGCCATCCATTTATAAATAAAAGGCATTTGAGCTGTTTGCAATAATTGTTGTTTTGAGTTGTCATCAACAAGCACGCCTTTAGTCCACATTTTGACTGGCATACTTTTTTCATTTTGCAGAACTTCATAAGAACGTTGTTGCTGCTTTTGTTCAAACTGAGCTTGTTGGTTAATTTCTTCAATGACAGACATTTTCTTTTCCTTTCAAAGCCTGCCTGCCAAGCGTTTGCAGGCAGGTGTTATTCACAATATCCGAATGATGTTGTGTGCTTTGTACTATTGCACTGAATGTGCCAACTTTTAAAAATACACTTAATTAAAAATATAAGTTATTGAAAATAATGTATAAAAATAATTATTCTTTCTGCGTAACTAATTTCTGTTGGAAATTTTAATATTAAAAATATATCTAAAAATATATTTAAATATCTTTTTGGATATACTTAATTAACTGGTTTTACGGTTTTTATCGACTTTTAAAAGCTGTCCAGCTTCATTTAAAGTAAATTCGTCAAAATCATTGGCTAAATAAAAATGACCTTTATAAAACTGGCGAACTTCTTCAGTAATAGCTTGTTGCCCAGCTTTATCCTGATGTCTAGGGCTAAAGTGCGTCAGAATTAAATTACTCAAAGATTGCTGTTCTGCAAATTCAGCCACCATTTTTGCTGAGCTATGCATTGGACCTTTGCCGACTTTATCTAAAACCGTTTGCAAGTAAGTCGCTTCGTGAATAAGGAGTTGAGCATCTTTGCAAGCGTCAGCTAATAGTTCAGGTTGGTTATTATCACCACCAATAATTGCATGAACTTGTTGATTTTGAGTTTTGATGAAGTCTTGAGCTTTTAAAGTTTGTCCCTCAAATTCGATATTGTAGCCTCGTTTCAAATGGCCCCACATATCGCCTTGAGGTACGCCAAGCTGAGTTAGAGCTTGGGTATCTAACTTCTTCTGAATAGATTTGATATAAATGCTAAAAGCAAAACTTGGAACACGATGGCTTAGTGGATGTGCTTGAACAATGAACCCATCAGTGATCTGTTGTGGCTGGGTTGCTACATTCACATCAATAAATTGCAGTGAATAGGGTAAATGTAAATCTGTAAGTTGGGCAGTGATTTCAAACCATTGCTGAATTTCTTTCGGTGCAATCACGATTAAGGGTTTACTACGGGCATTCATGCCTGCACTTGCCAATAAACCAACTAGACCATAACAATGGTCGCCGTGAACATGTGTAATACAAATGGCAACTAGGTTTTGTAATGAAAGTTTAGCTTGTTGAATACGGTGCTGTGTCCCTTCGCCGACATCAATTAAAATCCAGTCCTTATTTTTGCTGTTGCGAACTGCTAATCCTGAAACATTACGTGTCAGGGTGGGGACACCTGAAGATGTGCCTAAAAAAGTAAAATGAAGCATATTCTTGGAATTTTTTGGTCAAATGCGTATTGTATATTATAGACACTTATAAAATTTTATAGAAATTATGACGGATGCAAAGAAAACAGTCGTTATTGGCTTTGTCGGTTCTACACTTGATCAGGGGAGAAAGCCAGATCGCTGGCAGCGTTGGCGTCCTACAATTAGCCTGTTAATGCATGAAGATTTGCTTGTAGATAAATTGGTACTGTTACATGATCGACAACATCATAATTTAGTTAAATCTATAGCAGCAGATGCTAAAGAGATTTCTCCACAAACTGAGGTTTCTGGACATAGGGTCAGTATTAAAGATCCTTGGGATTTTGCTGAAGTTTATGGTGCACTCTATGACTTTGTAAAAACCTATCCGTTTGATGTCGAAAAAAATAACTATTTACTGCATATCACGACAGGAACGCATGTTGCTCAAATTTGTTGGTACTTATTGGTAGATGCGCATTATTTGCCAGCTCAACTCATTCAAAGTTCACCTAACCAACACAAGACATCAGAAGGTGAATATAGAATTATTGATCTGGACTTATCTCGATACGATGTTTTAAAACAGCGCTTCGATGATGAGCAAAAGCAAAATTGGCAACAACTTAAAGCCAATATTTCTACTCATAATAAAGCGTTTAATCAGCTTATTGAGGAAGTTGAATTAGTTGCAACCCGCTCTAGTGCGCCTATTTTAATTATGGGGGCAACAGGGGTTGGTAAGTCTCATTTGGCAAAACAAATTTTTCAGTTAAAGAAAGATAAATTTCAATTAAGCGGCCGTTTTATTGATGTTAACTGTGCAACTTTGCGTGGTGATAGTGCCATGTCAACTTTATTTGGTCATATAAAAGGTGCATTTACAGGAGCAGCTGCATCTCGTGCCGGTTTATTAAGAAGTGCTGACCAAGGCATTTTGTTTTTAGATGAAATTGGTGAATTGGGACTTGATGAACAAGCTATGCTGCTAAAAGCGCTAGAAGACAAAAGCTTTTTTCCCGTTGGAAGTGATAAGGAAATTCAGGCCGATTTTCAGCTAATCGCAGGTACTAACCGCGATTTACGTAATGAAGTTCAAGCTGGCCGATTCCGTGAAGATTTATGGGCCCGTTTGAATACATGGACATTCTTCTTACCAAATTTAAAAGACCGTGTAGAAGATATTGCACCCAATATTGATTTTGAGCTACAGCGTTTTGCTGCAATTCATCAAAGACAATTGCGTTTTCAACGCGATGCTTTAGAAATGTATTTGAAATTTGCTAAATCAGGAGATGCATCATGGCAAGGAAATTTTAGAGATTTAGCAGCGAGCGTAACTCGTTTGGCTACTTTATCGCAAGGTGAGTTAATTCGCTGTGAAGCTGTAGAAAAAGAAATTCAACGCCTAAAGCAACTTTGGCTTACTCAGGATGAATCTTACAATGATAAAGATGAAGATATTCTTTTGAACTATTTGAGTCCTGAGCAGCTAGAACAAATAGATGAATTTGATCAGATTCAATTGCGAGGTGTGCTCAAAGTCTGTGAAAATTCAAAATCAATGGCAGAGGCGGGAAGACAACTCTTTTCGGTATCTCGCCAACAACGTAATACAACAAACGATAGTGACAGAGTGAAAAAATATTTAGCCCGTTTTGGGTTAAGTTGGAATAATTTTCAATAAGGACATGGCTTAAAAATGATGGGCATACTCTCAAGTTATGCCCATCAAGTTACCGTTTATTTCATGATAATAAAACGTGTAATGATTTGGCGAAGCTGCTTTAAATAGCCTGTAAAGAAGTGGTTAGCACCCGGTAAAATTGTGATTGGATGTTTTTGTGGTTTTGCCCACTCAATTGCATCTGAAAGTAAAGTAATATCATCTTGCTCACCATGAATGAGTAGAATATCACCTTGAATTTCAGGAGTTTTATAGTGGCGTAAACCTACTACAGTAGCTGTTGGTAAACCACATAAAATTAACTGTACAGGTCGTAATTCAGGTTCAAGCTGTGCAAAGCATTTTGCTAAAACATGTGAGCCAAAGCTAAAACCGCCTGCATAAAAGGGTAGGCCTTCATGAAGCTTACGAACGTGCTCAATTACAGCTAAGATATCTTCAGTTTCACCATGGCCTTCATCATGAATGCCTTCACTGCCGCCTAAACCACGGAAACTAGGACGGTAAACAATACAACCATATTCATTAAAAATTTGGGTTAAAAGGGCAGGGACTTTATGCTGAGGGGTTCCACCTTGCAATGGGTGCGGATGGCAAACAACCGCAAAGCCTTTGATTTCACCTTCAGGGCGGTCAACGAAAAGTTCAATTTTACCTACTGGACCCTGGATGAAAGTTTGCTCAGACATATAAGAACCGCTAAATAACAATACGTAGTGCTATTTTACCGATAGTCGTCATTGAAAACACGAGTTAGCATTAAAAAATATCTACTGTTATAGTTGGTATTAAGAATAATTTTTTCAGGTTGTCTATGCTTGCTTTAATTTCTCCTGCAAAAACTTTAGATTATGAAACAGCGTTACCTACAGATGAGTTTACTCAGCCTCGCTTGTTAGAAAACTCAGCACAATTAATTGATGTTTGCCGCAAACTTTCTGCTTCGGAAATTGCGAGTTTAATGAGTGTAAGTGAAAAAATTGCCACACTAAATGCAGATCGATTTAGAGACTGGAATCCCGAATTTAATTTCTCAAATGCTCGCCAAGCAATTTATGCATTTAAAGGGGATGTGTATACCGGTTTAGATGCGTACCATTTAAAAGATAAAGATATTGACTTTGCACAGCAGCACTTGCGTATGCTCTCTGGTCTATATGGTTTATTGCGTCCTTTAGATTTAATGATGCCTTATCGTTTAGAGATGGGTACTAAATTAAAAAATACTAGAGGTCATAATTTGTATGAATTCTGGGGTGATATCATCACTAACCAAATTAATGAAGACTTGGCAGCAATTAAATCTGAATTGCTGGTAAATCTAGCTTCAGATGAATATTACAAGTCTGTCAATGAAAAGAAAATTAAGGCTGAAATTGTGAAGCCTGTTTTTCTTGACCAGAAAAATGGCAAATATAAAGTCATTAGTTTCTATGCGAAAAAAGCACGTGGTTTAATGGCTCGTTTTATTGTTGAAAACCAATTAAATAAAGCTGAAGACATCAAAGCGTTTAATACCGAGGGTTATTACTTTGATGCTGATAACTCATCGGCAAAAGAGTTAGTATTTAAACGTGATGAGCAATAATCTTAAGCGTGGTTAATAGATGACGATGCAGCTTTATTTATCAAAACTAAAGCATGTTTGGTTTGAGCTGCATCAGTATTATAATTTTTCTGAACCGCAGAAAATCTATGATGAACTTATTGCGGCTTATAGTGAAAAACAGCGAGCCTACCATACCGTCCAACATTTATATGAATGTTTGAGTTTAATGGAGGCGGTCCAATACGAATTAAATGATCCGTATGCTGTTGCATTGGCTCTCTGGTTTCATGATGTTATCTATGATCCTCAAGCACCAGATAATGAGCTTAAAAGTGCTGAGTTATTTGAACAATTGATGGCGCAAGATTTATCGTTTGATACCCTAAAGAAAATAAAGCGTTGGATTCTTGCGACTCAAAAGCATGCATTAACTGATGAAACAGATTTGCAATTTTTGTTGGATATTGATTTAGCTATTTTGGCAGCAACACCTGAACGTTTTATCCAGTATGAACAGCAAATTCAGCAGGAGTATTCTTGGGTTGATCCTGAAGTATATGCGATTAAGCGAAAAGAAGTTTTAATGCATTTTTATCAGTCTGAGCCACTTTATCAAACTGTATATTTCCAAAAGAATTTTGAGTTAAACGCCAAGGATAATTTAAGACAAATATTGGAATAGCCTAAGTTAGGTATAAGAATTTAGATCTACCATTAGAATAAAGCGATATATTTTTAAAAGGTAAAATGGTTATATGGTAGGAGAGAGAGGAACCACTGAAAAAGCAGTGATTCCTTAGAAATAAATTATTTAAAGAAATAACCTGTTTCAGGTGAGCTTGCATTTGCCATACGTTTACGTGGCATACGACCAGCTAAAAATGCTTCACGTCCAGCTTCAACAGCTTTTTTCATCGCTGAAGCCATCAAAATAGGGTTTTGCGCAGCTGCAATAGCAGTATTCATCAATACACCATCACAACCGAGTTCCATTGCAATAGCAGCATCACTTGCTGTACCAACGCCTGCATCGACTAAAACTGGTACTTTCGCATTTTCTTTAATAATTGAAATGGTATGTGGATTTAAAATACCTAAACCTGAACCAATTAGACTGCCTAAAGGCATAATCGCAACACAGCCCATACTTTCAAGTTCTTGAGCAATAATTGGATCATCAGAGGTATAGACCATAATTTCAAAACCATCATCAATCAAAGTACGAGCGGCTTTTAAGGTCTCGGTTACATTTGGATATAAGGTTTTTTCATCGCCCAAAACTTCAAGTTTTACTAGGTTATGACCATCGAGTAACTCACGCGCTAACATGCAGGTACGTACTGCGCTATCAGCATCAAAACAACCTGCGGTATTTGGTAAAATTGTATATTTCTCTGGTGGGATGACCGAAAGTAAATTCGGTTGATCTGGATTTTGTCCAATATTCACACGGCGGATTGCGACAGTTACGATTTCTGCACCACTGGCTTGAATAGCTAAATCCGTTTCATTTAAGTCTTTATATTTGCCAGTTCCGACCAATAAACGAGATTGAAAAGAACGTGAACCAATAATGAGAGGGGTGTCTTGCATGGATAACTCCGACTTAGCCGCCGCCAACAGCGTGAATAATTTCGATACGGTCATGTTGAGCAATAGAAATTTGCTCTAATTTGCTTTTAGAAACGATTTGCTGATTGTGCTCAACAGCAAAACGTTTTCCTTCAAGTGCCAACTCCTGAATGAGTTGCAACAGGTTTTGGCTAGGCGTGTCCGTTAATTCGCCATTTAAATAAATTTGCATGATCACATTCCGATTATTTTGCGTATTTGAAAGCATTCCAAGCCAAGACTAGCCACCCCGCAATCATTAAGGCTCCACCAATTGGCGTAATTGCGCCTAATATTCGTGGTAAACCTAACGCCATGATATAAAGCGAACCACAAAAAAATAGAATACCAATCTGGATAAGCAAGAAAGATAACTTGATTGGGAAATGAGGAAGAACCTTACTTAAAATACCAAGAGCTAATAGGCCAAGCGCGTGATAAAAAAAGTAGTCGGTTGCAGTCTGCCACCAAGCAAGTTGCTCAGGACCCGCGTGAGCTTTAAGACCATGTGCTCCAAAAGCACCCAACATGACTGCAAAAGCAAGATTAAGGGCTGAAATGGCGATCCACATAACAAAAAACGCAAATGAATAATGAAAGGCAACGTTAACATAGATTAGGTTGGCTAAACATAGCCAGATAAAACAAAAGGGCGATTCGCCCTTTTATTTTTTTCATTTATTTTAACTTGCTGACATGGCAGTTTTAATCTTTTCCATCGCATTTTTTTCAAGCTGACGAATACGTTCTGCTGAAACATTATATTCAGCTGCTAACTCGTGAAGAGTAGATTTGTCATCATCTAACCAGCGGCGTTGTAAAATATTACGCGAACGGTCATCTAACTGGTCCATCGCATCATGCAAGGCTGAAGTACTTTGCTCTTCCCAGTCTTCGTTCTCGACTAAACGGGCAGGGTCGTAGCGGTTATCTTCAAGATACAACGCAGGGGCAGTATGTGGAGTATCGTCGTCGTCATCGCCTTGTGCTTCAAAAGCAGCATCATAAGCAGTTAAACGACCTTCCATTTCCAGAACTTGTTCTGGAGTTACATTTAAGTCATTAGCAATCGATTGAGCTTCTTCGAGCGTTAATTTTTTACTCGATTTTTTTAAACTACGTAAATTGAAAAATAATTTACGCTGAGCTTTTGTCGTTGCAATTTTGACGATACGCCAGTTGCGAATAACGTATTCATGAATTTCTGCCTTAATCCAGTGGACGGCAAAAGATACTAGACGCACGCCCATATTTGGGTCGAAACGTTTCACGGCTTTCATTAAGCCTAAATTACCTTCTTGAATAAGGTCGCCTTGTGGTAGGCCATAACCTGCATAGCTGCGCGCAATATGAACGACAAAACGTAAATGCGACATTACCAGCATTTTTGCGGCATCAAGATCTTGGTCATAATAATAACGTTCAGCAAGTTCTTTTTCTTGCTCGGCCGTTAAAATAGGAATCTGATTGACAGTACTGATATATGCACCAAGGTTTACACCGGGCGCAGACAATGACAGGGGCATCAATTGATTGCTGCTGTCACTCATGAGTTCTCCTTATAGGATCGAATGGGATAACCAATAAATTCATCTTAATTTGAATCAGCTTCATAATTAAGGAAAATTGGGTAGAGAAATGTAAAATTTTATGCAATTTCTAATCTTTTAGTTTAGCAAAGAATTATTGAGTTTCAATTAAATAGTGAAATTCTCTTTCCGATATGTGTGTAGTTTGACACATAAAATGATGTAAACCACAGTAACGAGTTACATCAATTTCACTATGAGGATCTGAAGATTTTAATAAAAATTGTTGTTTGCCTGACGCTTTTTTAAGTTCACGTTTTAGCATTAACAATGGCATTGGGCAGGGTTGCCCAAGGGCATTAATTTCAATGGGTGCTGTATTAGAAGAAGTATTGCTCATTCATCATCAAAACAACTGAAAAAAATATTCTAACAAATTTTTAATAAATACAGCATATTTTATGAAAGAAGATGCAGGAATTTCTATAAAAAATATTGTAATAAGCTGTTTAAAAAAAGAACTAAAAATAGGGGAAATATTTGAAAAAAATTCTATTAATTGTCATAAACCCGTGTTAAGCTCGAACCGTTTTAGGATTTACCACACAATCAAATTGATTTAATAACCCTATAACAAATGGATGTAACCGGAAATTGTTGATAGTTTTACAGAATGATTACAAGCTTTAAGATTATAAATATTTTAAAACCTTGTTTGCTCTGCTGTTTGCAACACCGGAAGGTCCTTTTTTCAACATCTGAGGATTGACTTATGACAGCTCGTGAACAAGGCGTAGTAAAGTGGTTTAATGACACTAAAGGCTTTGGTTTTATTCAACGTAACGGCGGCGACGATGTATTCGTTCACTTCCGTGCAATCGTAGGTGACGGTCACCGTTCTCTACGTGATGGTCAACGTGTAGAGTTTAGCGTTGTACAAGGTCAAAAAGGTTTTCAAGCTGAAAACGTTCAGCCTTTAGACTAAGACTAATTCATCTTTTTGATGAATGATGGACGCTCCAATTTTTGAATTGGGGCGTTTTTGTTTATAATGATCTTCTCATTCGAGAGATTGTTTGTTAGAGCGCGTATTTATGACATCTGGTTTTGAAACCTTGAATTTACATCCGCAACTTAAAAAGGCGATTGATGCTTTAGGGTTTACTCAAATGACCCCAATTCAGCAAAAGGTTTTAAAATATACATTAGCCGGGCATGATGCAATTGGGCGAGCACAAACAGGAACAGGTAAGACAGCTGCCTTTCTGATTAGTGTAATTAATGATTTACTCAATAATCCGATTCAAGAGCAACGCTTCCGTGGCGAGCCTCGTGCTTTAATCTTGGCGCCTACTCGTGAGTTGGCATTGCAAATTGAAAGTGATGCGAAATTTCTCACAAAATTCTCTAATTTACATTTAGTGACCCTATTGGGTGGTGTTGATTTCGATAAGCAGAAGAAGCAACTTGATGCTAATTTTGTCGATATCATGGTAGCCACACCTGGGCGTTTAATCGATTTTGTAGAACAAAAAGAAGTCTGGCTCGATCAAATTGAATTTTTAGTCATTGATGAAGCTGACCGTTTATTAGACATGGGCTTTATTCCTTCGGTAAAACGTATTGTTCGTTATTCACCACGCAAGGAACAACGTCAGACACTCATGTTCTCAGCGACGTTTAGTTATGACGTTTTGAATTTGGCAAGACAATGGTTGTTTGAACCTGTAACTGTTGAAATTGAGCCTGAACAAAAGACCAATAACGATGTAGAACAACGTGTTTATGTTGTAGCTAAACAAGACAAATATCGTTTACTACAAGATATCTTGCGTGAAGAACCAATCGATAAGGTCATGATTTTTGCTAATCGACGTGACCAGGTCCGCCGTCTTTATGATCATTTAAAGAAAGATGGATATAGAGTTGGTATGCTTTCTGGTGAGATTGCTCAAGATAAACGTTTAAAAATGTTAGAGCAATTTAAGCAAGGTAAACATAATATTATGATTGCGACAGATGTTGCTGGTCGTGGTATTCATGTGGATGGCGTGTCGCATGTCATCAACTTTACATTGCCTGAACAATCTGATGATTATGTACACCGTATTGGTCGTACAGGTCGTGCTGGCTCACAAGGGGTAAGTATTAGTTTCTTATCTGAAGATGATGCCTTTTATTTACCCGAAATTGAAAAAGCAATTGGTAAAAAATTACCACTGACCAGATTAGATGGTTATTGCTAATAAAAAAATCCCAATCATTTGATTGGGATTTTTTTTGATTAATTAATTTTACAATAGAAAGTAAGCGTTGTTTGGTAGTCATCATCTTTTGCTAAAGATGCATTTTTACCAGTTAATGTACCAATAACCCCTGCTGCTGCTTCAACCATTTGACCGGTTTTTTCACTTACAACATCTTTTAATACACCGTTATATGTTGTTTTTTCATCTACAACGACTGGTGTAGTGTTTTTTGAGCAAGTTTTTTGAGCTGCAGTAATTGCATTATTTTTCGCAATTAAATTGGTTTTGCCAATACCTGTAACTTCAAACTGATTATTTTCTTTTTGAACTGCTAAAGTATTTTTAGGAGTAGTTGCGCAAGCACCAAGTAATAAAACAACACCGCTCATTGCGCTTGTTAAAATTATTTTTTTCATAATGCACCTAAAGTTAATCGCTAAAAGACATAGCTATTTGAACATAAGTTTTCTAGTTGATTTTGAAGACGTTGTATGAGTTTTGATGTTTTGTATTAAAAAATGTCAAAGTGAGAGTTCGCTAATTTTATAAGCTAGATTCAATGGTGGATTAACGGTAGATTATGCTAATCTATTTTGAATTTTTGAGTTAGATCAATATTAATGACGGAATCAGCAATACAAATAATTCACCAAAATATTCATCAGCGTCAGTCTATTGGCCAATTAGTTGAGCCAGCTCCAAGTACGGAGCAATTAGAGTTAGCTTTCCAAGCAGCTTTGACTGCTCCAGATCATCATAGACTTAAGCCAACGCGTTTTGTGGTTGTTTCAGGCGAACAACGTGGTGCTTTTGGTGAAGTTTTAGCAAAGGCTCTAGCAGATTTAGGTGAAACTGATCCCGCTCAACTCGAACGTGTTAAACAACATCCTTTTCGCGCACCATTACTCATTTTGGCGCTTACACAACTACAAGATCATCCGAAAGTACCGCATTTCGAACAAATCTTAAGTACGGGTGCCGCAGTACAAAATCTTTTATTATCTCTACAAGCTCAAGGTTTTTCGACCATGTGGCGTAGTGGTGCAGTTGTCGAATCAAATTGGTTAAAACAGCATTTAGGTCTGCAACCTCGTGATTTAATTTCAGGTATTATTTACGTTGGCACAGCAGCTAAAGTAATTGCACCGCGTGCAGATATTGAAAGTAAAGAATTCGTAAAAGTTTGGCAGGCTTAAACGTCTGTAGAAGTAAGAAATAGGATAATAAAAGATGGCTGAATTTAAGTTTACAGATTTGGTGGAACCTGTTGCGGTTGATAAAAAAACTGCTTTACGTATTACCGTTCTAGGGGGAGGAAGCTTTGGAACGGCTATGGCAAATTTAGCTGCACGTAATGGTTGCGATACCATGATCTGGATTCGTGACGCCGAAACAGCTGAGGAAATTAATAAAACCCACATTAATAAACGTTATTTGCCAGATTTTATTTTAGAGTCATCATTACGTGCTGTGTCTGATCTTGAGCAAGCTGTATGTGACCGAGATATTATTTTAGTCGCAATTCCAAGTCATTCATTCCGTGATGTTTTAAAACAAATCGCTCCTTATATTACTGCACAAGCGGTTGTGTCTTTAACCAAAGGTGTTGAAGCTAAAACTTTCAGCTTCATGAGCGATATCATTCGTGAAGAATTACCTGAAGTTCCTTATGGTGTGCTATCAGGTCCAAACCTTGCAAAAGAAATTATGGCGGGTATGCCGTCCGGCACCGTTATTGCCAGTGACTCCGAATTAGTTCGTTATGCTGTGCAACATGCCTTACATAGTGCTTTATTCCGTGTTTTTGGTAGCGATGATGTGCACGGTGTAGAGTTAGGTGGTGCGCTTAAAAATATTTATGCGGTTGCAATGGGAATTGGTGCTGCTTACAAAATTGGTGAAAATACCAAGAGTATGATTTTAACGCGTGCTTTGGCCGAGATGAGCCGTTTTGCAGTAAAACAAGGTGCAAATCCGCTTACATTCTTGGGGTTGTCAGGTGTTGGTGATTTATTCGCGACTTGTAATAGCCCTTTAAGCCGTAATTATCAGATTGGTTATGCTTTAGGTTCGGGTAAAACGCTGGATCAGGCAAGTAAAGAGTTGGGGCAGACAGCAGAAGGCATTAATACAATTGTTCAGGTGCGTGGTAAAGCAGAAGAACTAGATGTTTATATGCCTATCACTAACGCTTTATATGAAGTTATTTTCGAAGGGGCGCCTCCTTTAAATATTGCATTATCTCTTATGAAAAACGGACACCGTAGTGATGTTGAATTTGTTTTACCTCATCACGAAGTCTGAAGAAGAAATGTCATAAATTGTGGTTATAATGCAGGAATTATTAACAAGGAAAATTTATGCAACTGACATTGGTTCGCCATGGGGAAGCCGCTCCACCTGTAAATGGTAACGACAATAAACGCCCTCTTACTGCTCGTGGACATGCTCAAGCAGAACAGACAGCAACATTTTTAAAAGATATTGTTAAGCCTGATATTTTTGTAGTTAGTCCTTTGTTACGTGCCCAAGAGACATTGGCACATATTCAAGCGTACTTTAAAGATGTGCCTGTGTTGTTATGCGATAAAATTAAACCGGATGATAACGCCAAAGAGGCAGTCGAGTGGTTGTCTCAGATTCCTTATGAGTCAATTGTGGTCGTGTGTCATATGAATGTAGTAGGGCATATTGCTGAACTGCTGACCCATGAAAACTTTAATCCATTTGCACTGGCTGAAGCTCGAATTTATGATCAGGCTGTGATTGCAACTGGTTTATCAACACAAAAAAGTAGTTTTATACCCACAATATAAATAAAAAGGTTATTTAGCCCATTATGCTGTATTTATGGATGCCTGAAACCAATGGAATATGGCATTGGTCTAACGGAGAAAACTGGTTGCAGGCTGAAAGCCTCGATCAATTAATACAAGACCTACAATTGCACCAAGGAAAAGAGGCTGTTGTCTTTTTTCCTAGTCGTCATGCTCAGGTATTCCAGCAACAAATAGCAAAGTCTCATTACAAGCAACTCGGAGCAGATGGTGTTAAATATTTGCTTGAAGAGTTTGTAACTTTGCCTATTGATCACATGAAAGTGGTTCATCATTTTCATGCTGATCAATTAACAATATTGGGTGTTGCAAAAACTACTGTGGAAACATGGCAACATGCGATGAATTTGTTGCCAATCAAGCTGGTTGCTTTGTTGCCAGACTTTTTGATTTTGCCGGAACCACAAGAACACCAAGTTATCCTTTGTAATATTGACCAAAAATTACTGGCGCGTGAAAGTAAATGGGTCGGTAATTCACTAGATGATTTGGGATTGTTTTTGGAATTCCAGCCAGTTGAAACAAACTATCAATATAGTGGATTAACGACAGAACAATTAGAAAGCTTAGAAGCAGCTTCTAGTGTTGAGCAACGTTCAGAATTTTTTTATCAGTTTCAGGGCTTAGATAAACCTAAACAGCATCCTTTTAATGTTTTACCAAAAGCCAAAGGTCAAGAGCAAACGGTTTCTGGGTACTGGAAAGCATGTGCGGTTATTGTTTTAGCAATTATTGTGGTTCAGTTCAGCTATGATTTGTTGCGTTGGGTGAAATTAAGAAATGTAGCAAATCAAACAGCTGAGCAGACAATTGAGCAATATAAATATTGGTTTGGTCCTTCTAGTCGCGTAAATGAACAAAATATAAAAAGCCAATTTGAAAGTCATTTAAGAATGAGTAAACAAGGCGATACACAAGCACTTTCTTTATTGAGTCGTGTTGGGCCTATTCTGATGCAAAGACAAATTTTAGCTCAGCAATTAAATTATGATGCTTCTACACTAACCATGGCCTTGAAAGCAAAATCGGCAGATGATTTGCAAGCTTTAACACAGCAGCTTAATCAGCAAGGATTTAAGGCGGAGTTAGGTAATGTTCAAGCCGATGGTGGTGGGGCAATTGGGGTGGTGAAAATACAATAATGAAAATGTTAGCTCAATTGCAAAACCGCTTTGATCAGTGGATCGAACAAGTTAATCAATATTTAGACCGTTTGACTGTCCGTGAACGTATCATGGTGGTCTTTACTACAATTTTTGTTGTAGTGGCTATTATTGGGGCTTCACTTTGGAAAATGCATTCCTTAGCAGAACAGCAGCAACAGCGCTTAAATGATTTAAAAGATTTGATGGTGTGGATGCAAAGTAATGCGGTCACTATGAAACCTGCGAGTGAGCTTGAGCTGGGGCAGGCAGAAAAAATACAACGTGTAGCTCAACAGCAAGGTTTAACGGTTACTTCTCAGCAAAATGGCGAGCAGTTACAAATTATTGTTACTCATCAGAATTACGCAATTTTAGCTAACTTTTTAACCCAACTGGCACAAATGGGCTTAAGTATTGAAAAAATGGAAATGGTTTCAAGTGAAGGTCAGATTAAATTAACAGCGACGGTTCAATAACATATTAAAATATGCTGGTCTTAAGCATGGTGTTTTGTGCTGCCTGTGCCTATAATATGCCTACCTAAAATCAGTAGATTGTGATTGGTATGTTATATTCACTTGCTCGCCCGATGTTGTTTAGTTTAGCACCAGAGCGTGCCCATGAATTAACATTATCTATGCTTGATAAAGCACATAAGTTCGGCCTACTTCGTCAGAGTGTAGAGGCGAAACCGACGACTTGTATGGGAATTGAATTTCCAAATCCAGTAGGTTTGGCAGCCGGTCTTGATAAAAATGGTGCACACATTGATGCTTTAGCTGGGTTAGGGTTCGGTTTTATTGAAATTGGAACCATTACACCTCGTCCTCAATTGGGTAATCCGCAGCCGCGCTTATTCCGTATTCCAGAAGCTCAAGCCATTATTAACCGTATGGGGTTTAATAATGATGGTGTTGATAAGCTGATTGAAAATGTCAAAGCTTCAAAGTTTAAAGGAATTTTAGGCATTAATATTGGTAAGAATGCTGATACTCCTGTAGAAAAAGCTGTTGATGACTACCTGATTTGCCTTGAGAAAGTGTATAACTACGCTTCTTATATTACCGTTAATATTTCATCTCCAAATACTAAGAACTTAAGAAGTTTACAAAGTGGCGATGCATTAACTGAACTATTGCAAACCTTAAAAGAAAGACAACTTGAGCTAGCTGAACAAAATAATCACTATGTTCCTTTGGTTCTGAAAGTTGCACCTGATTTAACAGCGGAAGATGTTGAATTTATTGCAGCGCAGTTAGTGCAGTTTAAAATTGATGGCTTGATCGTTACTAATACGACCTTATCAAGAGAAGGTGTAGAAAATCTTCCTTATGGTAATGAGTCGGGCGGTTTATCAGGCGCACCTGTTTTTGAAAAAAGTACCGAATGCTTACGTTTGTTTGCCCAAACATTAAAAGGACAAATCCCGTTAATTGGCGTGGGTGGAATTTTGTCGGGTGAACAAGCAGCAGTCAAACAGCAAGCTGGAGCAACATTAGTACAGATCTATAGTGGGCTAATTTATACAGGTCCTATTTTAGTGAAACAATGTGTTGCAGCTATGTCTTAAGTGAATATGAACACAATTGATATCATTATTCTGATACTTTTGCTCATTGGGGGGCTAAACGGTTTGCGACAAGGATTTATTAAAGCCTTTGCGAACTTGGTAGGATGGGTCATTGCATTAATTATGGGTGCAAAATATGCTGTCCTTCTTGCTCCGTCTATGTCGGGTTTAAGTCATGATCCAGTTGTTCAAAAAATTGCAGCTTTTGCATTTATAGCGCTTTTGATCATTGTTTTAACATGGATCGTCTCTGCATTTTTAAATGGCCTCTTGAAAAGTCTGAAATTGGGGCCATTAAATCGTTTAGCAGGTGGTGCTTTTGGTTCTTTAAAGGGCTTGTTGGTTGTACTAATTACAATGCAGGGTGTAGGACCTTGGGTTGAAAGTTCACCGCACTGGAAACAGTCCAAATTTATACAGTTTTTATTGCCTTATGCGCCTTTAGCTACCGAGTTGTCTAAAGATGCTGCAAGTGAGGCATTTCATCAAATAACATCTGGAGGTAGTGCATCAGGCACTCCTTCAAAACCAATGGACGAATCGGAAGATTTAGAAAACCGATCCGACCATTCGACAAAGAATCCTTTTTATTAATTCCTAGCTTGTCTGCGAGGTTGCTATGTGTGGAGTTGTTGGTATAGCCGGTAAATCGCCAGTGAACCAAATGTTGTTTGATGCTTTAACGATGTTGCAACATCGTGGGCAAGATGCAGCTGGAATAGTAACCTGCCATGAAGGCCGTCTTTTCCTTCGTAAGGATAACGGTATGGTGCGTGATGTCTTTCATACTCGTCATATGAGAGCATTACTTGGTAATTATGGTATTGGCCATGTACGTTACCCAACTGCTGGTTCTGCGAGCAGTGCTGAAGCACAACCATTTTATGTAAACTCACCTTACGGTATTACGCTTGCACATAATGGTAACTTGACCAATGCAGAAGAAATTCATGATGACCTGTTTAAAACAGATTTACGTCATATGAATACAGATTCTGACTCAGAAGTTCTTTTAAATGTATTCGCGCATGAATTACAGAAAAAAGGCACTTTAAATCCTACTCCTGACGATATTTTTCACACGGTTTCTCGTGTGCATGAGCGTTGCCAAGGTGCGTATGGGGTAGTAGCAATGATTACTGGTCATGGTTTGGTGGGCTTCCGTGATCCGAATGGTATTCGCCCACTTATTTACGGTTCGCGTGTAACTGAACAAGGTGAGATGGAATACATCATTGCTTCTGAATCGGTTGCTATTACTGCTCTTGGTTTCAAAATTGAGCGTGATATTGAACCGGGTGAAGCAATTTTCATCAATGCAAATGGCGAGTTGTTCTCTAAGCAATGTGCTGCTAATCCGAAATACCGCCCATGTATTTTTGAGTACGTTTATTTTGCTCGTCCTGATGCGATTATTGATGGAATCTCAGTTTATAAAGCACGTTTAAAAATGGGTGAAAAGCTTGCTCATAAAATTTTACGTGACTGGGGCGAAGACCATGATATTGATGTGGTGATTCCAATTCCAGATACGAGCCGTACTTCAGCTTTAGAACTTGCAAATATTCTAGGTGTGAAGTTCCGTGAAGGTTTTATGAAAAACCGTTATATCGGCCGTACCTTTATTATGCCGGGTCAACAGCAACGTAAAAAATCTGTACGTCAGAAATTAAACCCTGTTGAGTTAGAATTCAAAGGTAAGAACGTTCTGTTGGTGGATGACTCTATTGTACGTGGTACAACGTGTAATGAGATTATTCAGATGGCACGTGATTCTGGTGCAAAAAAAGTATACTTTGCGTCAGCAGCACCGAAAGTAATGTATCCAAACGTTTACGGTATTGATATGCCTGCTAAAGCTGAGCTTATTGCTTCAGAACGCAGCGTGGAAGAGATCCAAGAAATTATTGGTGCTGATCGTTTGATTTTCCAAGAATTGGAAGACTTGAAAAATGCTGTACGTACCAGCAAAGTGCCTGACTTAACTGAGTTTGATTGCTCAGTATTTGATGGAATCTACGTAACAGGTGATATTGATGGTAACTATCTAAATAATTTGGAGCAGAAGCGTAATGACTCTGCTAAGAAGAAAAAAGATGGTTATATTGATGTTAATGTCGATGCTGCTTCTGTAGATTTAACAGGTATCAAAGAAGAATAGAAATAGCCGAAAAAAGCGGGTGTTTCCCGCTTTTTTCTTTTATGATGAAACCTAACAATGTAATTGGGAATATTTACATTGAAAGAAGTAAGCCACTATCTAATCGAAAATAAAAATATGGCATGGTCCATCACTATGTGTTTGGTTGCTGTGCTGCTTACTATTTTTATCTTAAATTTAATTTTAGGTTTACTCGTTCATTTTTTTGATTATAGCCAGCCAATTTGGTGGCATACCTTAAGTCCTTACTTTGTTGCACTATTACTTTTTATTATGGTTTGGTCGGTAGTTACCGAACTTTATATCCTGCGTAAAGGTGGGCACTCTTTAGCAAAACAACTTAAAGCACGTCGTTTGGTGAAAGAGGAGAGTACTCCCGAAGAACTCGCAGCATTAAAAATTACAGAACACTTAGCTCAAAATTTTTCACTAAAAGTTCCAACCGTATATGTACTACCTGATGAAGTTGGTGTAAATGCACTTACGGCAGGTTTTCATCCCAAAGATATTGTAATTATTCTGACATGGGGTGCTTTACAGAATCTGGATAAGCTTGAGTTATATGGTTTATTGGGCCATGAGTTTAATCAGATTTTATCGGGTGAGGCTGTTGAGAATACAAAATTAAAGATTTTATATAGCGGTTTAACAACTTTTAGTCAGTGGGGCAGTAAATTAGCCAAGCAGGGTTTTAAGCGCTATAGCCCCGGCTATAAACATAAATTTGAAACAGTTTTTGTTGCAGTGGGTGGAGTCATTTGGTTGGCTGGAAGCCTCGGTGTACTGATTACTCGTTTTATTAAATATTTGACTTTGAGTGGGCGTACCTTTCGTAATGACCAAAAAACAGTACGACTATTAAAAAATAATGCAAATACCCAAACCTTGTTGCGTATTTATGTTCACCATTCTGGTTCGCAAATTCATAGTGCTTATTCTGAATCAATCGCACATATGTGTTTTGCTAACTCCCTTAGCCCACAAAGCTGGATGAATATTCACCCGAGTATTCGTGAACGTATTTATGAGTTAAACCCCACTTTGCTACAAGATTTACAATTAGAAAATTTAAAGAAACTTCGCAACCGCCCGTTGTTTAGCTTATTTCATTTTTTAGAAGAATCTGAGAAAGAAATTTATGTTCCGTGGTCATCTCCACAGCCTCTACCTTTATTAAGGTTATCACCAATTAGTTTTGCATTAAATGATGCTATTAAGCCCCTAAGTAGTGATGTACGTCGAAATAAAAAGCGTCCTGAATTAATTCAACGAGCACTACAAACTGCGACTGGTTCACGTGAAGTGATGGTTGCTATTTTGATGATTCGCCAATATCGGGAATTCATTCCAAAAGATGCACCTGTGAGTCATGCCATTATCGATGCATTATTGAATTTGGATGGGCGTATCCATATTCAAATATTTCATGATGCTTGTAAAAATATTGGGCATATACCCGCAAGTATTGCTCGGCAATTTCTTACTAAGCTAGCGCTTATTATCCAAGAAGATGGTGAAATTGGGTTGTTAGATGCACTACTATTGGAGCGAGTTAAACATGAATTGAATTTGATGCCATTACATTTGCCAACTGCATTTGAAGAAGTGAAACCTCAAATTGTTCGTTTGATTGATGCTTTGCTTCATGTTCAGCAAATTAATAGCCCAAATCAATTAGAAGTACGTGAGCGTATTTTACGTTCGCTGCTCAATCCCGATGAAATGTATATCTATGATGAAATTTCAGATGAGCCATTAGATCTGGCTGAAATTTTAAATGATATTGCTGGTTTATTATTACGTGACCGTCTAAGTATTCTAGCTATTGCAGAAATGTGTTTGTGGAGCGACCGTATTATCACGCAAGATGAACTGGATGTGCTTGAATTGCTTTATTGGCGTTTTGGCTTTGAGACAGAAGAAATTGTGGATCAAATGCAAAAGAGAAATAGTGTGATGATTATTTAAAAGACATCTACGATTATAAAAACATCTGAATGAAATAAAACACTGAAAAAAAAACTCAAGCCCGTTAGAATGTAGATAGAGTAGAGGTATTGATTTACAGATGATTGGGCAGCAAAGAAATATATTGGCAACTTTGGGGATTGATGTATGGATTCCTAAGACACAGGTGTGCCAAAAAAATAATGCTCAAAGTCTCTGGCGAGATCAAGCTGCACCAGAAGGTGAACCAATTATATTGCCTTCTAAGAACAATCCAGTTGTTGAGCAACCGACAAAACCACAAGTCAACGAAGTTCCAAAAGTTGAACCTGAAATTGCGGTACCACTTCCAGTAGAAGTTCCGCCTGTTGTAGTACCTCGTAATGAAGTACAAGCTCCAGTGGTTACGATTGCTTCATTTGATTTGCAAGCTTTTGCGCTTGAAAAATGCGTTATTTTTTTAGATGTTACTAATTTAAGTGAAGAAGAAAAGCAGCTTTGGAATAACATCCAAAAAGCAAAAATAGGGCAATATGCTGAACTAAAATGGCCGTTTCCTTTAGCTAACTATCAAGATCAACGTGGTGCAGGTTCATATATTAAAGGATTTTTAGATGCTGTCGCAGCAGACAAGAAGATCTTGTGCCTTGGTGAATGTTCTTATATTCAGCATGCCAATATTATTCATTTGGCGAGTTTAAAAGAGATGTTGGAGAAACCACTCCTTAAAAAAAGGTTATGGCAATTAATGCAAGATAACAATGAGTAGTAGGGATTTACATGAAAAAAGTTGTAGTTTTTAGCCAAATTGATGAAGAAATTTTGTCTCGATTACAACAGGATTATCATGTTGTGGTTCTTAATCCAAAACTGGGTGATATTAATGAGCAAATACGCCAACAAGTTGTAGATGCTGATGGAATGATTGGTGCTGGTCGACTTCTTAATGAAAGTAATCTTGCACCTGCTCAAAAACTCAAAATTATTTCATCTGTAACAGTTGGCTATGACAATTATGATGTGGCTTATCTAAACCAAAGAAAAATCTGGTTATCAAATACCCCTCATGTTTTAACTGAAACAACGGCTGATCTTGCTTTTACATTATTACTAAGCGCTGCTAGAAAAGTTCCTTTTCTTGATCATTGGACAAAACAAGGTGAATGGAAAAGAACTGTTGGACCTCAGCAGTTTGGTTTAGATGTTTTTGGAAAGACATTAGGAATTATTGGGCTTGGTAATATTGGTGCTGCAATTGCACGACGTGGTTTTTATGGATTTAACATGAATATTGTTTACCATAATCGCCGTGAAAAACCTGAATTGGCAGAGCCTTTAAAAGCACAATATCTTGGTTTAGATGAGTTATTGCAACAGTCTGATTTTGTAGTAACCGCAGTTGACTTAAATAATGAATCGAAAGCTTTGATGGGGAAAGCTCAATTTGAGCTTATGCAAAAGCACGCTATTTTTATTAATATTGCACGTGGTTCAGTGGTTGACGAGCAAGCATTGATTGAGGCCTTACAAAGCGGAGAAATCTTTGGGGCTGGTTTGGATGTATACGAAAAAGAACCTTTACAAGATTCAGAGCTTTTTAAACTGCCAAATGTTGTTACTTTGCCTCACGTAGGATCTGCGACTGCAGAGACTCGTAAAAAAATGGCAAATCTTGCTTATAAAAATCTAGTTGAAGCTTTAGAGGATAAAACTCCTAGATATTTGGTAAACCCAAACTTTGCATAAGTGATTAATAACACTTCATTGCAAAACTAAGCGATCTCGAGTGATATATTAAGAGTCTATTGATTGAACATAATTTTTTATGTTTTATATCAGTAGACTTTTTTGATGGTTTAATTTTACTAGAGAAAAACATTTGAGATTTTTGCCAATTATTTTAAGTACGGCTTTTATAACAAATGCTTCGTACGCGCAGCCTTTCGACCCTCAGCCTTCTGCAAATCAAGTAGAAATTCCAAATATTGGAAGTGGGATAGGTTTGCTTGATCAACAAAAAGAAAAATTTATTGGTGAAAAAGTTTTTCGTGAAGTTCACAAACAAATGCCCGTTATTCAAGATGTCTGGCTAGAAGATCAATTTTTTCAGGTATTTTCGAGTATTTTAAGTGAAACTCAGCTTGGACAGCCGATTGGTCTAGTCGTGATTAAAGACCCACAAATTAATGCTTTTGCTGTTCCAGGTGGCTTATTTGCGCTCAATACAGGGCTTATTGCCTCAGCACGAAATATTGATGAAATTGCTGGTGTTATGGCGCATGAAATTGCGCATGTATCGCAAAGGCATTTTAGTCGCTCTGAAGAAGCCTTTAAAGGTCAAACATTGCTAAGTCTAGCAGGACTTTTAGCAGGGGTGGCTATAGCTGCGCAGGGTGGTGGCGATGCGGGTGCAGCAGTGATGCTTGGAACCCAAGCTGCACTCATGGATAAGCAATTAACATATAGTCGAAATCAAGAGCGTGAAGCAGACCGTATTGGTATGCAATATATGTCTGCGGCAGGTTATAACCCTCAAAGTATGGCTGATTACTTTGAAACAATGCATAGAGCTACAAGTCGAGTAAGTTTTTTACCGGATTTCTGGTTGACTCATCCATTGACGACTGAGCGTATGAGTGAAGCTAGGCTCCGTGCAAACCAGCTGCCTAGAGTTAAAAATCGTATATATGATGCAGATTTTGAGATTTTAAAATGGTACACCATGGTGGTTGCCAATCAAGCAACTGAAAACCAACTACAAAGTTTGGCGTCCCAAAAAAATATTGCTGGTCTGATTGCTTTAGCAGCATTTTACACAAGACAAGGTGATTATGTGCAAGCGCAGTCTACTTTAGATCAAGCGAAATCTAGTGGAAAGCCTCTTGTCACATTATTGCAGACAGATATTTATCTCGGCCAAAATAAATTAGATCAAGCTTATACAACAATTGCTTCTACACAAATGACGATGCCTGAAAATAAAGCTTTTAGTTATAAGTTGGCTGAGGTGCTGCTACGCCAAGGTAAGTTTGCGCAAGTTCAAACCTTGGTTCAAAGATTTATTAATAAGAATCCGAGAGATATACAAGGCTGGCAATTTTTACAGCAAGCTGCGAATTTGGATAAGAATGGACCTTTAAGAGCGGTTAATGTTCTACGCTATCGAGCTGAAGCAGAATATTGGTCAGGTAGTGAGGAAAATGCAATTAAATCAATGTTGCATGCTCAGCGATTGGCAAAAGATAATCAAGCAATGTCGGCAAGAATAGACAGTCGTTTGAAACAAATGCAAGATGAGCGAAGAATGAAGATTTAAGAGTTATATCTTACTTAATTTGCAGATGTGCAAATAGATACAAACTAAAGAAGCTTGATTGGAAAAATATAAAATTTAAAAAAAGGGAATTAAGCTAACTTAGCTTTAATTTTTGCTGAAACTTGAGCAGGATCGGCACGCCCGGCTATGATCGGACGTAGAGAATTCATCACCTTACCCATATCTTTCATGCTAGTTGCTTCTTGAGCAGCAATCGTTTGCTCAATGATAGAATCAAGCTCTTCCTCAGTCATAGCTTCTGGTAGAAACTGAGAGATAATCTCAGCTTCGGCTTGTTCTTTACTAGCTAAATCATTACGACCAGCACCTTCAAAGGCTTTGATCGATTCTTTACGTTGTTTAATTTGCTTTTCAATGACCGCAAGAACCTGAGCGTCGTCAAGCTCTTTGCGCTCATCGACTTCGATTTGCTTAATTGCCGCTTGTAGACTACGCAAAACCGTCACTGTTGCCATATCTTTGGCACGCATAGAAGTTTTTAATGCATCAGTAATTTGGTTTTTTAAAGTAGTCATAATTCAGCAGTCAATCACAAATTAATTAGTAAAGGCGAGTAGTACGTACAGATTCGCGAGCCAATTTCTTTTGGTAGCGTTTAACTGCTGCAGCTTTTTTGCGCTTACGTTCTTGAGTTGGTTTTTCGTAGAATTCGCGTTTACGAACGTCAGCTAAAACACCAGCTTTTTCGCATGAACGTTTGAAACGACGGATAGCTACGTCAACTGGTTCGCCTTCTTTCAACTTAACTTGTGGCATGTAAAATCCTCTAGATTATGGATAAGATCAGGCACACCATTGCGCCGGATCACAAGTGAAGGTCAGTATTTTACTCATTTACAACTCATATCACAAGTCTATAATAGCGATTGCAATATTTAAAAGGCAGTTTTGATGATTGTTTTAGGCTTGGAAACTTCTTGTGATGAAACAGGGTTGGCACTTTATGATAGCGAACTCGGCTTACGGGGACAGGTTCTTTATAGCCAGATTAAACTTCATGCTGAATATGGTGGCGTAGTACCTGAACTTGCTTCTCGTGACCATGTTCGTAAATTAATTCCTTTAATGAATCAATTGCTTGAACAAAGTGGTGTAAAAAAACAAGAGATTGATGCGGTTGCTTATACGCGTGGTCCTGGCTTAATGGGAGCATTAATGACAGGTGCACTGTTTGGCAGAACTTTAGCTTTTTCTTTAAATAAGCCTGCAATTGGTGTTCACCATATGGAAGGTCACATGTTGGCCCCATTACTTTCAAGTCAACCACCTGAATTTCCGTTTGTAGCATTGTTAGTTTCAGGTGGACATACACAATTGATGGCAGCCCACGCTATTGGTCAATATGAACTATTGGGTGAGTCTATTGATGATGCTGCGGGCGAAGCTTTTGATAAAGTTGCAAAAATGATGAGCTTGCCATATCCAGGTGGGCCAAATATTGCAAAACTTGCATTATCTGGTGATCCATTAGCTTTTGAGTTTCCAAGACCTATGCTTCATCAAGGCTTGGATTTTTCTTTTAGTGGCTTAAAAACAGCTGTTTCTGTTCAATTGAAAAAATTGAATGGCGAAAATCGTGACGCTGATATTGCTGCTTCATTCCAAGAAGCAATTGTAGATACCTTGGTAAAAAAATCAGTAAAAGCTTTAAAGCAAACTGGACTTAAACGTTTAGTGATTGCAGGTGGAGTTAGCGCAAATTTAAGACTACGCGAGCAATTAGAAACTTCTTTGGCGAAAATTAAAGCGCAAGTTTATTATGCTGAGCCTGCTTTATGTACTGATAATGGGGCAATGATTGCTTTTGCTGGTTATCAGCGTTTAAAAGCAGGTCAGCATGATGGGTTGGCGGTAACGACCACACCAAGATGGCCAATGACTGAACTCACTATTCCTGAGTAAAATTATTCATCGTCAAAGGCCTGTTGGTTTTCGATATCAATGTATTCGATATAACCGCGGCCTTGTACTTCATTACCAAAATAATGACCTGTAAATATATAGCTACTCGCATAACCTCGCCCATGACCATAGCGGAATGGGCAGTCAATTTCTGCCTGAATGTTTAAGATAATTTGCTTTGCATCATTTCTAGCGATCCAAGAAAAATATTTTGGAAGTCGCATTTTATGCCCAGTAGGTGAAACAAAGTCATCAACTTGATGCGAAATAATATCAAAGCTTACATCTGTATAAATTTCAGCTGGCTGGTCCAGATGTCGAATATGCAGGGTATATGCAGCTGTTTGTCCTGCAATATCGGCTTTGGTAAGAAGAAGTTGAGTGGTTTCATTTAAATTGATGATTTGATAAGTGAAAAAATCAAGTGGCAGTTTATATACATCAGGAGTAAGTTTATTTGTGAGGGAATGAGGACCAACTGCTCGAGCATATTCGTAAGTGCAGAGTCCTTGGCTTTCAATGCGTTCTGCTTGATAGTTTAAAAAACCTTTAAACTTTGCCAATAAACTAAAGTGATCATAGATTGGTGTTTTTATAAACCATGAAACATGTGAAGTGATACCGATATCAAAGTTGAAATCAAACTCATCATAATGTCCATTAATATGAATTTGAGGGAATTTTCCTTGAATTGAAATTTCCTGACCTAGTTCTATTAAGGTCCCATCTTTATTAATTTTTGTATCTTCGGGAATGATATAGGCTTTCAGTAAAGCTTGTTCCAGAGCAGCTGTGCTTGAAAAGAATGTAGCTGTTTTTCTAGGATTTCCAGTGATGATATCATCATGGTCAAAAGCAAGTGCACCTGGTGTACCAATTAAAATCATAATATTTAAGTAACGATGCGGCTCTGGTAAAAGCGGGAAAAAGATACCGTAATGTGTCCAACTATAATATTTTTCGTCAATTCGTGGACGGATGATATGAGCTTGAGTAAAAGGAAGAGTTGAATATTTTTTTGCTTGGTCTAAAACGCCTTGTGCAAGTAATAAACTTTTACCAAGCGCTTTACTTGTTGTAGAAATTTTTGGCAATTGCTTTTTCATATATAAACCTAAAGAAGGGCTATCTTTGTTTTAGGTTATGAAAAACAACTGCCAAAGCTAAGCGGTTTATAGGCCAAAGCTAAGGCTTTGCGGGACATTTTATTTAATTGTTAGACAAATCTTTTAAGGCGTTTAAACCAATCCAATGCTTAGAAAACTGATAAGCAGCTCGACCAGAGCGCTGACCCCGCATCTGACACCAACGTAAACTTTCAGCACGAACCTCATCATTGAAAGGCATGTTTGCTTTATCAAGATAATGTTCTACGATTTCCAAATATAGGTTTTGATCCATTGGATAAAAAGATAACCATAGACCAAAACGATCTGATAAAGAGATCTTTTCTTCAATCGCTTCTTGTGGATGTAGTTCAGTATATTGGGGAACGTCCACCTTAGTTACAGGTGTATTTTCATGCATGAATTCTGGTAACAGGTGGCGACGGTTACTGGTTGCATAAATAATAAAATTACTTGAACCTGACTGTAATGAACCATCTAATACACTTTTTAGACTACGGTAATTTTCATCTTCGGCATTAAAAGCCAAGTCATCACAATAGACGATATATTTTTCAGGACGATTTTGAATGAGTTTTTGAATTTTAGGTAAGTCTGATAAATCATCACGTTCAATTTCAATTAAACGTAATCCCTGAGGGGCATACTCAGTGAGTAAAGCACGAACAATAGATGATTTTCCTGTACCACGTGAGCCGGTTAACAGCACATCATTTGCTGGTAGGCCATTTAAAAATTGCAAAGTATTTTGAATAATTTTTTCTTTTTGACGCTCAATGCCTTTTAAGTCATCAAGATAAATATTTTTTGGCTTATAGATGGCATTAAGTTGCTGATTTTCCCATCTAAAAGCAGGTGCAGTAAAATCTGTTTCTTGTCGAGGCTCAGGCAAGACTTGCTGTAACTGATTTAATACAAGTGATAATGTTTGAACTAAATTGTCCGGTAAATCAATGGTAGCCATGGTAAGTCAATCATGTTAAACAGTGTTTGATAGGATACTAACACCGAAATTAATAGGCTGACAAAAAACTTATTGCCTATACACTTTATCGGTTTTGCAATTGATTGAAATGTTCAGACCGAGCATAGTGTTGTGATGTCTATTCAGTAAAATCATCTGTGAAGATGAGGACGAAATATGTTTGAAAAAATACGAAGTGATATGAATCCACATCAGGCTTACCGTATCAAAAAATTACAACGTCAATTAGACATGGCTGAATCTTATGAGGAATGGAAGTCTTTTGCATTAAAACTAGATGAAGAAACAGGTGTGCAAGAGTGGAAGTTTGATAATAGTTCACCTTACTTCGATGCCGAACTGATTTCTTATCGATACACTTTGCTTAAAAGATATCGTCAGCAACATCGGACATTAGACCTCATCTATTTACTTAAAGAGGGTCTAACTTACGATATTGCAAATATTGGTCATCCAATGCTTTTTGCCGCAACACATGTCGGTACAAAAAAGTTAATTGAAGACTATATTGAAGAAGTTAGCCAAAGCTTGGCTTATATCGCTTCAAGTGAATGCATTACGTTTCAAAGAAAAGAAAAAATAGAGTTTTTTGAAAACTGTGAAAAGGCGTATGGACAACCTGCACTTATGTTTTCGGGTGGGGCGACTTTAGGACTTTTTCATACGGGAGTATGTAAGGCTTTAATTGAACAAGACTTAATGCCTAAAGTGCTCTCTGGCTCAAGTGCAGGGGCAATTATGACAGGTATGCTTGGAACCTCTGCTAGTGAAGATATCCAAAACTTATTAAATGGTGAGCAATTTTTTAGTGATGCTTTTCATTTTAGGAAATTCCGTGAACTTATTAAAGGCAATGGTGGAATTGCCGATGTTCAATATTTGAAAAAATTCCTCATTGAGAATTTAGGTGATCTTACGTTTGAAGAGGCTTTCAAAAAATCTGGTTTAAATATTAATGTGGCAGTAGCGCCATATGATGCAACAGAAAACCCAAGAATTATGAATGCCATTATGACGCCGAATGTTTTGGTGTGGAGTGCTGTATTGGCTTCATGTGCCGTGCCAATTTTATTCCCACCGGTACGTTTAACCAGTAAACGTTATGACGGTGAACATACACCTTATATGGCAAATACAAAGTGGGTGGATGGAAGTGTAAGAAGCGATTTTCCGCAAGAAAGAATGGCGCGGCTTTATAATTTAAACTACACGATTGCGAGTCAGGTTAACCCACATATTGTTCCATTTATGCAAAATGATGCGGATCGCTTCCGTAAAGACGTTTTAAGTTGGCCTGAAAGAATTTTAAGACGCCAAGGTAAAGTACTATCAATGGGCATTATGGACTTTACGCGTCAACGACTTGGTTCTATTTCTCCCGTCAGAAGATTGTTGGATCATGGATATGGCGTAATGGGACAGCGTTATTATGGTGATGTGAACATCATTGCTAAATATAGCCTAAGTCACTATACCTACACTTTGCAAAACCCGCGTCCGCATCTGTTTAAGCGTTTGCAAAGAGAAGGGGAACGTGCAACTTGGCCAAAAATTTCTTCAATTGAGACCCATGCTCGTATTGGTAAGACAATTCAGCATTGTTTAGAAGTTTTGCGTTTTGAAGAAAAGAAACAACAGCCTGAGTCTTATTATGCTGAAGCATGATTTTGCTTCGTATATAGAAAATTTAACATGTGTAACAAAGCCAACAAGTGCAGCGTTAGGGCGGTGTTTATGGACATGTACCATAGATACCAAGAATTACTGGTTAAAATATCATTTGCCTGAAACCCATGCTCAAAATGAGCAAGATTTCATGCATGAGCAACTATTTTATAAAGAAATTCACCTTAAAAAACCTGCATGGCTTTTACCTTATAAATTGATTGAGGTCAGTTTAATTCCTCAGCTAGGCCATTCTTTGGGTAAGGTTTTAATTTTACCTGATAGTGAAGTGTGGTTCAGTTCATTGGTTCATGAAAGTGATTTAACTGATGTATACCGTAAGATTTGGTTCGCAATAAATAAGCTTGCAGAACTTCATGAACTTGGCTGGATTCATGGAGACGTTAAGGCAGAGCATTTTAGAAAGTTTCAGCAAAAGCCTTATTTAATTGATTTTGAGAAAACGAGACCGATCTCAAGTTGCGATACAGTCCTGGATGCAACACCTCATTATATGGCTCCTGAGCTATTTAGAGGAGGGCGTAAGGGAATACAAAGCGATTTATATGCATTTGGCATCGTCCTATATGAATGGTTAATACAAACTCGCTTAGAAGCAGGTAGTTATCGTGATTGGGCAATCTTGCACTGTCAAAATTTAACCATTCAATTACCCACGCAGTTTTTGATTTTTTTACCCTTACTTGTAGGTTTATTACAAAAACAGCAGCAAAATCGGTTTTCAAATGCTGATGAAGCAATAAATTGCTTAAAACAGATTCAAATTGATAAAAATCATTGATCTAGTATCTGTATACAATTTACACGGTTAGTTTTTTTTAGAAAAAAAACACTTGTCACTGTCAGATCTTATCGCTAATATACACAGCCATCGGGGGCGTGGCGAAATTGGTAGACGCACTGGATTTAGGTTCCAGCGCCGCAAGGTGTAAGAGTTCGAGTCTCTTCGCCCCCACCACTTTAAGTTAATAACTTAAAGTTTGATGTAGATGTTAGGTCATCTAGATCTTGGAAGAGGATTGGTGTAATGGTAGCATGACGGTCTCCAAAACCGTTCGTCAAGGTTCGAGTCCTTGATCCTCTGCCACATTTATTTTAAATAAATGTCCCAGATGGGGGCGTGGCGAAATTGGTAGACGCACTGGATTTAGGTTCCAGCGCCGCAAGGTGTAAGAGTTCGAGTCTCTTCGCCCCCACCATTAAAAAAGCAAGATTATGATCTTGCTTTTTTTGTGATTAAATCTTGAGTGTTTAATCATGAATATAGAGGATTGGTGTAATGGTAGCATGACGGTCTCCAAAACCGTTCGTCAAGGTTCGAGTCCTTGATCCTCTGCCAAAAAATAAGGCTCCTAATCAGGAGTTTTTTTATTATCTATATTTTTAAAAATAACTTTTCATTCGTGCTCAAGCAATTTTCTAAATAGACATTTTTATAACTGTTGCTTTTCAATGTTTTTATCACATCATAGATTGTTTTTTAATTAAACAATATACTGAATTTCTTAATATTTTTATTAAGCTATTGTTTTATATTTATTTAACTTAAGTTTTGGAAATTATTTATATAAAAGCCTTGAATACAATTTTATTTCATGTATGATGCTGTTAACTAGAAAAAAGACTTGTTAGTAAATCTTCTTTTAAGTATCGTAGTTTTAGTCATAATCCTTCGTTTTTTAAGATATTAAGCTCAATTTGTTATTCTTTTTTCAAAGTTATGATAGGGTCATTATTTAATGATTCTAAAATATTAGAAATCAGTAGGATATATCATGTCTAATACAGTAAGTGGTACAGTAAAGTGGTTTAACGAAACTAAAGGTTTTGGTTTCATTCAACAAGACAACGGTCCAGATGTGTTCGCTCACTTCAAAGAAATCGCAGGTTCTGGTTTCAAAACTTTGCATGAAGGTCAACGCGTAACATTTACCGTTACTCAAGGGCAAAAAGGCCCAAATGCTGTAAATATTATTCCACAATAATATAACAGCAAGTAAAAAAAGCACTTTTTAGTGCTTTTTTTTATTTTAGCTTTTAAAGAAATTTATTGTTCTTTTAGAGCTTTAAAAGTCCTCAAAAGGAGGGCTTTTTATTTTCTTGTTAATATAAATCATTAGTTATTAAGCTCTTATAATTAATAATCGAACGTATTTTTAATATAAACTTTAGAATATGTGTGAAATATAAATTATTAGTAATAGAGATATGGTAGATTAAAAAATCTTTAAATAAAGAAATTTTATATTTCACGGAATTGCTAATGAACGTTCGCCTGTGTTATGCCAGTCAACGGAACGAAAAAAATGAAGACTTGTTGCAAGATTTACGTGATATTTTGACAGAAGCACGAGATTTCAATGATTTGAATCAGATCTGTGGGGTGCTCTATTATGCCGATAATGCTTTCTTTCAATGCTTGGAAGGTGAGCGAGAGGTGGTTGAACGATTATTTGAAAAAATTACAAATGATGAAAGACACCACAATGTTAAATGGTTGTGTACATATTCCATTGAACAAAACTCGTTTCAACGATGGTCAATGAAATATGTACAACGTAATACAAATATCGAATCTTTCTTTCTAAAAATGGGAGAAAGTACTTTTAATCCTATTCGTCTTGATGAGCAAAACTTAAAAGCTTTCATCAATGAATTAGTCATTGCCGAACAAACTAAAATTAACACAGTTAAGAAAGTGGGTATGGTGAATCGTGGGGTGAAACCATTTTAGCTATTTGGCTATCACGCCAATATGGATGGTCTTGAGTTTAGGTAATATTTTAGTCATGACTAAATATACAATAACTGAACTTGCGAGCATCCATATTACTTCTAAGCTTTGACTAATCACAAACATTGCCCAATAAAAAAAGCTAAATAGGGCGAGACATAGTCCACTACCTTTGAAATACCACGTAATAAATATGCCGAAAAGCGCGGATGAGAGAAGAAGATTAATCGTCTCGTTCATTCCTATGTAATTAAAGAAAATAATCAGTAAGCATAAAGCTAACATTGATAGTAAATATACAAATATATTTTTTGCAATAAACATTTTCTATACCCTATCTGATGATTAAAAAAGTATCTTTCCTCTGTTTCCAGAGGAAAGATAGTACATATTAATTTTTGAGATTCTTTTTCTATTATTAAGAGTTTTTATATTAATAAAGATGACTTTATCATTTTCTCCAGATCTCTTTATTAATATTCAGCTTTCTATTTAATAGTAAAGAGTGCTTATATGTACTGAAATTAATTATAAGAAAAACAATCAGTTGAGTTGTAAGCTTTGGCTTACATAATTGTGAGAGATTGCCTACATTTGTATAAATAATGATCAAATTTTACAAAATTAAATTTATAAAAATAATTGTTTAACAGTAACTTAAGTAAATATATTGTTTAGATGAGCTTTACATAAATAACAAAAAGTAACATCAACTTTAAGAGGTACTTTTCTTAAAATTTATAAATATTAATAAAAAAAAATTGATCTATTTAAAAAAATTTAACATTTGATAAAATATTGTTTTATTAAGTTATATTTCTAATAAATAAAATTTATGTGTTGAAGGATTTTAATGTGATTAATAGTGAGGAAATTATATTTATATTTTTGAGTTATCTGGTAATGAGCTGCTTTTGAATTATGAGAAAAAACTACTGTAATATAAATGAAACTAGAATATCAGACTTATAAAATTTGAATTATGGCCAGCATAGAACTGACTACACTGGCTTTACTGCTTTTGAATTAATTATTCTGAACGAGTAGCTAACCAAGTACTCACTTCGCGCCAGACCGTAGTGGGTGCTTGACTACCAGAAACTACGCCCATATGACCACCGGGTACCACCTTAAATGTTTTGTCTTGGCTACTAATTAAATCCATGAGTGGTTTAACAGCATCAGCTGTGACAATAATATCTGTGTTGCCACCAACAGCTAACACAGAGCATTTAATGTCTTTTAGATAGGCGGTAAGTTCACCAAATTTAACTACACCTTTAGATAATTCATTATCAATCCAGAAACGGAGAATAATGTCACGCATGACACCGCCCGGATAGGCCAGCATATTATCGATAAATGAACTTGAGGTTGCATGATCGACAATAAACTCTCGGTTATCTAGATTTTTAAAAAGTTCCCAATATGTTTTCAAATTTCCAATCGGATCCGTTAATTTAAAGCCAAGCGTGTTTTGCCAGCCATGAATATGAAATGCTTCACTTGGTACATGATGGCGAATACGAAACGGCGTATGTTTGCGAACCCATTCGGCAGGTTTGGTAAGACTACCGTATAGTTTCCCCATATAACCTGCTTTATGTGTGTCGATAGGGGACGCGAGAATAATTAGATTTTTAATATCTTTATCTTTAAACAATGCGGTATAGCAGAGTGAAAGTGCGCCGCCTAAACTCCAACCATGCAAAGAAAGCTGTTGCTGACCACTGTGTAGGCGAACTTGCTTTAACATCTCTGGCATGAAAACTTTAATATAAGTACCGAAGTTGTATTTTGCTTGGTGTCGGGTTGGTACGCCCCAGTCAATTAAGTAAACATCAAACCCTTGGGCTAAAAAGAAACGTACAAAGCTACGCGCAGGAAACAAATCATAAATGAGCATGTTCACTGCTAGTGGCGGAACAATAACTAACGGTACGCGGTGTTTAGGAGTAGAGGTATCAGTCTCATTTTTATAATGGCGTAAGGTAATGATTTCATGCTTATGAATCACATCAAAAGGTGTTTTTCCTGACAAAGCTATTTGAGGGCCTCTGAAAAAGAGATCTGATGCATTGATCAGCATGTGAGGTATTTTTTGACCAGCACGTGTCTGAAGAGATTTTTTAATAGATTGTAGCTGTGGAACGTTCTGACGAACTTTAAGCAATAAACTCATTGAATATAAAACCTATAAAGATGTTGCCCAGAACAGTAAAGAGCTGGTCTTTGAAGGATATTAAAGTGAATGATGCAGAAGTTCAGTGACCCAAAAGACAGGATTTTCTGTTTAAGATATCAAAGTGGGGTTATTTTTAATTAAGACTGTATTTATATAAGCATATGATATTAAAATAAAAATTTATGTCTGGTCAGAATTATACATTAAATATTCAAATTTAAATTATTCTTAATAATGGTTAAAAAATATTGGTAGAGTATTTTTGTAAAGTTTGTTTATATTTTTTTTACATATTAAAAATAAAAATATAATTATTTTACAATCCAATAGGAATGTAATCAGAAAGTAGTATATATGGAATTTACTTTTAATGCTTTTTATACGCTAATTTCGGCGGTTATTGTTTTGCTTTTAGGCCGATTTCTAGTTAATCGTATTAGTTTTTTACAGCGTTATAACATTCCTGAGCCCGTAGCAGGTGGTTTGGTTGCTGCTCTAGTTTCCTTGCTTATTCACTCTGTATGGGGGTATAGCATTGTTTTTGCTAGTGAATTACAAACCAGCTTTATGCTTGTGTTCTTTGCTTCAATTGGTTTAAGTGCCAATTTTATGAAGCTTAGACAAGGTGGGACTGCTTTAATCATCTTTTTAATTTGTGTTGCCTCCTTTATTGTTGTGCAAGATGCAGTAGGTATGAGTCTTGCGACTTTACTTGGTCTTGATCCACTCATCGGTTTAATTGCAGGTTCAATTACTTTAACAGGTGGACATGGTACAGCCGGGGCATGGGGTGAAATTTTAGAAACTCAACATGGTATTCAAGGTGCTTTAGCGTTAGGGATGGCGAGTGCTACCTTTGGTTTGATTATTGGCGGTGTGATAGGTGGCCCTTTAGCAAAATTGCTTATCAATCGTTACAGTCTTGCTCAACCAAAAACCAATGATGAAATTCATTATAGAGATACGCATGTTGAGCAACATGCAGATGACCTTGCGCCGTTTGAAAATCCTCATCAAGTTCGTTTAATTACTGCCGATAATGCAATTACTACGCTTGGTATGTTTGCAGCGTGTTTAGCGTTTGCTGAATTTATGACTGGCTTTAGTAAGGGAACTTGGTTTGAATTACCAACTTTCGTTTGGGCACTCGGTGGCGGTGTAATCTTAAGAAACATTTTAGAAAGCGTGTTGAAAATTGATATTTTCGACCGTGCGATTGATGTATTTGGTAACGCATCTTTATCGCTTTATTTAGCAATGGCATTGCTTTCATTAAAGCTTTGGCAACTTGCTGACTTAGCTGGTCCGCTTGTGGTTATTTTGGGTGCTCAAACACTGACTATGGCTTTATATGCAGCATTTGTGACTTTCCGTGTCATGGGTAAAAATTACGATGCGGCAGTATTGGCAGCAGGTCATTGTGGTTTCGGTATGGGTGCAACACCAACAGCCGTGGCAAATATGCAGGCGATTACCAATATGTATGGTCCATCGCATAAGGCTTTCTTGATTGTTCCGCTTTGTGGCGCATTCTTTGTCGACTTAATTAATGCGACAGTCATTCAGCTCATGTTGAAATTTATTGCCTAATATAAAAAAAGCCCGTTAGGGCTTTTTTTATGGGTGTTTGTCCGTGAAGATTTATTCCTATTTATAGGCCCAATTTTTATTGTCGGATCATTTAAACCATTTTATTTTTAGGATGCTTTTTCTCAAAACTAATAATCGCCCTTAAACCTCGTTTCACATAGAATAAATTTCAGATAAATAAAATGAGAAATGTATGAGCTCAGAAGCACATTCAATTAGCTTGGCTGCCCCTGTAGTTTTATTGGCAGCTGCTGTCATTGCAGTTCCTATTTTTAAACGTATTGGTTTAGGTTCAGTATTAGGTTATTTAATTGCGGGTCTAATTATTGGCCCATTCGGTTTTGCTTTTTTTCAAGATTCTGCCGCAATTTTGCATATTGCCGAGTTAGGAATTGTGATGTACCTCTTTGTGATTGGTTTGGAAATGCAACCATCACATTTGTGGAGCCTTAGACGCGAAATCTTTGGCCTTGGTACATTGCAGATCATCATTTGTGCGTTGGCTTTAACGGGTGTCGGGCTGTTATTTGGTTTTACGTGGCAAATCGCTTTTATTGGTGCGGCAGGGTTCGTCTTAACCTCGACTGCAATTGTGATGCAGCTCTTGGGTGATCGGGGGGATTTGACTCAACCCCGAGGACAAAAAATTGTAGCCATCTTACTATTTGAAGATTTATTGATTGTACCTTTGCTGGCTATTGTTGCTTTTATGGCACCGAATCATGTTGTCGAAAGCACATCGGTACGTCTAGAAAATATAGGGATTGGTTTGCTCGCAATTGCAGGGCTTATTGCGGCAGGGTATTGGTTACTAAACCCATTATTTAGGCTCTTGGCTGCCGCTAAAGCCCGAGAAGTCATGACTGCCGCGGCATTATTGGTTGTGTTGGGTGCGGCATTACTCATGCAAGTCAGCGGTTTGACTATGGCAATGGGTGCTTTTTTGGCGGGTGTACTTTTATCTGAATCGACCTTTAGACATCAAATTGAAGCGGATATTGAACCGTTCCGAGGAATATTACTGGGCCTGTTTTTCCTTGGGGTCGGCATGTCACTGGACTTATCGGTAGTTGCTCAAAACTGGCAGCTTATTGTGAGTGGCGTAATTGCCCTGATGCTTGCCAAAGCGCTCATGATTTATATGGTCGCCCGCGTAACAAAAAGCTCTCATACTGAAGCGTTAGACCGCGCTTTACTTATGGCTCAAGGTGGAGAGTTTGCCTTTGTACTTTTCTCGGCTGCGCTTAGTGCACAAGTTATTGATAGTACCGTTAAATCTAACTTAACTGCCATTGTTGTGCTTTCAATGGTGTTGACCCCAATTGTTGGTATTATTTTCAAACGTTTTACTCAAGCAAAAACAAAGGTTTCATTAGAAAACATCGACATTGCTAACGGGCTAAGCGGTAGTGTTTTAATGATCGGTTTTGGACGCTTTGGACAGGTTACTAGTCAATTGTTGTTAGCAAGAGGTGTCGATGTCACCATTATTGATAATAATACCGACATGATTCGAAACGCCGAAAAATTTGGTTTTAAAATTTATTATGGCGATGGCTGCCGTCTAGATATTCTGCATGCGTCTGGCGCCGCAACAGCACAAGCGATTGTGGTGTGTGTAGATAGTAAGGAAACGACCAATCGAATTGTAGAACTCGTGACCCATGAATTTCCTTTGGCAAAACTATTAGTCCGTTCATATGACCGTGAACATTCACTACATTTAGTCAAACAAAAAGTGGACTTTATGATTCGTGAAACGTTTGAATCAGCAATTAAGTTTGGCGGCGTGATTTTGCAAGAACTTGGTGTGGATGAAGATGAGGTAGAAAGAATTACCGAGGAAATTCGAGATTTAGATAATGAGCGTTTTGAAACTGAAATCGCAGCAGATGATGTAAATGCAGGAGTAGGTATGCAATATACACATACTCATCATCCAAGACCGACTGCACCATTGATTCGACCAAAACAAGAAGGGCGGATTTTAAATAAGGAAGATACCTCAGATAATGAAAGTCTCAATTAGTATAAAAATATCTGTAGAAGTTCTGTTTAGAAGAGCTTTTACGGAATGACTATAAATGCTCTACGGCTGTGCCTTTGACTGGATTGTTATATAAATAAAATCGCAAATAGGAGAGGTGAAGAACTTTTTATTTTGAACTCTTAAAAATTTACTCAAGTTCCAACTGATTATCATCTTTTGTAATTTTAATTTTTAACTTTTTATATTTTCGCTTATTGGGATCTAGGGCTGAGTTCATCACTTCATCTGCAAAAGGCGGGCACTGCATCAGTTTTGCATATGCTCTATAGCCGATGCGTATTCGAGTAGGCGGGCAATCGGTTCTTTTTGAGTAGTATTCAATGAGTGAGTTCAGTTCTTGTAATAAAGTTTGCTGTTCCATCATACATACTTAACAATTAGATGACTTAAGCATAATAGACTTATTCATTTAGTGAAATATGCCTTTAAAATGTGCAGCCCTATAAATTGTGATGTAGTTCTCTAAAACACATATTTTATGTATGAAGTTTGTTTAGGAGAGATTTTGGATGTTTTTTTAATCGGATTGTCATAAAGAAAGGCTAATTTAGACTCATAACAAAAATGATGAAGATTGTTGCGAACAATAAAATCAAAAGCAATTTTCACAGACGTGGTCGTGAGGTAATTAGGGCTAATTCGAAAGAGTTGGCTTTTTTGTTTTAGTGCATTTGCTTAGATCAAGATGTCCTTTATTAACATTCAATTGCAAATTATCAAGTTCTAATATGGAACTTATTTTTTTAAGTAGATAAAAATAAAGGATCTTAAAAATGCTAATCTCAAGCCATAGATTACCAAAGAGTTTTAAAGACAAAGCCAATCAAAAGGTTGCCAAACTTTCAGGCTCATTGTTGGGAGCTGTTACACCAGAGCGACAAGCAACATTGCCAAAAGAGTTTGAACTCAGTCCTCATACGCTTTATAAGCGTTTTGGTAGTACACATTACGGGGTGATGATTCCTGACTTACCTGAACCCTTTCGATATTTATCTTGGGCTTCGGTATTAGGTTATGTTGGATTTACGATTACAGATACCAACTATCAAATGTCTAAAGATGGAAAAGGGGATACAGCTTCTTTGGTACATGGAACAGCATTATCGACAACGCCTGAGGCCTACAGAACTTTTTCAATCAAAAATGATATCAAGTTTAACCAAACTCCTTTCGCTATTAATTTTGACAATCAGAGTGTCATGCATGAGGATGGTGATGGATTTATATTAATTACTAAAAGAGAAGATTTAGAACTAGAACTTCATTTAAAGCCTACCAAAGCTATTTCATGGTTTGCCTATAGTGCCTTTTATAAGCATTTTAGTGTCTTGATGCATTATGACGGCTACATTAAACAAAAAGGCAATAGTGAGAGTATTAAGGGGCTTTGTACGCTTGAGTCTTGGAAAGCTTTAGCGACCTCAATGCTCAAAAACAAATGGTTAGTTGAGAATATTCAACTTCCTGTAAAAGTCTTTAGCTATCAAGTTATTAATATTGACCATGAACAGCAGTTATTACTGGCTTTTATTTGCTATGAAGACCAACCCATTTTGACTTCTGTTTACTATCGTCATATTGATGGAACATCAACTCAATACAACGGCGATATACTTTTTGAAGTAACCAGTCTTCAAGAAGAACCTCAGATTACACCTGATGGTTTTCCAATGAATTTACCAAATACTTTTCGCTGGGCTGCTTATCACAACAATCAAAAGGTTCTAGATATTTCAGCACAAGTAGACACTCCATATTGTTTTGGACTGGCTGCTGGTTTCGTTTCTTCATATACATGGCAAGGCGAATTCTATGATCAGCCATTAGTAGGAAGGGGCTATCTGGAATATATTGACCGAAGATAAAATCGTTTTAAAACTTAGTTGTTTATCTACAGCTTTAAGCGAACTAGAAAATATCTGTTTTATAAACTCAATTTAACAATAGATTTTAATTATTTATCCTTACTTTTTAATGATCTATTTTAAAACAGATGTCATTTTGTGTGCTTGACTGAAATAGGGTTGGGCACTATCCTTTGCCTGCTGGCCTACATTGCCAGTCGGTTTTAGCAGACCGTCTACAAAAGGCGCACAACAATGCTGTTATGGTTTTTGTGCGTTCTCTTAAGTCACGCCTTTATGGTGAGGCTAGGAGGGACACCTTCGGGTGTGCTGGTTTCCTTTTGTACCAGTCTGCTAACCCTTCTAGTCTTGCCACCATTATTTAGCAGTAATTGGTAAGACTCTTCTAAATCAAAAGGAGTCCGTCGTTATGCGTACTATTTCTTCTCTCTCGTTGGCAACCTTTGCCAAATTCTCTCTACTCATACCGCTTAAACAGTCTTTAAAACGATGTAATCGACTTTAGGTTTCTACGTCTTAAGAATCGTTACGACTAAAACATAGCAACAATAAACCAGAGATAGGTGAGCACACCATTATTGTGCGGTTTTTGCATGCCTGTATTTAGCACTCATTTTAAGAGTGACGGTATTTCTATCTCTTCTATTTACAACAAAAAATTATTTTAAATGGTATACATGAAAAATTTAGAAGTTTCATTTAGAGCGACGCGAGCGCTTAACACAGCAGCAGACTTATTTAAACAATACGGCTTCAACAAGGTCGGGGTGGACCGAATTGTTAGTGAAACTAAAATTTCTAAAGCCACTTTTTACAACTACTTTCACTCCAAAGAAAGATTAATTGAAATGTGTTTGTTGGTTCAAAAAGAGCACTTAAAAGAAAAAGTGAGGGCACTGAGCGAATCTCGTCAATATCCAGATTTGGCGCTTAAACTTAGACAAATTTACCTTTTACATGCGGACTTAAAAGGGGCGTATTACCTGTTGTTTAAAGCGATTTTTGAAATTAAACAGCTTTATCCAAACGCTTATCAAACCGCAATTCGCTATAGGCGATGGCTTAAAAATGAAATTTTCTGGGTTCTGCGAGAATCTAAAAAAAGGGCTACGTATGAAGAATCAGATATTTTTGTATTTATGATTGATGGTGCGATTTTTGGACTTTTAGGTTCAAGCCAAAATGAAGAACCTGATCAGTTGCTAGATTACTTTTTAAAGGTAAATGCTTAAATTGGACCTTTTACATTCAAAAACTGAAATAGCAAATTAAAGAACAGAAAGGAAAAAGTGAGGCTGCTAGAGCCTCACTGTATATAGGTGTTTATTTGCCTTTTTTAGTTTTTAAATACTCTGCATAAGCTTCATCTGCAAAGCGTCTTAGAGAATCACCAATTGCAGCATATTGGTATTCATTCAGGTTAGCTAAAGATGCACGGGCAGAAGGGTGCTGTACACCGAAGCCAGAACCGGGTAATAAAACCACACCTGTTTCATCTGCTACTCTAAATAATAGCTCGGTCGGATTTTTATTTTTCATAACCCAATCGGCAAACTCATCTCCATAGAGAGTCCGTGAAGTATTTTCAAGGTTGACTAGCGTGTAATAATCAACAGCATTTGGATCTGTTGGAACCTCGACACCAAGCTGTCTATAAAGTGCTGCATCGCGTTCACGAACAACAGATTTAACTGCTTTTTTATAGCTTTGGCGTGAGTCCATCATATTAAATAGCGCAAATAAAACCATTTGAACTTGTTGTGGGGTAGACAGACCAGCGGTATGGTTCAAAGCAACATTTCGGCTATCGGCAACTAAGCGGTCAATAAACTTAATGCTTGCTGGGTCGGTAGTTAAAGATGAATAGCGCTCTTCAAGCTCTTTCTTCTCTTTTTTCGATAAGTTCGCAATTTGTTTATCAAGCACATTGTTATTTGAAAGTGCAATGACACCAAGTCGCCAGCCTGTCGCACCAAAGTATTTAGAGAACGAGTAAACTAAAATTGTATTGTCAGGACAGATCGCAAATAGTGATTTGAAGTTATCTGCAAACGTACCGTAAACGTCATCGGTCAAAATGATCAGATCAGGGCGTTTTTTGACGATATCGGCCAAAATCGCAAGTCCTTCATCACTCATTTTCACCGATGGTGGATTACTTGGGTTAACTAAAAAGAAAGCTTTAATAGATGGATCTTCTAATTTCCTAAGCTCCGACTCAGGATATTGCCAACCGAGTTTAGGGTCAGCTTCAATCAATACTTCTTCAAGCTGGTAGTCATTGAGTTTTGGAATCTCAAGATATGGTGTAAAAATAGGGCTACCAATCGCAATACGGTCGCCATTTTTGATAATTTTATTTTCTTTTAATGAGTTAAAAATATAGGCCATTGCGGCTGTTCCGCCTTCGACCGCAAACAAATCTAAGTCTCTTTTTTGCATGCCTTGTACGCCCATTTCTCTTAAGACGTACTCTTTAATAATTATTTCACTCACTCGAAGCATTCGGTCTGGTACTGGATAGTTACAGCCTAAAATCCCTTCAACCATTTCAAGTAAAAAAAGATCTGGGTCTAAGCCTAACTGGTCGCGCACATAAGACACGGCTTTACCTAAAAAGACCACACCGGGTTTGTCACGGTTTTCCAAAATGAAGTTATCAAAACGTGACTGGAGTCCAACGGGGCGCGGGAAGCCACCTAAACCTTCCGGCATATAGGAAAATGAAAATTCGGATTCGGTCGCAGAAAACAAACCCAGTTGAAAGAATGCTCTACGTGGGATGGTAGCAAGAAAGTTTGGATTACCACGTCCAGCATTTAGCATCATTCGGTCAGTTCTGCTTTGAGCTAATTCTATTAAATTATCTTTTAGTTCAAATGGGCTGAGTTTTGCGTATTTAGAATAATCGACTTTCCCCATGGGACGTCTCCTTAATTATAGTGAGATGAATAAAATTTCTAATTCAATGTATAAAATCAGGCCAAGCCTACGATCAGTGGTCCGAGTAAGGTTAAGAACACATTTGCTAGGGCATAGGTAATTGCAAATGGAACGGTCGGAATCGAGTTTCCTGCTTTGTCTAAAATTGCACCAAATGCAGGGTTTGCACTACGTGAACCAGATAGTGCACCTGCCATTACTGCAACGTTGTCATAACGCAGAACATAACGAGCAAAGAGCATGGAAAGTAGGAGAGGAACCAGTGTTACCACAACTCCAATCATAAAGAGTGAAAGACCACTTTCTTTAATGGTTTGAATAGCTTGTAAACCTGATTGTAAGCCGACGGCAGCAACGAAGCCTGCAAGCCCCAAATCTTTAAGAAGCTGTGAAGCCGCTAAAGGCATATTGCCATGTACTTGATTTCGACTTCGAATCCAGCCAAACAGAAGACCTGATAGTAAAGCACCGCCACCAGCACCAAGAGTTAAGGGCACGTCACCCAAACGAATCACAAAAAGACCAATCACTAAGCCGACCACAAGGCCTGCACCATGGAAAATCCAGTCCGTTTTTAAGCTTTCAGGTAGGGCTTTACCTGCTTCTTTCACCAAACGGTCGAGGTCGCTTTTTGTACCATATACGGTGACCACATCGCCTTGACGTAAAACGGTGTCATCACTTAAAGGTTGCGGCTCATCCTTACGTTTAATTGCAAGTACATAAATACCGTGCTTTAAGTAGGCAGGCGTGTTGGCCTTAATGTCTCCTAAGGTACGGTTGAGATATTTGGAATTTCTTAGGATGACATCGTTGGTATCCATAATCATTTCCATACCTTGCGATGACTGTAATTCGCTACCGATTTGCTCGGCAACTGAAACTACATTGGCACGGCGACCAACCAGTAAAATGACATCGTCGGTTTGTAAAGTTAGCTCGGGAGCGACATCAATAAACTGATCTTTACGTTTTAACCGTTCAATCGTAATACTCGGCTCTTTTGCTTCAATTTCCGCAATAGTTTGCCCATTGGCTTGTTTAACTTTATAAATACGGCCAACAATTTCGGGCATTGCCAGTTCTTGGCCTGGGGCTAATTCAAAAGCACCTTTGAGCCGTTCACTTTGAGCTTTTAAAGCATCGTCGTGAATTTCTTTACCCATAAATTTAGGCAAGATGTTCACACAGACAATAATTGCTCCCAATGAACCAAAAATGTAAGTGACCGCATAGCCAATCGCGACATTTGCTTGAAGTCTTTGAATTTCTGCGAGTGGGAGATCGAGTCTAGAAATTGCATCTCCCGCAGTCCCAATAATGGCTGATTGAGTCATGCCACCCGCAGCGAGACCCGCAGCCAAACCTTTATCGAGATGAAAAATTTTAGCCATCACTAAAACAGTGACTAAACCACACACTGCCATGAATACTGCTAAAAGAATTTCTTTTATGGACTGTGGACCCAGTGATTTAAAAAACTGAGGGCCACTTTCAAAGCCTACTGCGTAAATGAAGAGAGCAAATAAAATTGCTTTAACGCCATTATCGACAGGTACGCCAATAAGGCTTAAAACAACTGCGACGAGTAAGGAGCCTGCGACTCCACCAAACTGAAATTTTCCAAACTGGAATTGTCCAATCCAGAAGCCTATTGCGAGTGATAAGAACAATAATATTTCGGGGCTGTGCTTTAAAACACCTTGTAACCATTCAATCATTTTGATCTCACTTTTATTATTAGCTCTATCTTTAATATATAAATTTATTTATTTTTCATTTTTAAAATACAGTATGAAAATTACTTAAGCAAACCTTCAAGTTTAGTGGTTTTCTTAAGTTTAATTATAAAAAATAATATGCTTAAAATACGTGTGAACTAAGGTCTGGTGGTAATTCTGAGTGTTTAAATCAACTATTAATTTTTTAATGAAAGGTAAAATTTATTTACAATAATATAAAGAATATTTGATGAGATTAAAGCGTCTTGCTTATATCTAATCTTGAAAATAAATTTTTAATATGTTGATATTTAAATAATTAATTTTTAATTGCTAGACTAGTCTTAATTTTTATATAAATTAAAAAACAATCTACTTAAAATTAGTTTTTTGATAATTGTGTCGCATAAATTAATTTTTAATATATTTAAATTAATCTTCATAATTACATTTATTTTAAAGAAAAATATAAGATTTGAAATTGCCGTTCTTGAATAAAATGTATATTTGAATATAAAAGTGATTAATGTTTTGGTTTTATATTCTAATTAAAATTATCATATTAAAAAGAGAGGGTTATGGGTATTAAAAAACTTTAGAGCTACTCTATGACCGCTCATATTTTTAAGTAAATCTCTGTCCGCGTGTATAACCAACACGCTATTCTTTTGTACTGTTTTCCCAATCACTCACATGCCGTACTGTTCAGAAATGCTAAATTTCTGATGGTTCTGTGCGGTCACATGCTGATCTCAAATATTTTGGTCATAAAACTGTGTTATCTCAGCTTAAGCCTTTGACTTTTAGGTTCTATTTTAATTTGGCCACAGAATTTGTACAGATTATTCAGCAGTTTCAATAATATATTGAACAGTACACGGTAATTTTCATCTCAAAATTTATGATGACTTGGATAGTTTTTCGATTGATTTATATTTTAATTTACCTTAGTAATAAAAAGAGTTTTGTGTGACACAGTTAAAACTATAAATCTCAGAGTATAACTATGAAGCTTAAAGAATTAGCAGGTTGTGAGGAGTGCGATACTGTCTATCGTAGAACCCCGCTTGCTTATGGAAAAAGAGCTTATTGCTTATGCTGCGGTGCTGAACTCTATCGGCACACCAAACCTTTTTCGACGCTGTTGGCTTTAATCTTAACGGCATTAATCGTATTTATTATTGCCAATAGCTTTCCTATTGTAAAAATTGAATTGCAGGGCAATATCTCTGAAACCACCTTACTGGGTGCGGTCTGGGTAATGTTTCATTATGATCGGGCTTTTGTTGGCATTCTTATTTTAATCACTACTTTTATTGTGCCGCTTTCCTATCTGTTATTACTTTCCTATGTGTTGGGCACAGTAAGTGTATTGAAGAAAAGACCCACATTTTTAGTGTTTGCCTTACGTACACTTTATTTTATGAGAGTGTGGGGAATGGTTGAGGTGTTCTTAATCGGGATCTTGGTCACGCTTGTGAAGTTAATAGGAATGGTGTTGGTGATTCCCGAGATTGCGTTATGGGCATTTGCGATTTTAAGTGTATTGTTGGTTTATATTACTTCCATAAAGGTGAGTGATATATGGAACGAAATTGATAGGTCACTGCCATGAAAACGATAAAAAATGTGACCCAAACACAAAGCTCGCAGCAAGGGTCAGTGCTTAAGCAATACCCAAGAGCCAAAGATCTCTCATTAATTGTGTGTCACTGCTGTGGCGTCGTAAATTCTGCTCAAAATGAAAAGAGACGACTCAACCAAAGCCATCAGGTGTTACGTTGTATTCGTTGTAATAGCGTTCTGCATTCACGTAAACCAGCGAGTTTGAATCGAACTTTTGCTTTAGTGGTGGCTGCGACTATTCTCTATATTCCAGCCAATGTGCTTCCAATGACGGTGACTGACTCACTGTTGGGTAGCCAGCAAGATACCATCATGAGTGGGGTCATTTACTTTTGGCAAAGTGGAGACTATCTGGTTTCAGTGGTCATTTTTATGGCCAGTATTTTTATTCCCATGTTGAAGCTACTAATTTTGTATTTTTTATTGGTGGCGGTATATCTTCAACAATCGTCAGCTTGGAAGTTTTTACCTGAGCAATGCGTTAAATTATATCGAGTTGTCGAGTTTATCGGCCGTTGGTCAATGATTGACGTATTTGTGGTGGCACTTTTAACAGCGCTCATTCAGATTCAATCACTTGCTACGATTTTAGCAGGGCCGGGTTCGATCGCTTTTGGTGCAGTTGTAGTGTTAACCATGTTTGCATCGTTAAGTTTTGACCCACGACTTATTTGGGATAACTTCTACGCATCTCAAAATACAAATAAGCCTTCTTCTTTTGCCTCAAACAAAACCAAGATTATTCAGGCAGAACACCCGCCGTTGAATAATGATTCCATTAATCCCAGTCAATAAAAGAACAATGAGTATGTCTGAAAATGAAATAACCCCTGGTAACTCAGATCGTCGTGATCCGGATGTTGAACTGGATAGCATGAATGATTTGCCAGAACCCCAAGAAAAGAAAAGTCGGTGGAAGCCTCTTTTAATTTGGCTCATTCCATTGATTGCTCTTTTAATTGCGCTTTCATTAGCGATAAAAGCGCTCTTGTCTCACGGCCCGACCATTGACGTATCTTTTAGGACGGCTGAGGGATTGGTCGCAGGTAAAACAACGGTCCGTTATAAACAGGTGGATATTGGCGTAGTACGCCAGATTGATCTTTCAGAGGACCGTTCACACGTGATTGCCAGAATCGATTTGCGTAAAGATGCCAGTAACTTTGCCGCAAAAGATTCACGGTTTTGGGTTGTGCGACCACGTATTGGGACGAGTGGGGTTTCAGGAATAGACACATTATTGTCAGGTTCATATATTGAAGTGGATGGTGGTAAGTCGGAAGAGAAAAAGCTTGAATTTACTGGCTTAGAAATACCGCCAGTGATTACTTCCGATGTGCCGGGCAAAGAATTTTTCTTAAATGCAGATGACTTGGGGTCTTTAGATGTCGGTTCCCCAATTTATTATCGTCGAATTAATGTGGGGCAAATTACAGCCTATAAGTTATCTGATGATGGTAAAACTGTAGAGCTGCAAACTTTTATCCGTGCACCATATGACAAGTTTGTCACCACCGATGCACGTTTTTGGCAGGCGAGTGGGATCGATGTGAGCCTGAATGCTTCAGGATTTAGTTTAGATACTCAATCGCTGGCAAGTATTGTCGCGGGCGGTATTGCTTTTGGAATCCCTGAAAGCTCTCGTGCTACTACAGCGGCAAATCATAGTCGCTTTAATCTGTGGGACTCGAAATCTGAGGCATTAAAAGACCCTGACGGGCAACCTCGCGGTGTGATTATGTACTTTGATCATTCATTACGTGGACTGTCTGTTGGCGCGCCAATTGATTTCATGGGCATTGAAATTGGTAATGTTAAATCGATTAATGCAGAGTTTTATAACAACTATAAGCAGATTCGTATGCGTGTTGAGGCAGTCATTTATCCTTCACGCGTTGAGAATGGACAGGCACTCAATCCAAACAGCAATATTTTCAAAGATTTTGTTGAACATGGATGGCGTGCTCAAATGAGAACAGGCAACCTTCTTACAGGTCAAAACTATATTGCCCTAGATAAGTTCCCTAAAGCTAAACCAGCCACATTACAAATTTTGAGTGATGACCGTGTGGTGATTCCAACTACACCAACTGAACTGAGTGGCTTACAAGCACAAGTTTCTCAGATTGCTGACAAGTTAACCAAATTCCCGTTAGTTGAGATTGGGCAAGATGTACGTAAAACGCTCAACAATATGAACACAGCCATTGAGTCTACCGATAAACTGGTTAAACAGTTAGATGGAAAAGTTGCACCTGGTTTACAAGCAACCTTGGACGATGTTCGTAAAACTGTAAGATCGTCAGAGTCTATTTTGTCGAGCGATGCGCCGTTACAACAAGACGTACGTAAAGCATTGCAACAAATGACACGTGCGGCTGCTTCATTACAGTTAATGGCAGACTATATTGAGCAACATCCTGAATCAATTATTCGTGGTAAAACACCAGAGACCGATGATGAAAAATAAAAACACTCTATCTTTTCAACATCCTAAAGCAGCCAAATGGCTGCTTGGGAGCGGCCTGTTTTTAACGGCAGTTGCCATGACGGCATGTTCGAGTTCGCCAACGCCAAACTATTATACGATGTCCCCTAAAATTACTGCGGCTACAAAATCAACTGTGCAGGTGATTGAGGTATTACCTGTCGGGATTCCAGACCGATTGGACCGTGCGCCTTTGGTGCTCCAAGATAGTAGTGGTAAGTCTACGGTGTTAAATAATGAACGCTGGACATCAACCATGGGTACGCAATTACGCGATACCTTGTCGGCGGGTTTGCAGCAAAAATTAGGGGCAATCGACAGTTATAGCAGTGGACTAGCTGGAAACAACCAACCTTTATATCGAGTTTCTACAGACTTTTCTCATTTTGATATTGTAGATAAAAGCTATATTAATATTGCGGTGTCTTGGGTGGTGAAGCGTCAAATACCGCCCACTCAATTAGAGTCAAATAATGCAAAAGTCATCACGAATGCAGGATCTCAGCTCAATTGTCGAATTGCTTTTAAGCAGCCGATTGATCAAAAAGCTAAAAAAATGGATGCGATTGTGAATGCTTCAAGTGAAGCAATGACTCAAATTATTAATACGGTTTCTTCTTCAATTGTGGCGCTAGATTCAAACAAAAAATCGGTTATTAGCAATGGTGTTTGTTCGTAAAACGCATCGTTTTTAACCAACCCCTTTATTTGTGCACAACAGATAAAGGGGTTTTATTTTTAGTTGCCTCGATAGGTTGAGTAACCGTAAGGGCTAAGTAATAAAGGAATGTGATAGTGATTTACACTTCCATCGACTTTAAAAATTACAGGTACTTCGGCAAAAAAAGTTTGTTGTTTGTTCTTTTTAAACCAGTCTTCAGTTTTAAAAGTAACTTTATAAACACCTTGCTCTAGTTTTTTATTTTCTGGATAGAGCGCAGTAATACGTCCATTTGAATCGGTCACTTGTTGGTTGAGTTTAACCCACTGGTTATTGGTGTTTTTCTCTAAAACGACTTCAACCTGAGAAGAGGGTAAACCCGTTTCTAGATTTAACACATGCACACTTAGCGGATTAGTTTGTGCAAATGTAGCCGAAGCAATAAATAACGAAGATAAAGCAATAAATGATTTAGTCATGATGAACTCCTTATGAATGAAAAACGGTTTCAATGGCTTTGCTTGCGCATTGATTGTCATTTTGTGCGCCACCAGCACCCGCAACCCCAATGGCTCCGATCACTTGGTTCTCAAAACGAACAGGTAGGCCACCGCCTAACAAAAGTAAATTTGCTACCGTGGTTAAATTTTTTGCATCGGGGTTTTGGTTACTGTTTTGGCTTAAAACCAAGGTCGATGTTTTGGTAGATAACGCGGTATAGGCTTTTTTCTCGGCAGCCATTAAGTTATGCGGGCCCACCAACTCATGCCGTTCGGCAGTTAATGGATTACCACCGCGATCTACAACAACAACCGCAATATTTTGATTTAATTTTTTGCATGCCTCTTTTGCACTGTCGGCTAGCAGGTGGGCAGTTTTTAGATCTAACGAATAAACTTGATTCAAAGCATGGGGCTGTGCAAAAGTACTATTACCGAATAGCACGGCTGCTAACATCAGCCAGTTCAATTTTTTCATGATGATTGCCTCTATGTCGCTTTGAAAATCTTAAACAAATTGCTTAATTTCAAGCATGACAATCACATTACAAAGTTGTCATCTTTCAAATGAGTCTCTACAAAATGCGTATCCTTATTATTGAAGACGAGATCAAGATCGCCACTTATTTGGTTAAAGGATTAAAAGAGTCTGGATATCAAGCGGAATGCATTCACTTAGGGCTGCAAGGTTTGGAAATGCTAAAGAGAGATCAATATGACTTGCTTATTCTTGATGTCATGTTGCCGGACATAGACGGCTGGAGCGTATTACAGGTCCTACGCCAGTTTTCAAAAATTCCGGTGATTTTCTTAACGGCGAAAGATCAGGTGATGGATAGAGTGAAAGGGTTAGAGTTGGGCGCAGATGATTACTTGGCTAAACCTTTTTCCTATATTGAACTATTGGCACGTATTAAAAGCCTGTTAAGACGACAGCAATATCTGCAAGAAAATGAGCTATCTATTAGTGATTTAAAGATGGATGTGGTTAGCCATAAAGTTTGGCGTAGTGGCAACTTAATTGAGCTGAGTAAAACCGAATTTAATTTGTTGCGTTATCTATTGCTCAACAAAGAGCAAATTGTGACACGCAGACAAATTGGTTCAGAAGTTTGGAATATTAACTTTGACACTGATACTAACTTTATTGATGTCGCTGTACGCCGTTTACGAAGCAAAATTGATGAGGGATATGAGTTAAAACTCATTCATACCATACGTGGCTTGGGCTATAAAATTTCGGTTAGCTTATGAACTTTAAATTTTTGCGTTCTCTTGAAGTCCGTATTACATTACTGGTCACGCTTTGTTCTGCCTTAATTTTATGTTCAGTCGGTTTTATGACCTATTTAGGCATTAACCAAATTTTATTGAAGCAGCAAGATAAAGCTTTAGCAGAGCGAATTAACCGTTTGGAAATTTTGCTACAAGATAGCGAAAATGTAGAGCAAATCATTGCGCGGCCTAAGCTGTATCAAAACATGCTCGGAAACCAAGACAACTTGTTTTTGCTCATCCATAAAGACAAAACTTTAATTAATATCAATCCGCTTCACATTCAACTACCTGAACTTGCACAGCGCGACAGTCTTCAATTTCAAGATTTAGCCAATAACTCATATCCAACGCGTATTGCTTGGAAAACCATAAAAATTAATAACGAGCCTTATCTGCTCATTGCAGGTAAGCAGTGGTCGGAACGCATCAATATTCTTTTACCTTTTCAAGAACGTCTCTTGATGTATGTGGTCGGGGGCGTGTTTGCGATCTTTGCGCTTTGTATTTTAGCGTGCCATTTAGGTTTACGGTCGTTACAAGAGCTTCGCAAGCAAACTCATTCTATTAACGTAAACCAGCTACAGAAACGGTTAAACCTCTCAAATTCTCCTTTAGAAGTTGAGCTGCTTTCAAAAGATATAAACCACATGCTTGAGCGTATTGAAAAGGGCTATACGCAGCTCAATCGTTTTTCTGAAGATATCGCACATGAGTTCCGCACACCTTTAAATAATTTGATTGGGCAAACCGAGATTGCTTTAACTGGCGAACGTTCGGTTGAGCAATATGAAGATTTATTGGTTTCTCATTTAGACGATTACCACAGATTAAAACGCATGATTGATAGCATGCTTTTCTTGGCAAGAGCCGATCAGAAAATGGTGCTTGTAAACAAACAAGAAATAAATCTCCAAGATGTTATGGATAGGCTACACCAGATTTTTGAATATCAGGCCGAGGAACAAGACTGTCATTTTAGTTTTAACTTAGAAGCTCAAACGTTATTTGCAGATCCTGAGCTTTTTCAAAGAGCCGTTTATAACCTTGTTTTAAATGCGTTGGTTCACGGTGGTGACAAGCGAACTATTTATATCGCAACAAAACATAAGATGATTGAACATAGGCAATGGGTGAGTCTGACTGTGGTAACGGGAGGTGTTTCAATTGCAGATCATCAACTTGAGCATCTTTTTGAAAGATTCTACCAATGTCACTCAAGTCGAAGTGATCAGAATCAAACAGGTGGATTAGGCTTATCGATTGTTGCTTCAATTATGGATCTGCATCATGGCCGCTATAAGGCTTGTAACACGGTCGAGGGTGTGTGCTTTGAGCTTGATTTTCCAATTGCAGATGCTGCAAAGAAATACAATTAAACTCTTATTAATGTTGCTTAATTTTTAAAATTCACGCTTTGTTCACAGCCCTCTGACGTATGTTTAACGTATGAAATAAACAGAAGAGGGCAATCATGAAATTATTATTTAAATCACTTGTCATTAGCAGTAGCCTTGCAGCGGTGAGCTTAATGCTTCCTTTGAGCACCTTTGCAGACACCAGTACTAAACCTGTCGCTGTTGATTCTATCGATATTAATAAATACGCAGGTAAGTGGTATGAAATTGCACATTTACCTATGTTTTTTCAGCGTAATTGTGTAGCCAATACAACTGCAAACTATTCTATTAACGCGGACAAAACCGTTGGTGTTTTAAATAGCTGTACGACAAAAAAAGGCGAAATGATCTCATCTGAAGGAGTTGCTTATCCGCAAAATGAAGGCAACAGTAAATTGAAGGTGAGCTTTTTACCTTCTGGTCTTAGATGGATTCCTTTTACAAAAGGCGATTACTGGGTTTTAAGAGTTGACCCAAATTATCAGGTCGCTTTAGTGGGTGGCCCAAGCCAGAAATATTTATGGATTCTTTCTCGTAGTCCTCAACTTGATGAGGCGACATATCAGTCTTATCTGCAAACCGCAAAAAGCTATGGCTACGACGTTTCTAAACTCGTTAAGACAACACAGTCTAAATAGTGAAATGCTGGTTGCGTAGATGCTTATATTTATCTCGTAACCGAGTGAACTTCACATAAAATTCATTGCGCATTTTCTAAATTAGAACCAAAAGAAATGCTTTAGATCAGGAAGAATCAATGTCTAAATTTTTTCTGCGCTGGATCGATAGCTGGTCAGATTCAGAAAATGCGCAAGTGGGTGCTTCTAGCGAATATGTCATTGAAAAGAAAATTCAATGGTTAAGAATTATTCCTTTTATTTTATTACATATCGCTTGTTTAGCAGTGTTTTGGGTGGGCGTATCTTGGTTCGCGGTTGTTTTCATGCTGGGTTTTTATTTTCTTCGCATGTTTGCAATTACCGCTTTTTTTCACCGCTATCTTTCGCATAAAACTTTTCAGACATCACGTATTGTTCAATTCATTTTTGTACTGATCGGAACCATGAGTGCTCAGCGCGGACCGTTATGGTGGGCAGCCCATCACCGTTATCACCATCACTTTACCGACACCGATCAGGACCCGCATTCAGCGAAAGCAGGTTTTTGGTATTCGCATGTAGGCTGGTTTTTAAATGAGCAAAATTTTGCTACTCGAAAAAAAGTCATTAAAGACTGGTTGAAATATCCTGAGCTGATTTGGCTAGACCGATTTAGTTTGCCTATTGTGATTTTGACGGCCTTAGCAATTTATGGCCTAGGTTCTTGGCTTGCGCAACATTTTCCTGAGTTGGGCACCAATGGCTTACAACTTTTAGTGTGGGGATTTGTGATTTCCACTGTTCTATTAACACATGCAACCTTGTGTATTAATTCACTCGCTCATCGTTATGGCTCACGTGAGTTTAATACCCCAGATGATAGCCGTAATAATTTTCTACTTTCTTTAATTACCTTGGGTGAAGGATGGCACAACAACCATCACTTTTACGCAGGCAGTGTGCGACAAGGCTTTTATTGGTGGCAGATTGATATCACCTTTTATGTGCTCAAACTGATGTCTTTATTTGGTTTGGTGTGGGGACTAAAGCCAGTACCAGACAAGGTTTATCAATATAAAAAGATTAAAAACCTATCGATAGAAAAAATTGAAAACGGTGAAGTGTTATGAAAATTGCCATTATTGGTTCAGGTATATCTGGACTTTACGCAGCTTGGAGATTGTCAGAACAACATCAAGTCACTGTGTATGAAAAAAATAACTATTTTGGCGGTCATACTGACACTCACGAGCTAGAGATAGAAGGCACTAAAGTCGCGGTAGATAGTGGTTTTATTGTGTTTAATGGCTATAACTATCCGTTATTTACCGACATGCTTAAAAAATTAGGTGTAGAAACTCAAAGCAGCGATATGAGTTTTTCGGTGAATAATCTGGTCAGTGGACTTCAATATAACCCTTCAAAGAAATGGTCGCTCTTTGCCCGTCCGCAGAACTTTTTAAACCGAAAATTTCTGCAAATGCTCTCAGATTTGCTGCGTTTTTATGATGACAATAAAGATATAGATGTGGCAGATATTGATCCTAATTTATCGATTGAAGACTATTTGGACCTTCACAAATATAGTCATGAGTTCCGTTATGAGCATCTTTATCCGATGTGCGGTGCCTTATGGTCGGCACCCGTTGAGCAAGTAGCACAAATTCCATATCGATTTGTGGTGAGCTTTTTTCAACATCACCGCATGTTGCAGTTAAAAGACCGCCCACAATGGCAAACAGTTAAACATGGTTCGGCAAGCTATATTCGTGCTATTCAAAAAAAATGCCGATCCATTGAGTGGAAATTTGCAGAAGTAAAAGCTGTGAGTCGTTCACCAGAAACTGTGTTGATCGAAACCGTTGAAGGGCAAGCCCAATATGACTGGGTGATTTTTGCAAGCCATGCTGACGATAGCCTAAGTTTAATTAAAGATGCGTCAGAGCTTGAACAAGAAATATTAAGCCAATTTGGTTATCAAGATAATCGAATGGTCGTCCATCGTGATCTTTCAATTATGCCTAAAAGCCGTTTGCAGTGGGCAAGCTGGCATGTACATGTAACACCAACTTCTCAAGTTCAAAACGATAAGTCCGACATACATTATGGTTTTACCTACTGGATGAATAATCTGCAGAATTTATCCTGCGCTACGCAAATTTTTTCTACTTTAAATCCGAATATGAAAATCAAAGCCGAAGACATCTTGGTTGAGCGGCAATACCGGCATCCCGTATTTGATGCAAAAGCGATTCAAGCTCAATCTCGTTGGCACGAAATTAATGGGCAAAATCGTACTTCATTTTGTGGAGCATATTGGGGCTGGGGCTTTCATGAAGACGGCGCCCGCAGTGCAGCACGTGTTGTTGAGCAACTCTTAGCGTTATAAGAATAAATAAGGAGCTTTCAAATGTTATTAAATAAACTTGCTATCGCTCCTGCGCTTATTCGTCATCGGCGTTATAGCCCTAAACCGCATGAGTTTACATCGACCTTAAATTATTTATGGTTCGATCCAGATCAATTAGTTGATATTACAAACGATTGTTCACTCTGGTCGACTGAACATTGGAATGTATTAAAACTATCTAAAAATGATTTTTTAAACATGTATCGCGGCTCTATAAGGGATAGAGTCGAGAAAGCGATACTCCAAAATAACAACTCACATCTTCGGCCAGACTGGCAAATCAGAGTCTTGGCTTTGCCTCGTTGTTTGGGTTTTAGGTTTAATTCGGTCGTATTTTATTTTGTTTTAAATAAAACCGGAAAACCCGTATTTATTGTCAGTGAAATTACCAATACCCCGTGGAATGAACGAAAAGTTTATATACATGACTGCTCAAAACAACAAAGAAATATGGGTGATTATCAGAGTTTTGATTTTCATTTTGAAAAATCATTTCATGTTTCGCCGTTCATGCCCATGCAGTTGACTTACCACTGGCGGTTTAGTTTTTCAGATCAGCAAAATGTCATTAATATGCAGCTCTTTGAAGAACAAAAACAACTCTTCGATGCCACTATGCGATTTGAGCTTGTGCCCATCACATTTCCTTCACAGCAATATCGATATGCTCTTATGAACAGCCTAGCGCCTTTTAAAATGCTGTTTTCAATATATTTAGAGGCATTTAAGTTGTGGCGAAAAAAAGTTCCATTTTATCGTCATCCTAAAAAGATCAAGGTAGATAAGACATGATAAAAACATTTCTTTATGGTGAAGATGACTCACTACCGTTACTGCTCAAGAGTCTTCTCAAACTACGTCATGGACAGATCACTTTTCAGGGCGCGTGGAATGGGACGGTCGGTGAAGTTTCAGACTTACATGCTGTGATTGAAGTTCACAATCCTTTATTGATGGATCTCATTTTAAAAAATGGTGTTTTGGGAGCAGCAGAAGGCTACATCCGTGGTGACTGGAGCAGCGAGCACCTTGTCGAGTTGATTCAGATCTTGGCACGTAATCGAGCTGTATTGGACCAAATCAACCAGAATGTTATTGCTCAAGCGAGCCAGTTTTTTCTTAAAGCGTGGTATCAAAATCGAAAGAACTCTATAAGTGGTAGCCGTAAAAATATTGCCGAGCACTACGACTTAAGCAACGACTTTTTTAAATTATTTTTAGATCCGTCTTTAATGTATTCGAGCGCCGTTTTTGAAAATGAAAACATGACTCTCGAAGAAGCATCTGATTTAAAAAAAGAGATCATTTGTAAAAAGTTAGATTTAAAACCGCTAGATCATTTGGTTGAAATTGGAAGTGGGTGGGGTGGTTTTGCCATTTATGCAGCTCAACATTATGGCTGTAGAGTAATCACCATTACCATTTCACAAGCTCAATATGATGAAGCCATTACTCGTGTAAATGAAGCTGGCTTGGCACATCGAATTGATGTGCAACTTAAAGACTACCGTTTGCTCGAAGGTAAGTTCGATAAGCTGGTTTCAATTGAGATGGTTGAGGCGGTTGGTGCGCAATATTTATCGACATACTTTGATCAATGTAAAGCACTCTTAAAACCGAAAGGTTTGGCATTTATTCAAGCCATTACCATTGAAGATTTCCGATATAAAAAAGCATTAAATACAGTTGATTATATTAAGCGCTATATTTTCCCGGGTAGCTTCATTCCTAGCATAAGTGTATTAACTCAAACCGCCTCTGAGAGTGGTTTAAGGTTAAAACATTTAAATGATATTGGTTTAAGTTATGCACAAACACTTCATCACTGGCGAGCGCGTTTTTTAGCAGCGCGGGAACAAGTATTGGCTCTAGGTTTTGATGAAAACTTCATTCGCATGTGGGATTTTTATTTATGTTATTGCGAAGGTGGTTTTAAAGAAGGCGTGATAAGCAATGTTCACTTGTTGTTTGAAAGTACCAGCTACTAAATCAAACAGCTCAAGTAAGGAGACTGCTCATGTTTTGGAATTTACTGATTCTAGATTTAATGATCATGTTGCTGAGCTGGCTACTTGCCACTCTAAATGGCAGAGCTGGAATTGTAGATGCTGCATGGAGTTTCTGTCTGGCAGTAAACATTATTGTGTCTTCTTTACTCATTTCAGTTGCCCCAGTTGAAGTGCGTCTTTTTATCGGTATTTTTAGCGGCTTATGGTTTTTAAGATTATTTTGGCACCTGTTAAGACGTTATCAATCTGAACAAAAAGAAGATGGACGTTACGCGAGCATGCGTAAAGCGATGGGTAAGTTTCAGCATATTGGCTTTTTATTCTTTTTTATCTTTCAAACACTTTTAGTGCTTTTGTTCTTTTTGCCGATGTGGGCGCTACTCAATGTAGAGGCAACTGAATGGAGTAGTGGATATAAAGTCGCTTTAGTAATTGCAGCTGTCATCATGGCAATTGCTTTCATTGGAGAACAACTCGCTGATCAGCAATTATACCGATTTAAATTAAATCCAGATCATCATGGCAAAACGATGGATCAGGGTTTATGGCGTTATTCACGTCACCCCAATTATTTTTTTGAATGGTTACACTGGTTTGCCTATCCAATTATTGGTTTAGCAGCAGGCCAATATGTATTGTGGATTTATCCGTTACTGATGTGGCTATTTTTATATTACGTCACGGGTATTCCATTTAGTGAAAAACAAGCAATTAAAAGTCGCGGTCAAAATTATCTTGATTATCAACAAAAAACATCAATGTTTATTCCGCGAAAACCCAAAAAATAGGTGCGCATATGGATTTTATTGTTCATCAGTCTTTGAAAATTGTTGAAAGTGGTGTGATTCCAGATCATGCAATTCGAGCTGCAATTCGTGCTTTAAGTAAAAAGCGCTTAATCCAAGAAGGCCGTTATGACCCTGAACAAGGGGCGCAGCGCTACATGGATGTGCTTAATATGCTGAAGAAGAGCGAAATCGCCGTTGAAACGGATAAGGCAAACGAGCAGCACTATGAATTGCCGACCGAGTTTTTTCAGGCGGTGCTTGGAAAAAGACTTAAATATAGTGCGTGCTATTTCCCGACTAAAACCACAACTTTAGATGAGGCAGAAGAGTTAGCTCTTCAGCTTTATTGTGAAAGAGCACAACTTAAAAACGGTCAACACATTTTAGAGTTAGGCTGTGGATGGGGCTCTTTAACTTTGTGGATGGCAGAAAACTATCCACGCTCACAGATTACGGCTGTTTCAAATTCTGCAACTCAGAAAAAGCATATTCTTCGGCAAGCAGAGTTGAGAGGTTTAACCAATGTTGAAGTGCTTACCTGTGATGTGAATGTACTTGAATTAGACCAAGACAAGTTTGATCGTGTTGTATCGGTCGAAATGTTTGAACACGTACGTAATTACCAACGTCTTTTTGAAAAAATTCAGGGCTGGTTAAAAGCAGACGGCTTACTTTGGTGTCATATTTTTTGCCATCGCTTTTTACATTATCCTTTTGAAGTGAAATCAGATTATGATTGGATGTCCAAGTATTTCTTTACTGGCGGTTTAATGCCTTCGACTTCGACTTTTTTGCATTTTCAAGAGCATTTAGAGTTGGCTCAACAGTGGCGGTGGTCGGGTGAGCACTATATGAGAACGGCAAATGCTTGGCTTGATAATATGGATAATCAAGAAGTCGAACTGAAGCCCCTGTTTAAAAAAATCTATGGAAAAGATGCCAATATTTGGTGGCAACGCTGGCGTATTTTCTTCATGGCTTGTGCTGAGTTATTTGGTTTTGAGCAAGGTCAAGAATGGGTCATTGGTCACTTTTTATTTAAAAAGCGATCATAGTAATTTCTATAGCCTATCCCGGCGATAAAGATATGATAAAAAATCGACATGATGGCAAAGCGAGTCATCCATTAGCCCAAATGTTCAATCGATATTACTGGTTGCAGATTGGTCTGATTGCATTATCGATCGTGGTCGGGTTGGCTTGTAGTGCTTGGGTGATTAAGGGCTCTTTACTTAAAACCGCTTTAGAACAGGAAATGGAGCATTACTGGTTACGTATAGAACGTAACCCAAATGCTGATTTACCAGATACTAAAAATTTATATGGATATCGGTGGAATACACAGGTCGCGCCTCAACCTTTTCGGGGCATGCATTTAGAAAGTGGCGTGCACCGAGTATTTGTTGATGGTAAAGAAAGAATGACGGTCTATGGTGAGCGTAATGGTCAACATGTTCTGTTGGTATTTGGCGAAAGTAATGTTAATAAACTGATCTGGTTATTTGGTCTTGCTCCACTCATGTTCAGCTTATCTGTTTTATATAGCTTTTTATGGTGGTCAAACCGAAGAGCAAGACGCTATTTTTCCCCGATTACGCGTTTAGCGAATGCCTTAGAAAATATCGATTGGGCACATCAAGACACTCAAGCATCACCTTTTAGAGATATTAATACCAATGGCAACATGGAAGCCGAATATCTCAAACAAGCTTTAGAAAAATATCATCAAGTTTTAAGTGATTTTATTCGACGTGAAAGAGAATTTACTGGAGATGTGAGCCATGAGTTACGCACTCCACTCACCATTTTGAAAGGTAATGTACAACTGTGTCAGGCGAAATACGGAGACGATAAATCTTTAGTTCGTCTTCATAACACAATTGAAGATATGCAGTTGCTCGTCGATACCTTACTGGCGATTGCTCGGAATACGGTAAAAAGCTTGCCATCTGAGAAAAATTTATTATCGAAAACGGTAAAGGATCTTGTTGAAAGTTTAGAAGCGGTAAGTGCAGGTAAAGGGATACAGATTAATATTCAACCTGATGTTTCTGAGCAGCCACGTTGGTTATATCCTTCGATGACTCAAATGGTTTTAGGTAATATTTTACGTAATGCCCTGAACTATTCTCAAGGCTCACAAATCGACATTATTCAACAAAAAAACAGCCTGATTATTGCAGATAATGGAATTGGAATTTCTTTACCTAACGATGTAAAGGTGCAAGAGCTCAGCGATTCGCAACTTTCCTTAAAGGCTAAAGGCCATGGAATTGGTTTGCAATTGGTACAAAAGCTTTGCAAACAACTAGGATGGAGAGTGGAGCTGTTTGATCGGCAGTACTATTTAACCACCCATCCTGAACTTGATTTGGAGCCAACCACAGGCTTAATTGTTGTGGTCTATTTAAGTTAGGTCGCAGAATCTTCCAAAGCAATTTTTAAACCGACACCTGCCACTGTATGTAATAGTTTAGGATCAAAAGGTTTATCAACCATTTTTCTTAAGTTATAAATGTGACTGCGTAACGCATCACTTTCAGGTTCTTCATCACCCCATAATTCCATCATCAGTTCTTGCTTGGTCACTACTTTGGGAGACTGGCGCATCAAAATTTTTAATAGTTTAAATTGAATAGGGGGTAACTCGATATTATTTCCGGCACGAACCACGGTTTGAGTTGCGCTATCAAGAATTAAGTCGTGAATCTGAATTTTATGATGGGTGACTTCACCAGCTGCTCTTTTTATTAATGCACGAATCCGCATCACTAATTCATTAAAATCAAAAGGTTTTACCAAATAATCATCTGTGCCAGCAGTAAAACCTTTAAGTTTGTCATCTAAAGTATCTCTTGCTGTGAGCATAAGAACGGGAATATCAACGCCTTGTTCGGTACGTAGCCAGTTACATAGGTCATAACCTGAGCCATCAGGCAAATTTATATCGAGCAACAAAAGATGATAATGCTGAGATTTGAGAAAAGTTCGTGCAGCATCTAAATTACGTGCATGATCGACAACATAACCATGCACTTCAAGAAATTCGCAGACTGTTGCTGCAAGTTCAAAATGGTCCTCAACCATGAGGATAAAGTGATTACCCATGAGATTTTATTAAGCCATTAATTTAATAATTGTTGTTTTAATTTAGCATTAAACGGTTCACTACCAAACCAGATTTTAAAATATTGATTTGCATTCGGATTGTTCAAAGAACCGAGTAGCTTCTGGTTTAATTTCAGTTCTAGTTTTTGATTTTCATGTTGATAATAGAGACTATAAAGATCTCCACTCTTAATTGGCCTATATAGTTCATTAATATGATTAAGCGGAGATTTAGCATCAAAGCCGCTAACATTTTTCTTCAAAAAGTGGGTGGCTGCGCGTTTAAATGCCCACTCGGGAATATCGCGGTTATAGCTAAAGTCCATTTTGATGCTTTGGCTTTGCCAATTTTTTTGGCAATCTTCAGCAAAGTAACTGACATTTCCCACCTTTTTACTCGTAACCATTAAAGGTGCTGAACTGCATTTTTTTAGTTCAGCCGCATTCGCTTGAGATACGATTAAGATTACTAGAAATATCAAGATTCGACTTTTTTGAACGGCAATATCCATTTATATACTCCTCCAAATATGGGTAAAGAACGGTAGAGGCCATTCGCTGGATCCCAATAATCTTGCTGGAAAATAATTTTTTGTTGGTCATTAATCTTAATCTGACTAATTCCATAAGAAGCCATAGTTTTTGAGCGACCTAGCATTTTAAAGTCATAGGTCATGTACCAATGAATGTAGGCTGTATCTTGGTGATGAGTTGCACTAATGAGTTTTACAGTGACATTACTCACTCGGGCATTCATGCCTTCAAAATGCTTAATCAGATCTTTCTTTTGAGAGAACTGCGAGAGTGTATCGTTGATATAGAGCTGATCAGCGTAAAGATTGCTAGCATTATTTACAAAAGAAGGGGTGCCGAGCGTATTAAATGCAGCGACAAAACGATTGCCGACATCTAGCGCCTGTTGGTCATCTAATTCTATACCAGTAATTTTTTGTTCAGCTTTGCCATAGTCACCTGAGTAACTAGGCACACTTTTACACGCCGTTAAACCTACCAAAGTAATCAACCCTAGGGCTGTAGTTATAATTTTCATGTCGATATCCAAGCCAACTTTATAAGATCAAATTAAAGAGCTGGTCGTGAATTTTGCGTGAATTCTTATGTTTTATGGTTTGGCTTTAATAGTTGTTTTCTTGAAACCAATAGATCTTCATTCACTTAAAGTTTTTTTAAGGTAATACGTTATTTTTATCAAAGAAATGACAGGTCTTTTTTGAAAAAGATAACATCCATATTCATGTAACTAGATGAATTTGTTTTTTCAAAACCAAGTTTATTTAATAGGTTGTGGGCAGGTAAATTATCTTTTTCTGAAAAAGCGATCACATGCTTAAAGTTTCGACTTTGCATGTCTTCTAGTAACTTAAGTGAAGCTTCAACAATATAACCTTTATTTCGCTCAGTTTTAATAAGTCTAAAACCTAGTTCAGCTTCCGTCTTGCCATCAACCTCACAAGTTTCAAAACCACAATAACCAATAATTTTATGGGTATCTTTTAAGACGATAGCCATTTTGCCAAAATTATAATTTTTATAATGCTCAAGAATTTCTAAAAATCGACCAGTTGCTGCCTCAGTTGATAAGGCACCATGAGGTGAAAAAGCCATAAAATCTTTATTTTGAAACATCTCCAACATAATAGGTAAGTTTTCTTCAAGGAATGGCCGTAAAATTAAACGTTCTGTTTCTAACATAGAGTTCTTATTAAATAGTTTAAAAAATTATAGCTTATAAGATGAATAATAATTCAATAAAGAAAGCAATTTTATTCTAGCTGTACTTTACTCATAAGAGATATAGATAAGTTTTGAATAAATAGAAGGGTTAAATAATGAAAACAATCGGGTTACTCGGCGGCATGAGCTGGGAGTCTACAGCACTTTATTATCAACAAATTAATAGAATGGTTCAGAACAAGTTAGGGAAACTACATTCAGCCAAAATCATTCTAAATAGTGTCGATTTTGAAGAAATAGCAGCCTTACAATCGAAAGGTTTATGGCAAGAAGCTGGAGCCTACTTAGCTGAGCAAGCACAAAATTTAGAAAAAGCAGGGGCAGATTGTATTTTAGTCTGTACTAACACCATGCATAAAGTTGCTGCCCAGATTGAAGAGTCAATTACCATTCCTTTATTACACATTGCTGATGCAACGGCAAAAGAAATTTTGAGTCAAAACATTGGTAAAGTTGCACTGTTAGGGACAGCTTTTACAATGGAGCAAGATTTTTATAAAGCTCGATTGCAGGATTATGGAATTGATGTGATTATTCCAAATGAAGAAGATCGAAAGACAGTCCACCGCATCATTTATGAAGAACTTTGTTTAGGTGTGATTAACCCCGATTCTCAGCAAAAGTACATCGCTATTGTAGAGAGGCTTATAGCTGAAGGTGCCCAAGGAATTATCTTGGGTTGTACCGAAATTTGTATGTTAATTGGTGAGCTTAAATTCTCGGTTCCTTTATTTGATACGACCACCATTCATGCAAAAGAGGCGGTCAGTTTTAGCTTAAACGAAAATAAAAACTCTAATAGCGCCAATCTACATAAGTCTGCTGCAATTGCTGGGAGTATTCTTTAGCAATATTTGGAATATCCTTTGTCATTAAACGTTAAGCTTGTGTCGTCAAATGTAAAGTGGCCTATATCCTAACTGTTGTAATTTTGGTTATTGCTTTTATAGGCACTCAATAAAAAACCAAAATATGGAATAGGACATGACGTTGACGAAAGCTATACGTTTCTATGGAACAGGAACGCCAGAAGTATTGCGCTATGAAGATGTAGAAGTAGGAGATCCAAAAGCAGGGGAAGTACGCCTACGTCATGTGGCAGTCGGTTTAAATTATGCCGATACATATTTTCGTAATGGAACTTATCAAATTCCAATGCCTAATGGCATGGGCGTCGAAGCATCTGGTGTTATCGAAGCTTTAGGTGAAGGAGTCACTCAGCTTAAAGTAGGTGATCGGGTCACCTATACGGGTTTTTTAAATACCTTAGGTGCATATAGCACTCACCGTTTAATTCCAGCCAATACTTTAATTAAATTACCCGAAGAAATTTCTTGTGAAACAGCGGCAGCCATGACTATGCGAGGGCTGACCGCTGCTTATCTGATGCGCCGTATTTATGACTTTAAAGCGGGCGATTCAATTTTACTACATGCAGCCGCAGGCGGTGTTGGGCTGATTGTTTCTCAATGGGCCAAATTACTTGGCTTGACTGTTATCGGGACCACATCTTCAGAAGATAAAGCTGCCGTAGCACGAGCTCATGGTTGTGATCATGTCATTAACTACAGTCATGAAAATGTTGCGGAGCGTGTACGTGAGTTAACAGACGGCGTGGGTGTAAATGTCGTTTTCGATAGTGTTGGCCAAGCCACTTTTATGAGTTCATTAGACTCTCTCAAACGCCGTGGTTTGTTGGTTTGTGTAGGAACAGCGTCTGGTCCAATCCCTGCTTTTGATCCGGTATTACTCGCCGTGAAAGGATCATTGTTTGTCACACGTCCAGCTTTAGCAGATTACATTGCAGATCCTGCCGAGAAGAAAGAATTGGCAAATGAATTATTTGATCATGTTCGACATGGACGAATCAAAATTGAAATTAATCAGCGCTATGAGCTAAAGGATGCCGTACAAGCTCATCGTGATTTGGAAGCACGTAAAACAATAGGTTCATCAATCTTTGTAATTTGAAGGGATTTCTTATGCAAATTGAACAGTTAACTTGCAATATTGGTGCAGAGCTCAGTGGCGTCAAACTCGCTGATGCGATTTATGATGATGGATTATTTACTGAAATTCGCACACAACTACTTAAACATCGTGTGTTGTTCTTGCGAGATCAGCACTTAACTCGTCAGGATCATGTGGCATTTGCAGAAAAATTTGGACAATTAGAAGATCATCCTGCGGTAGGCAGCCACCCTGATCATCCGGGTTTGGTGCAGATCTATAAACATCCTGAAAGTCCGGTCGATCGTTATGAAAATGCTTGGCACAGTGATGCAAGCTGGCGCAAGGTTCCACCGATGGGATGCGTGTTGCACTGTGTTGAATGCCCACCTGTAGGGGGTGATACCATGTGGACCAATATGGTGATGGCCTATGAGTCTTTACCCGACGATATTAAGGATAAGATTGCTGACTTACGTGCCTACCACAGCATAGAAGCGAGTTTTGGTGCGGCTATGCCACTTGAAAAACGCTTGGACTTAAAAGCAAAGTTTCCCGATGCTGAGCACCCAGTGGTACGTACCCATCCTGAAACTGGCGAGAAAATTTTATACGTCAACGCGTTCACAACGCACTTCAGTAACTATCACACTAAAGAGCGAGTCAGATTTGGACAAGATGCCAATCCGGGCGCAGCTGAACTACTGCGTTACTTAATTTCTCAAGCGTATATTCCAGAGTTTCAAGTACGTTGGCGCTGGAAGCCTAACAGCATTGCCATCTGGGATAACCGCAGTACACAACATTATGCAGTCATGGATTATCCACCTTGCCACCGAAAAATGGAGAGGGCCGGCATTATTGGTGACGCAACCTATTAAATCTATAGATTAAAAATTTTTATCTATTTGAAAATCCTAAAAATACATAAGGAGATGCACATGCAATTTTTTGACGACTCATTGCACCCAGAAAATATGGAAAAAGTGGTAATCACGGTTGCGCCATATGGACCCGAATGGATGCCAGAAGATTTTCCAGAAGATATTCCTGTGACCATGGATGAGCAAATACAAAAAGCGGTTGAGTGCTATGAAGCAGGCGCGACAGTGCTGCATTTACATGTCCGTGAGCTTGATGGCAAAGGCTCTAAACGCTTGTCAAAATTTAACGAGCTTATTGCAGGGGTTCGTGAAGCTGTGCCTGACATGATTATTCAGGTAGGCGGTTCGATTTCTTTTGCACCAGAAAGTGAAGGTGAAGCGGCTCTATGGCTAAGTGATGACACCCGACATATGTTGGCTGAACTTACACCAAAGCCCGATCAGGTTACGGTGGCAATTAACACCACACAAATGAATATTATGGAATTACTCTATCCTGAATATTTAGAAGGGACTTCATTGGCACATCCAGCGACTCAGGCAGCATATGCAGAGATGACTGTGCCAGCAGGTCCTGCATGGGTCACTGAACACATCAAGCGCTTATGTAAAAACAATATTCAACCGCACTTTCAGTTAACGGGCATGCATGGTCTTGAGACGTTAGAACGTATGGTACGTAAAGGATTGTACATGGGGCCGTTAAACTTAACTTGGATTGGAATCGGCGGTGGTTTTGATGGTCCAAACCCATTTAATTTCTTTAATTTTATTCATCGCGTACCCGATGGATGTACTTTGACATCTGAGTCTCTACTCAAAAATGTGTTGCCTTTTAATACCATGTCGATGGCAATGGGTTTACATGCGCGTGTAGGTAATGAAGACACGATCATTGATCATCATGGACGTCGTTTTTCATCTGTAGAGCAAATTAAGCAAACCGTTCGAATCGCTCATGAACTAGGCCGTGAAATTGCCTCAGGAAAAGAAGCCCGTGAAATTTATCGTATTGGGGTGCAATACAACAGTATTGAAGAAACCCTAATCGCAAATGGTATGGCACCCAACCGTAAAGCTGGGCAAAAGGGCGTGCCGCAGCGTAAATAATGTGACAAGGTCTAACGGAACTTAGACCTCAATTGTAGTGCAGCTTATTCGCTTTGATTTTAAAAGTGCGTTGCTGCACTAGCTAAATAGAAATTATAAAAAATACAAGGAGGTCGTATGAATGCACATCAGTATTCAGATCAGATGAGCGATGTTGATACGTCAATCAGTATACCTCGTCGTTACGCATGGCTTGTTTTTGCTTTGACATTTGGTCTGCTCATTTCAGATTACATGTCACGACAAGTCTTAAACGCAGTTTTTCCTTTACTTAAAAATGAGTGGTTGCTCAGCGATAGCCAGTTAGGTTTGCTCAGTGGCATTGTGGCGTTAATGGTGGGTTTATTGACTCTGCCGTTGTCATTAATGGCAGACCGTTTTGGACGAGTTAAAAGCTTGGCCATTATGGCGACGTTATGGAGTTTGGCGACTTTAGGATGTGCACTGGCTGAAAATTATGAGCAAATGTTTATTGCTCGTTTTATGGTTGGTGTGGGTGAAGCTGCTTATGGCAGCGTTGGAATCGCGGTGGTTGTGGCTGTTTTTCCACGAGAAATGCGTGCAACACTCGCCAGTGCTTTTATGGCAGGTGGCGTATTTGGCTCATTTTTGGGTGTGGCTTTAGGTGGTGTACTCGCACAGCATTTCGGTTGGCGTTGGGCATTTGGAGGAATTGCTTTATTTGGTCTCATTTTGGCCTTTCTATATCCAATTTTAGTGAAAGAAAACAGAATAAACGCAGCACCTCAAAATAAAATTCGTAGTAAAACCCAGCACATTAAAAGCCCTTTAAAAACTTTATATTCAAGTCGTTCAGTCATTGCCACTTACATTGGTAGTGGTCTGCAAATATTTGTTGGTGGCACAGTGATTGTCTGGATGCCGAGTTATCTCAATCGCTATTACGGCATGAGTACCGACAAGGCAGGCGTGATGGCAGCGGTCATTTTGCTATGTAGTGCAGTAGGCACAATTCTATGCGGCATGTTGTGTGATTATTTGGGCCGTAATTGTCCAGATCGTAAGGTCAGTTTAGCGATTACATACTGCTTGCTCGGTTGTGTTCTTTTATTAATTGCTTTTGCTATGCCTGTGGGACGTAACCAGTTACTTCTCATCTGCCTCGGAATGTTTATTGCCCTAGGAACCAATGGGCCATCTAGTGCCATGGTGGCCAATCTCACACATAACTCAGTTCATGGCTCTGCATTTGCAACACTCACCTTAGCTAATAATTTTCTTGGTTTAGCTCTTGGTCCTTTAGTGGTTGGCAAAGTATCTGATGTGATTGGTTTACATAGCGCATTTCAACTCATGCCATTGGTCAGTATTGTAGCTGCAGTCGTATTTTTTTATGCCAAACGCCATTATCACAAAGATATCGCACGCTTTGAGCAGCAAGCAATAACTGAGCTTAAAAATCATTCAGGTAACCAAATACAAAAATGCGGGATGAATAACAAATGATGATTCGGCAATTACACATTGATGTATTTTTTGACTTTATTTGTCCTTGGTGTTTGATCGGAAAACGTCAGTTACTGATCGCTATAAATAGATTTTATCAGCTTCACCCCAAAGTCAAAGTTATCGTGCACTGGCGAGGTGTCCAGCTTATACCTGACTTAGCTGTTGAAGGGGTACCGTTTCAAACGTTTTATTTGAAACGGTTAGGTAGCTTGACGGCAGTTCGTATGAGACAAGAACAGGTCAATAAAGCTGCAAATAAAGTTGGGCTCAAGATCGATTTTGAGCAAATTAAACGAATGCCAAATACGGCCAAAGCTCATCGCTTATTTGATAAAGCTTTAAAGATAGGAACTCCTGAGCAGTGCAATGCGTTGTTAGAACAACTCTTTGCTGCATATTTTTATAATGGGTTAGACATCGGAAATACCACCACTTTATACAAAATCGCCAAACGCTGTGGTTTCCCGCGTGAACTGATCAAAGATTTGCTTATTCAAGATCATCAAGATTTTATCTCTGCAAGTACAGGAGGTAATGGCGTGCCTTACTTTATTTTTGATCGGGCTTCTGCCTTGGTAGGCGCGCAATCAGCAGATGCACTTTATCAAGCGATGCAAGAGGCAATGCTGGCACAAGGAGAGTTGATATGACCAACCGATTTCAAGTGCCTTTTGAAAAAATTCCAAATTCAGGTGAGCGGGCTTTTTTTAAAATTGGAGATAAAACTCTCGCACTATTTAACGTTGCGGCTCAATTTTATGCAATCGATGACAGTTGTCCTCATCAAGGCGCATCGCTATTTAGCGGACGTCTAGAAGGACGAGTGATTCAGTGCTGTGCCCATGGTCTACGTTTTGATTTAACAAATGGCTGTTTAGTTAATTCTTCTTTGCTCAAAGTTGCAACCTATCCCGTAGAAGTGATCGAGGACAAGGTATTTATTGTGATGGGCTGTGGGGAAAATCATGAGTAGTTTAGTTTTGAAAAATTTTTCCCAGCGTACAAGAGAATTAGCACCAGGTTTTGTGGTCAGTTCGGTCGTTGCAGCAGCCGCCTGTTTCTTATCAGAGCACTATGGCGCGCCAGTTATGCTATTTGCACTACTGCTCGGCATGAGCGTGAATTTTTTAGCTGCTGAAAGTAAATGTAAGGCAGGTATCGAGTTTACCGCACGTAGTGTGCTGCGGATGGGCATCGCGTTACTCGGCATGCGTATTACTTTAGGACAAATTACCGCACTAGGTTGGCAACCTGTTGCGTTAGTTGTCACTTTGGTTATTGTCACAATCGCCGTTTCTGTTATTGCCGCTAAAATTTTAGGTTTCCAAAAACTATTTGGCATGCTCACTGGTGGATCAACGGCAATCTGTGGTGCTTCAGCCGCATTGGCACTATCGGCTGCTTTTCCAAATCATCCGCAAAAAGAAAAAGCGACTTTATTTACCGTGATTGGCGTGTCGGCACTTTCAACCTTTGCAATGATTGTCTATCCGATGATTGCGAAGTGGCTAGAGCTATCTCCACAAGCGGCTGGTGTGTTTCTTGGTGCTACGATTCATGATGTGGCGCAAGTGGTCGGCGCTGGTTATAGCATGTCTACTCAAACTGGTGATACGGCGACTGTAGTTAAACTTATGCGTGTGGCCATGCTGCTTCCAGTAATCGTTTGTGCAGCCATGATTACCCGCATGCAAGGAGCAGATTCAACCGGAGAGCGACCACCATTACTGCCTTGGTTTGCCGTTGGCTTTCTACTACTCGCTTGTATTAACAGTACAGGATGGGTGCCAACGATGGTTCAAAATGGAATCAATGATTTATCGCGCTGGTTTTTAGTCATCGCAATAAGTGCTTTAGGAATGAAAACTCAGTTAAAAGAATTAGCATCGGTCGGCATTAAACCGATTCTTTTAATGATCGGCGAAAGCATCTTTTTAGTGGTATTGGTTCTTGGACTTATGCGCTTGTGGTTTTAATTTTACAAATTAAATTTTTAAAGAAGTTATGGAATAGTTCTCCAGCTTCCTTATGTTTTAAATGACTTTATTTGGCTTTAAATAAAGAGAAATTAATTGAGCAGGGCTTTATTGTGACTACGCCACATATTCGGTGACATACCAAATTGGCTAATGAACCAACGCGTAAAAGAACTCGGCATTGAGTAACCTAAAATATCAGACACTTGAGCAAGTGAATAATTTAGATTTTTTAAATAACGAAATACGAGATCTTTGCGTACTTCATTCATTAAATCACTAAAACTCGTCTGAGCTTCTTCTAATCGACGTTGTAAAGTCCGTACGTGAATACCATGTGTTTGAGCGACTTGATCAATCGTAGCGCGGCCCATTGGCAAAAGAAGATAAATACTTTTACGAATATCAAAAATCATGGTCGATTCATTATTATTCTGCAAAATATCTAAATAACGCTGTGCATGGTTAGCCATCGCCAGATTTGCTTGAGGGTTTGTTGTATCAAGTTCGGCCGCCGTACAAACAATACCATTAAAGTCACTACCGAACTCGAGCGCACAGCCAAAAATTCGCCGATGCAAAGTTAAATCACTGGGCGGGTTATGAGTGAAGTGTACACTTAACGGCCGCCATTTTTGCATCATGAGTGCTGCACAAAAACGATGGGTGATTCCTAAAGCAAGTTCCGTCGCTTGACGACTATATCCGCAAGTTGTTGTCACTACTTCTTCTCGAATAACAACCGTATCGTCAATTTCTTCTATATATATTTCAAGTGAGTTATTGAGTAAATTCCTATAACGAACAATCGTTTGTAGCGCTTCTCTCAAAGTATATTGGTAACTTAATAATAAGCTCAGTTCACCAAAATCCGCGATTTCGCGTTGCTCTGCCATATGTAAACCGAAAACATCGCAGTTACTCATCTGTGCTGAGTCTTCAAGCAAGGTAATGGCTTTATCTACAGGAATACGTTGTTTAAGATCATTCAATTGAGTTTGGCTAAGCCCAACACGTGATAATAAATGGTAGGGATTTAGATCTAATTGCTGAGCAACTGCCAAATAATTTTTTAAAGAGGCGGTATGCGCAAGAGGCACCATTTTATTATCTCCTGTTCTTAATCAGCCATATTCCTTACAGCTCATATCTAGTTATAACTAAAATATCTGCATTACAAAAGCTTTTATTTAAAAGCCTCATCGTGATGTCGAATCAATTTTAAATCTGTTCTTTTAATTCATTTGTAATTACAAAAACTAATTTAATTAATTTACGAAATTTTAAAAAGATGTGTCGTCAAATGAAAAGTCCGTGACGTCTTATGTACACCATTAACTGAAATGAGCCTTTATTGTGAATGGAGTTTTATAAAAATTCTTACGCATTCTAGATGGCAAAATTCACAGGCGTTGAAATGGAAAAAATACAAACCAAAGCAACAATTTTAATTATTCCAGGGTTACGCGATCATGTTCCCGAGCATTGGCAAACAATCTTAGAAACAAAGCTAGCAAAGGTTCGCTCTGTACCACCTGTGCAAATTAATAAACTCAATTGTGAAAATAGAGTTGCTGCTATTCAGGCACAACTAGAACAAATACAAGGGCCTGTCATTTTGGTTGCACACAGCGCAGGCGTGCTGATGACAATATACTGGGCTGCAAAATATCAAAGACCAATTCAGGGTGCTTTACTTGTGGCTCCCCCTGACTTAAACGAAAGCTGGCCAGAAAATTATCCAAGCCCAACCGTACTTCATCAAGAAGGATGGAGTCCTTTACCAGATCAAGAACTACCTTTTCCCAGCATTTTGGTTGCAAGCACCAATGACCATTTAGCTCGTTATGAAGCTGTCAGTGAAATGGCAGAAAAGTGGGGGAGTCAACTCGTAAATTTGGGTGAAGTGGGGCATTTAAACCCTGCATCTGGCTTTGGCTATTGGCCTTTAGCTGAGCAATTCATTCAACAGTTAGATCAGGTTGAACAACCAGACTAGGGCAAAAAATACCTGCTTATGTAAACCATTTAAAGCCAATGGATGGCTTTGAGTAATAAGCAATAAATAAAAAATCATATTTATAGGGAGATAATATGATGGGTCATTACGTCTATTTAAATCAAAGAAATAATCACATTTTATATATTCAAAAAATAGGGGTTTCATTAAGCCTAATTTTATTCATGTCTAAAGCAAATGCAGCCAGTTTTGATATTGATAAAGACTGGAAGTTCGATACAAAGACGACATTAAGCGTAGGAGCCAGTTGGAGTACGCAAGATCCATCCGTTTCATTACTTTATCGGCCTGACGCAAACAAAATAGGTAAACAAGGCGCTAGCATTGATGTGAATGGTGATGATGGGCGTATGAATTTTAGTAAATATGATGCTATTTCACAGATTATCAGAGGTATAACTGAAGTTAAACTAAATGGAAAACAGCAGGGTGCGGTCATTAGCACTAAATACTGGTATGACCATGCTTATGAGACAGGACACGGAGACTTTAAACCCTTTAATGATTCAGCATGGCCAAGGCTCGCAAAGTTCAAAGGTATCGATTTATGGAATGCCTATATATGGAAAGATTTTGAATTAAACGATGGAAAAAGCATCAATTTAAAATTAGGCAAACAGACTTTAAATTGGGGGAAATCTCAGTTTTTTCAAAACGGTTTAAATTCGGTGAATGCCTTTGACTTTGCTGCAATCAATCGACCGGGTGGTGATGCAAAAGAAAGAATCATTCCAACCGAAATGTTTTCATTCGACACAAGCATTAATAAAAATTTGAAAATAGAAGGGTTCTATCAATTTAAATTTAGACCTTCAGTTGTTGATGGTAGCGGAACTTTCTTTGAGATTTCAGACTTTGTGCCTGAAAATGCAGGTCCAGTTCTGATTGCTGGAGGTGGAGATAAATTATCAGATACCGCAATTCGTTTACGTACCTATATTCCACGTGCAGAAAGTAGAAAAGCAAAGGATAATGGCCAATATGGTATTGCTTTAAAACAGACATTAGCCAGTTTAAATAATGCTGAGTTAGGTATTTACTATGCGAACTACCATAGCCGTAATGCAAACTTTGATGGAACGGCTGTAACAGCAGCAGGACCCGAACATTTTAATAGCGCAAGTTATTTTTCTATCTATCCTGAAAATATCAAAATGTTTGGATTAAGTCTGTCTGGGAAAGTTGGAACAACAACCATTTTTAGTGAATTAACCCACAAACCTAATCAACCTTTGCAGCTAAACGGCACAGACATTGTCTATGCTCAAGTGCTATTGGAAGGAACACCATTTGCGCCGCCGGGAAAAACTGTTGGATTGGGTCAATATATCCAAGGATATGTACGTTTACCCGTAACACAATTTTCGGTTGGAGCAACTGATAGCATATTCAATATTTGGGGCGCGAATTCGATGACATGGTCTACAGAGTTTGCCTTAAACCATATTGCAGATATTGGTAATCATCGGATTGGTCGGACTGGTGCATTTGGCCGTAGTGAGCTTTCAACAGGTGCTTATAATCCTGAAACAGGCGACTTTAAATGTACGCCGTATGGTACAGCCCATCTTACCAATGCAGAAATAGACAATTTAAATGAACGCTTTTGTAATAAAAACGGTTTTTTTAATGAATGGTCATTTGGCTACCGATTACGTGGAGCATTAAATTACCAAGATATTTTACCTTCTACCGTGATTACGCCAAGTCTTAGTTTTAGACACGATGTTTATGGATATAGCCAAAACTTTCAAGAAGGGCAAATGAGTGTAACTGGGGCGTTATCTATGACTTATCAGCAAAAATATACAACAGAGATTGCCTATAATAACTTTTTTGGTTCTAATGAATTTAGCACGATAGATGATCGAGATTTTGTATCATTAACATTTAAAGCTAATTTTTAGTTCAATTATTTTATAAAAAATATAGAAAGGCTCGTTATAAATGATATTTATACGTGGAGGATAACTTTGAAATTTAGATCAAAAATTGATTGGTGGCTTTTATTAATATTTGTTGTTGTCACTGCCAATATCGTTATGAAAATTTATGAAGCAAATTATCATTATTCTTTAGCTTCAAATTTTCCGCACCTCGTCATTTACAGTTTAGTCATTTTGGTTATTTGGCTGCCCATCTTTAATACCTATTATCTAGTAGAAAACAACACCTTAATTATTAGGAGTTTAGTGTTTCGATGGAAAATTAATATTAATGATATTACTCGCATAGAACCTACCCATAATCCACTTTCTTCTCCAGCATTATCGCTAGATCGGCTTAAAATTTATTATATGAAAGATGGCAGAGTGGCTACAGTAATGATCTCGCCAAAAGATAAAGAGGGTTTCTTAAATATTTTACGCAATAATCCTAACGCCAAGTATTAATGTGTAGTTGATAAATAGAGTCTTTTAAATATCTAGAAAACACTAGTTATGTATTAAAATTTTGAAAATATAGACGGTAATCCTTAGTTTTGTTAAATAAATAAACTATAAGTCTCTCTTCTAAAGCATTAATCTGTGCTTATTGCGAAAAAATAAGAAATGGAGATAAAAGATGCTTACACGTTTTTTAATGCCAATTTTAGGCACTACAGTTGTAGTTCTTGTTGCAGGATGTGCTTCATCCTCTCAATATCCAATTACTGATAGTTATGGGCCAGACCCAAAACTTCCTGAACCTAAATCAAGCCTATTACCAACTGTTAATATAGCTCCAGCAGAAGGCTGGCCTAATGGCGCTATGCCAACTCCAGCAGAAGGTTTAAAGGTCAAAGCATTTGCCAAAGGACTTGAACACCCACGTTGGCTTTATGTATTACCAAATGGTGATGTATTGGTTGCTGAAACGGATGCCCCGCCTAAACCAGAAGACAGCAAAGGGATTAAAGGTAAAATTATGTCTTTTGTGATGAGACGTGCAGGATCATCTCATCCAAGTGCAAACCGTATTAGTTTACTTCGTGACACTAATGGAGACGGAGTTGCCGATCAGAAAACAGTATTTCTTCAAAACTTAAATTCTCCATTTGGTATGGCATTGGTCGGTAATAACTTATATATCGCCAATACAGATGCACTGTTGCGTTTTCCTTATCAAGAAGGTGAAACTCAAATTACGGCCAGTGGAACCAAAGTGTTGGACTTACCAGGTGGCCCTTTAAATCACCATTGGACCAAAAATGTGATTGCTAACCCAGCTGGTACCAAGCTGTACATTACCGTTGGTTCTAACAGTAATGTTGCTGAAAATGGTTTAGATCAAGAAAAAGGCCGAGCACAAATTACGGAGTTTGACATCGCAAGTGGTCAGTCACGCCCATTTGCAACAGGTCTGCGTAATCCAAATGGTATGGCTTGGCAGCCTCAAAGTGGAAAACTCTGGACGGTTGTTAATGAGCGCGATGAAATTGGGAGTGACCTAGTACCCGATTATATGACGTCAGTTCAAGATGGAGCTTTTTATGGCTGGCCTTACAGCTACTATGGTCAACATGTTGATGTACGAGTTAAACCACAAAATCCAGCAATGGTTGCCCGTGCAATTAAACCAGACTATGCACTAGGCAACCATACGGCTTCTTTAGGCCTCACATTTTATGCAGCAGAACTGATGCCACAATTTAGAGGAGGGGCATTGATCGGTCAGCATGGTTCTTGGAACCGTAAGCCTCACAGTGGTTATAAAGTCATTTTTGTACCATTTAGAAGTGGTCAACCCTCTGGTCCACCACAAGATATCTTGACAGGATTCCTTAGTGATAAAGGCAAAGCGTATGGTCGCCCTGTGGGTGTAGCAATTGATTTTTCAGGTGCTGTGTTAGTTGCAGATGATGTGGGCAATACGATTTGGCGAGTTTCGCCAGTTGCAGAGACAACTTATGAAGCTCCAATGAAATATGCTATTGGAACCCCACCAGGCACATCATAAAGTGTTTTAACAATCATTTATTAGCACGGGCGGCCTTTAGGCTTTATAGAGGCTCGCCCAAATGCCTATTATTTAATTTTTAAATAATTGAACAAAAAAAATACTAATTGGACTTTATAAGCCAACTTCTCAAAAATGAATATGTGAAAACGATAATGATGTTTAAGGAACAAACACATGAATACACATATTCGAATTGCCGTGGTCGGTGGTGGTATTGCTGGTCTGGCTTTAGCAAGTAATTTAAGTAAACACGCCCATTTAGATGTCCAAATGTTTGAATCTGCACCTCAGTTTTCTGAAATTGGGGCAGGGATTTCTTTTGGTGCCAATGCAGTTAAAGCTATTGAATTGTTAGGTTTAGCTAACGAATATCATGCAATTGCAGATCAAGTATCACCACCATTTCAAGATGTTTGGTTTCAATGGCGCAATGGTTATACCGATGAATATTTATCGGCATCTATTGCGACAGGTGTAGGGCAGTCATCTGTTCATCGTGCTGACTTTCTTGATGCCATTATTCCTCACATGCCTACGCAAAATGTCCACTTTTCTAAACGGCTAGAGGCGATTGAAGAACAAGATGATCAGGTGATTTTGCACTTTAATGATGGTAGTCAGCATGAGTGCGATTATTTGATCGGGGCTGACGGTATCCGCTCGGTGGCGCGCCAATATGTTTTAGCTTCTCATCATTTACCACCAGTTCATCCACGTTTTTCAGGAACTTGGGCATATCGTGGCATTATTTCTCACGCTTCATTTAAAGAAGCTTTGCAGCAAATAAATGGCGATACAGATTTAGCAGATATTCCTCAAATGTTATTGGGCAAAGACAAACATATTTTAACGTTCCCGATTCGTAAGGGGGAGCAAATTAATATTGTTGCTTTCTGCTCAAACCGTGAAGATACAATACTACCAGCCGATACACCGTGGACTAAGCCTGTCGATAAAGCTCATATGCTTTCCGATTTTTCAGACTGGAGTGAAAGCTGCCAAACATTACTCGGTTTAATTGAACAGCCTACCATTTGGGCCTTACATGAAATTGAAGAACTTTCGACTTATCAAAGTACCTCAGGTCATGTCATTGTCATGGGCGACGCTGCACATGCCATGTTACCTCATCAAGGTGCTGGAGCAGGCCAAGGTCTTGAAGATGCATTGATTCTTGCGGCCTTATTGTCGAAAAAAAACTTACAAGCAGATCAATTAACCGATGTGTCTTCGATATATGAAAAGCTGCGTTTAAAACGTGCTTGTCGTGTTCAGCAAACTTCTCGTGAGTCTGGCGAAATTTATGAGTGTTATTCGATTCAGTACCCAACGTTTGCCGAAATTGGCGAACATCTTGAGCATCGTTTTGACTGGTTATGGCAACACGATCTAGAACAGGATGTTGCAGAAGCACAGCAACAATTACATCAGCTAGGAATGGCAACCATTTAAATAAATTTTTGTTTTACACACAATTTGCTAAGGAAAGCAATTATGGAAAAACTAAATGCAAATCAATTGATTGATGATGCAAGATTAACACCATTACATTGGCGGGTGATCTTGCTGAGTGCGCTCATTATTATTTTTGATGGCTATGACTTAGTCATTTATGGTGTGGCATTGCCTAAGCTCATGCAACATTGGCAGTTAGATAGTATGACTGCTGGATTGCTGGGCAGTGTTGCATTATTTGGCATGATGTTTGGTGCAATGATTTTCGGTAGTTTGGCCGACAAATTAGAGTCCTATGGCTTTAGCCGTAAGCGTTTAATTATACTGTGTGTCTTCATTTTTAGCGGTTTTACGGTGTTATGTGGTTTTGCCAACAGTCCTAAAGAGTTTGCCATTTATCGTTTTATTGCCGGCCTAGGTTTGGGCGGCGTAATGCCAAATGTTATTGCCATAATGACCGAGTTTGCCCCAAAGAAATTACGATCAACTTTGGTATCGCTCATGTTTAGCGGCTATGCGATTGGTGGCATGAGCTCCGCGCTTTTAGGCATGTGGTTAGTTCCTAAATTTGGTTGGCAAATCATGTTTATTCTGGCGGGTATTCCACTTATTTCATTACCTATTATTTGGAAGTTTTTACCCGAATCAATTGATTATCTGGTTCGCCAGAAAAAATGGAATGAGGTACGTGACTTACTTCAACAATTAGCACCAGGACAAAGTATAACTGATCATACGGGCATCGTATTACATCAAGAAAATCAACAAACTGCTACTCGGCCTTTAGTTGCTCTATTTACCGAGAACCGTGCTTTAGTCACTGTATTTTTCTGGTTGAGTGTATTTATGGCTTTACTGATGGTGTACGCGCTCGGTAACTGGATACCCAAACTCATGGTCGAGGCGGGATATGATTTATCAACCAGTCTTGTCTTTTTACTGGCGCTAAACTTGGGTGGGATGTTGGGTGCAATCGGTGGCGGTTACTTTGCTGATCGTTTTCATTTAGGTAAGGTCATTTGTTCACTCTTCTTAGCGGGTGCAATTTCACTTTACTTGCTGAGCTATGCTTTACCTATGGTCATTTTATATCTCTGTATTGCCATTGCAGGAGCGGCGTCTATCGGCGGGCAAATTTTATTGCTCGCTTATATGGCTCAGTTTTATCCTTCACCAATTCGCAGTACTGGGATTGGTATGGCTTTGGGTGTAGGTCGTATTGGGGCGATTTTAGGTCCGATTTTATGCGGTTGGCTTTTAAGTTTGCATCTACCGATTGAATATAATTTTATCGCGTTAGCCATTCCTTGCGTGCTGGCAACCTTAAGTGTTATTGCCATAAGTATTTATAATCGAACTAAACGTGTAATGCTGAATTCAAGTATATCTTCATAAGAATTAAGCGCTTTTATTCCCGTAAAGGAACTAAACTCTAAGCAAAGAAGTTAAAGTCTTTGTTTAGAGTATTTAAAGGATCAGAACCATGGATTTAGGTTTGATTAAAGTTTTTGTCTGTATTTATGAGTCTCGGCATATTAGTAAAGCTGCTGATAAATTAAATTTGAGCCAGCCTTCTGTAACTTATAATTTGAACCGTTTACGCCGTCAGTTAAATGATGAATTGTTTACCCGAAGCAGAGGTGGCGTCGAACCTACAAAAGTTGCACATGAGCTTTATCCGATTTTTCATCAAGCAATTTTTAATATTGAGTCAGCGATTGCTCAAGCACAGGAATTTCATCCTGAAAACTCAAATAAAACTTTCCGAATTGGACTCTCGGACGCTGGGGAGATTTGCCTCTTACCTAGTCTTATGGCTTTTTTGCAGAAAACAGCACCCTATATTCAAATTGAGATTGAAGAGATTCAGTCGTCTAAGGTTGAACAGTGGCTTATTGATGGCTTTTTAGATCTAGCCGTATTTAATAGTACGCAGACCATAATGCCTAAAATAGAAACACGTACTTTATTTGAAGAAAGATATGTATGCATTGCTAGAGCTGACCATCCACGGCTACAGCAGCAACTGACGTTAGAGCAATATTTGCAAGAAGATCATGTTGCCATCAAGTCATCGACAGGGCACATCCAGGTTGAGCAATATTTAAAAACAATGGATTTGAAGCGACGAATTCGTTTAGAAGTTCCACATTTTAGCGTTTTACAAGGTGTTTTGCAGAGTTCAGATATGTTGGTGACTTTACCATCGCGAGCAGCTCGGCATTATCTAGCTCATGGTAATGTCCAAATGTTTGAATTACCTTTTGCTATGGATTCTTTTAAAGTGAGCTTGAATTGGTTTAATCGTAGTGATGATATTATTGCCAGAAAATGGCTGATTCAATCTGTCGGTCAAATATTTGAAGTTTTATAAGAACAATTTACATCTATTTAAAATTCATTTTCAGATTAAGCGCTTTGATCTGAGAACTTAAAGTTCTTTCCAATTTATTATCAAATTTTGATAGCATTCGCGTTATACACAATAAGAACTGTATATGAATTATGACTGATCAATTAAGAGCAAAATTTGAGAATTTAGAACTTAACGCAGGTTTAGGGAAAATTAGCGCCTTTATTTCCATGTCACTCAGCTTACTTTTCTTATTTGGTGCATTATGTTTTTTATTTCCCAGTGTATTAACCACCCCAGAACTCCGTCCTATTTACGCAAAACACTATCATCTTTTTTATTATGGCCTGATCACAGGCATTATTGTTAGTGCAGGTTTTGGAGCATTTAGTGCCATTATCCGTCAAAACCGATATGGATTTTACGGGCTGTGTTTTTCACTTGTAGCAGCAGTTTTGGGGTGTGGGGTAATTGAAGCACCCGTTTTACCAAGTGTACCGTTTTATGCAGGTATCGATTATTTTGTACTGACCTTATTCATTTTAGCGTTCATTTTTATCCCCCTTGAAGGTTTTTTTGCTAAAAATCCTGAACAGAAAATATTAAGGGTGGGCTGGGTGACTGATATGAAATATTTCATGGTTAGTCATATTGGCATTCAATTATTTAGCTTTTTAACCGTTATGCCGATTCAATATTGGATTACGCATCTACCTGATAATCCAATTGTGCCTTATGTACAAGCTCAGCCGATTTGGCTGCAATTTATTGAACTATTAATTGTGGTCGACTTTACGGTGTATTGGTTGCACCGCGCTATGCATGAAGTTAATTTCTTATGGCGCTTTCACGCGATTCATCATTCAACTGAATATATGGATTGGTTAGCATCCTCTCGTTTGCATGTCATTGAAGTGCTAATGACTCGCTTTATTGCGACATTACCTATTTTTCTATTGGGTTTTCATACTTCAGCTGTTTTTGCTTATTTAGTTTTTATTTCGTTTCACGCTATTTTCATTCATTCCAATGTACGTTTTCGTTTTCCATATTTGCGCTGGATTATCGCAACGCCAGAGTTTCACCATTGGCATCATTCTTCAGAAAAACCAGCCATTGATAAAAATTATGCTGCTTTTATTCCTCTATATGATGTCATCTTCAAAAGTGTATATATGCCAAATCATCTAGCAAGCGTGTATGGCACGGTGGGTTATAAAATTCCAAATAGTTTTATAAAACAATTTACATGGCCATTTAAAAAGTATGTAAAGCGATTTTTAAAACCTTGGCGTGATCAATGAAATAAACATAGCCTCTATAGAGGCTATTTTTTATAGGCTTATTTACTTTTAAAGTTTTTAAAAATCAGAAGAAGCGCGACAAACGATAGTAGAATAATAAAACTAATATAACTGTTTGCTGTACTCATCAGCCCAATTTTCCCAACAAAATAGCCAGCTAAAATTGCAGGAATACTAAATGCTAAATAACTTTCAACAAAAAATGCAGCCATAAGTCCTGCGCGTTCTTCTGGTAAAGCTAGCGGCATTACTGTGCGGATTGCGCCCATAAAAGCTGTACCAAAACCCACACCCGTAATAATAGAACCGAGAAATAAAACTACTGCACTTGTAAGATTAATTGCTAAAAATAAAATGGTTGAACCAATAGCAATTGAAAGAGTACCTGTTAATAAAATACTGTAATTTGTCGACTTTCTAAGCGTCAATATACCTGCCGCACCAGAAAGGGCGAGCGCCATAAACATAATACCGTTTAGCCATGCCGATGAAGTATGGAAAATTTTTGCCAGTAAAGAGGGCATAAGTGATAAGAAAAAACCACTGACCATCCAAAGAGCAATATTAATTGGACTAATACTCAATAAAGCACTTTTTGTTTGTGGCGGAATAGCCATATTGGGTTTTAAAAAGACAAGTGCACCCGATCTTTTTTGGGCTGTTTCAGGAGTAAAAAAACTTAAAATGAGTTCACAAATAAGAAGAAGACATAAAAATTCAAAAACAAGCTGTAATGGTTGGGCAGAGAATTGCAAAATAGAACAAGTTAGAAATATACCAACAGCCATGCCGACCATTGGTGCGATACTATTAATAAGCGAACCCTGAAGCTTACTAAAATCTAAAATTGCTGCGCCTATAGCCGAGACAGCAAGCCCTGTTGCGATTCCTTGTAAGCCACGCGCAATAAATAACATCGAAACATCTGAAGCAAATAAGAAAAAGCTCATCGAAATAATTTGCAGAAAAATGGCTGCAATAATGACAGGACGGCGTCCAATATAGTCAGACAAAGAACCAATAATCAGTAATGAACCGAGTAAAGTAAAAGCATAAGTTGCAAAAATTAAAGTCAAAGTGACAGGTGAAAATTGCCAAAGCTGTTGGTATAGACGATAAAGTGGAGTCGGTGCACTAGACGCCGCCATAAAAGTCATGAGCGTGATTGTATTAAGTGTCAATGCACTTGCACTATCTAACTGAAAAACTGATCCAGACCGTTTTGAACTTGAATTGTTCATATAAGATGAATAACATAAAAGCGAATATTTAGCTTTTATACATTATTTTCACACTAAAGCAAATCCTTAGCTTTAGTGTATTTTGTATATAGATATAAATATTTATAAATTTTTTGATTCCTTTTACAGAGTTTATAAATGGCAAAAGTTGTTACTGGCTTACGTCCTGGCGGTCGTAGTGAAAGAATTCAAACTGCGGTGCACCAAGCGGTAAAAGAGCTTCAAAAAACCTTAGAGCAAAGCCAAATTACTATACCTATGATCGCTCATGAGGCAGGAGTAACACCTTCGACAATTTACCGCCGTTGGGGCGATATTAATCAGCTATTTTCAGATGTAGCCCTAAATGAACTTAAACCTGATATGGAACCAAAAGATTTAGGTTCATTTCAGCTAGATATCACTGCATGGATTGAACAATATTTTGAGGAGTATTCTTCTGAAGTTGGTCAAACATTATTGCGTGATGTGCTATATACAGCCGATTCTTCAAATGCAAGAAAATGTGAAACCTTAATTATTCAACAACTTGATATTATTCAAGCCAGAGCTAAATCGCGTAATGAACCCACTATAAATAATGAAGAAATTATCGAAGCTGTTATTGCCCCTATGCTATTTCGCATCTTATTCACTGAACGGAACTTAAGCTTAGATTACGTCCACATTTTATTGGAACGGTTATTTAACGCTCCCTAATTTGAATTAATCTATCAAAGCCTATTAGTGGGATTTTTTAACAAGAACGAGACACTTTATCTTGTTAAAAAATTATATATCAATTTTTCTTATTATTTTTAAACTAAATTTTCATAATTTATAATTTACATGTTTTTTATAAAATCATTTATTTAATAAATGTTGTGCTGATATGAGACAATGAAATTGCTACAGCCATTTTTGTGCATGTTTTTACTTAAAATATTAAGATTAAATAATGCTTTATAGAGAATTTTGGTTGTTTTTTTATTTTTTAAAATTAGAAAATTAAAATGATTTTATATAATTTATTGCATGATTATTGAATTTGACATTTTTTAAATTTATAACACAGGCCGTTTTTTATTCTTTACAATGGCGTTTCCTTGATAAAGCAGCTTGTGGTGCACGCTTTATATTTTATTTTTTTATCCCCATCGAAAAGGTATTTAGATAATGGATTTCAATACCCTTGACCAAGAAACGGTACAGAAAAAACAGAAGTTTCACCAAATTTTGTATGTACAGGTCATCTTTGCAATTATTTTGGGCATTTTAATTGGTCATTTTTACCCAGAACTTGGCGAAAGTTTAAAACCGCTTGGTGATGCATTCATCAAGATCGTTAAAATGATTATTGCTCCCGTAATCTTTTTAACCGTTGTTACAGGCATTGCCAGTATGACAAACATGAGCCGAGTTGGCCGTGTAACTGGTAAAGCTATGCTTTATTTCCTTACCTTCTCAAGCTTGGCTCTTGTGGTTGGTATGATTGTGGCAAATATTATCCAACCGGGTAAAGGCCTTAACATCGATCCTGCTACCTTAGTCAACGACAAAGTAAATACTTATGTTGAGAAGGCACATGCAACAAATATTACCGACTTCTTCATGAATATTATCCCGCAAACCTTAGTCAGTCCTCTGGCAGGTGGCGAGATTTTGCAGGTTCTGTTTGTGGCGGTATTATTTGGTATTTCTTTGGCTGCATTGGGTGATCGTGCACGTCCAATTACCGACTTCTTAAATAACTTAACAGCTCCAGTTTTTTACCTTGTTGGTATGTTAATGAAGCTGGCTCCAATCGGTGCTTTTGGTGCAATGGCTTTTACCATCGGTGCGTATGGAATCGAGTCAATTGGTAATTTATTACTATTAATTATGACGTTCTATATTACAGCGGTATTGTTTGTCATAGTGATTTTAGGAGCCGTAGCCCGTTACAATGGCTTCTCAATTATTCATTTAATCCGTTATATCAAAGATGAACTTTGGTTAGTTTTAGGAACAAGTTCTTCTGAAGCAGCTTTACCATCTTTAATGGATAAAATGCAAAAAGCAGGTTGTGAAAAATCGGTGGTAGGTTTGGTGATTCCGACAGGTTATTCATTTAACCTCGATGGTACAAATATCTACATGACTATGGCGGCTCTGTTTATTGCGCAAGCGTGTAATGTTGACTTATCAATTAGTGAACAAATTGCATTGCTTCTTGTGGCAATGGTAAGTTCTAAAGGTGCAGCAGGGGTGACTGGTGCAGGCTTTATTACTCTGGCTGCAACTCTATCGGTTGTACCGGCGGTTCCTGTAGCAGGTATGGCTTTAATTCTTGGTATTGACCGTTTTATGTCTGAGTGCCGTGCATTAACAAATTTAGTTGGTAATGCTTGTGCAACAATTGTTGTAGCACGATGGGATAAAGCTTTAGATAAAGATCTTTTAGATAAAGCTTTAAAGAATCCTAAAGCAGAATAATCTTATAAAAAATCTGTAGCTGAGGGCAATTTGGGAGAGTAGCCCCGCTACAGATTTTTTGTTTAATGTCTAACAATATATTTTAATTAAACCATTCTAAAGTTCTGCAATATTACTTATCTTTCAAAAAGACAATACTGTAAATCAAGTCGTAAAAAATTATGCTTTTAAGTGATCCTCAAACTCTTCACCTAATTGCATCGCTAATGAATTACCTGCTAAATCACAGGTCACTAAACCATATTCTTTTTTAAAACTAAAAGTAAAACCTTTTCCATCAGCAAGATTTTTAACCGAATACCCTAACTTTTCTAACCAAATACGAAACGCAATCAAATTTTTAGCTTTAACAACCTTTTTCACGTGAGAACTCCTTCTATCTGTGGCATTACATCTTATTTATTAATAGGGTTTTAATTAGATTTTTTAAAGGGGGAAAACTTTGTTTTATTTTGCAACTTGTAAAAAAAGTAAGATAGATAAAGAACAGTTTTCATTTTTATAAAAATATGGTGATGTTATGTAACTAAAAAATAAATACTTTTTATTTAGTGGATTGTTTGTTGATGTGTTTTTAAAAAAATATAAATTCGAGGGAATTTTTAAAAATATTAATAACTATGAAGATAGTAAATGTAAAAAATAATTACGATCAACGTGCACTATGCAAAAAGATACAGTTCTTAAAATGAAACTGTATCTCTTAAAGGAAAAGCTTTAACTTTAAAAATTATCTTTAAGTGCACGTAAATGAGCAAAGTCTTCAGCACTTTCTGCACGAAGAAAAGGATTGGTTGCTAATTCGAGTTCAATCGTACTCGGAAGGGTGATTGATCCTTTCTTACGTAACTCACGGACTTCTTCAGCTCGTTCAGATAAAGCATGGTTATACGGTTCTACTGTTAAGGCAAATTCGGCATTTGAAAGCGTGTATTCATGCGTACAATAAACTTTGGTTTGTGTGGGTAGCGCTGCTAAACGACAAAGTGAGTGATACATTTGTTCAGCCGTACCTTCAAATAATCGTCCACATCCCATTGCAAACAAAGTGTCACCGCAGAATACAGCTTCTAACTCTTCAATAAAATACACAATGTGCCCTAAGGTGTGACCTGGGGTCGCGATAATCTCTACTTTTAAATCATTAAATTTTAAATGATCGTCATGTTGTAAGGGGTGAGTAATTCCCGGAATTTTTGAGAGCTCATCACGTGGACCATAGACAGTAATATTCTGAGCTGTTGTCAGATCCGCTACACCACCTATATGGTCTTTATGCCAATGAGTGAGCCAGATTTGTTTTAAAGTGAGTTGATGATTTTGACAAAATTGAGTCACAAGATCAGCTTCTGTTGGATCAACTGCAACAGCCTCTTGGGTTTCAGTATCTTCTAAAATCCAGATATAGTTTTGGAGGGCATTCTGTACATCAATAAAATGAATTCTATAACGCATTGTTTTATCCTAAAACCAAATCCAAAGAGTAAGTAATCACTGTTTTTGATAATAACAGAAAATGGTAGTAAGCCACTCACTCAACCTTTTTATGAAAATGATGTATATAAAACAAAAAAGCCCCCATTTAGGGAGCTTTTTATATGAGTAATTTAACGGATCTTAGAGAGCCAGTTACCTAGCGTTTGTACAATCTGTACTAAGAGCAATAGAACAATTACTGTTAAAATTACAACGCTTGTATCAAAACGTTGGTAACCATAAGAGATTGCTAAGTCACCAATACCACCTGCGCCCACTGCACCAGCCATTGCTGTTGCACCAATCAAACTGATTGTCGCTGTTGTGAGGTTTAAAATGAGTGAACTGCGTGCTTCTGGCAAAATAAAGCGGTAAATAATTTGCCAAGGTGTAGCACCCATCGCCTGAGCAGATTCAATAATTCCTTCATTTACTTCGAGTAGGGAAGTTTCAATCAGACGTCCCATATATGGACCAACGTAAATTGTTAAAGGGACAATCGCAGCCCATGTACCAATTGAAGTGCCTACCAATAACTTGGTAAGAGGAATCACTGCAATAAGTAAAATAATGAATGGGAGAGAGCGTAACGCATTTACAATTGGGTTGAGTAAATGATAGACGAATCTATTTGGCAAAATACCTTCTGGTCGAGTTACAAGCAGGATAACCCCTTGAATGAAACCCCAAATACCACCAAATAACAGCGCAAAAAACACCATGTGAAATGTTTCTTGTAGAGCTGTTACAAACTGGTCAATTGAAAGAGAACTGTGCCAGAAAGGTTGAGTAAGTTCAGTTAACCACTGTACGATTAAATCTCTCATACTTGATCTCCTGATTGAACTACACTCACTTCATTTTTCTCTAAAAACTCGATAGCCTGTTTAATCAACTGTGGCTCACCTAGAAGCTGTACAAACATTTGACCAATGACAGTACCGTTAATTTCAGTCATGTTAGCGAATAAGATATTTAAACTAATATCAAATTGTTTAATCAGTGACTGAATTACAGGTTCTTGAGCAGAACGGCCCAAAAACTGTAAACAGTAGATGCTATGGTGATGCTGATTTTCGAGTTGATTTAAAATATTCACAGGCAACTGTTGATGTAACACAGTTTGAATAAAGTTTTTAGTCGTCGGATGTTGAGGATTACTAAAGATATCAATCGTTGAACCTTGTTCAATGACTTTACCTGCTTCCATCACAGCTACATGATCACAAACAGTTTCAATGACATCCATTTCATGGGTCACCATAACGATTGTGATTTTTTGCTCTTGATTGATTTTCTTGAGTAACTCTAAAACAGACTTGGTTGTTTGCGGGTCTAGGGCAGAGGTTGCTTCATCACACAAAAGAATTTTTGGATGATTTGCCAAAGCACGAGCAATACCGACACGTTGCTTTTGGCCGCCAGAAAGTTCATCAGGATAAGCATCTTTTTTGTGCTTAAGATCAATGAACTCCAATAACTCATTTAAGCGCTTTTCACGTTCTGCTTTATTGTAATTCAGCAGACGCATTGGCATTTCGATATTTTCAGCAACCGTTTTGGTTTGTAGCAAATTGAAGTGCTGAAAAATCATACCAATATTTGCACGTTCCTGACGTAATAAACGCGCATCCAAAGCAGTGAAGTCCTTTTGATTAATGATAACCTGACCTTCATTTGGTCGTTCAAGTAAGTTAATCAGGCGGATTAAAGTACTTTTACCTGCACCACTATAGCCAATAATACCAAAAATACTCCCTTCAGGAATTTCCAAATTAATTTGGTCCAGAGCTCGTATGGTTTGGCCTTTAAGCTGATAGTGCTTTGAAATGTTTTTAAATTGAATCATGTCGTCAAAAACTATGCTAAAAAGAAAAAACAGGCAAAGAGTCTTTGCCTGTTTCGCGTTGCAGCTATTATATTACTATTTAGCTTCCGTGAGGTAGCTGATTGGCTGATTCACGTCAACTTTTGTACCACCAAAGTGTTGTTCAACGTATTTTTTAACAGCTTCAGTGTGGTATAGCTGACCAACTTTCTGAAGAATTGGGTCATCTTTGCGAGATTCAGCTGTTGCAAGGATGTTTACATTCAGTTTAGTGCTTTGGTCAACAGGTTCATAGTAGATAGAATCTTTAAGTACGTTTAGACCACCTTCTAAAGCTAATGTATTACCTAAAACAATTGCATCAACTTCATCTTTTACGCGTACAGCTGTCGCCATTTGGATTGGTTTGATATCAATTTTTTTACTGTTATCGATAATATCGCTTGGTGTGCCTTTAGCAGGGTCGAAGTCAGCTTTAAGTTTAATTAAGCCAGCACTTTGTAATAACAATAATGCACGAGCTTCATTCGCAGCATCATTAGGAATTGCAATGCTTGCACCTTGTTGGAATTCTTCTACTTTTTTATGTTTACTTGAGTAGATCCCCATTGGCTCAAGATAAGTTGTAGCAACTGGAGCAATTTTATCTTTATTTGATGCATTGAAAGCCACCAAATATGCATAAGATTGGAATGCATTTAAGTCAACTTCTTTATTTGCTACAGCTGTATTCATTGCAACATAATCAGTGAAATTTTTCACCTCAAGCTTAACACCAGCAGCTTTAGTTTCTGGTAAAGTCGAAATATAACGCCAGATATCAGCGTCAGAACCAGTTGAGGCAATAACCACAGTTTGAAGTTGTGATGAATCACCACTCTTTCCAGCTTGTGGTTCACTTTGTTGTTTCCCGCAAGCTGCAAGTAATAGCACAGACACGCTTAAAAAAAGACTGATCAGCTTTTTCATGTAAAAAAAGTCCTGATTAAGAGAGATATCAACTATTTAGCTGGCTCTCTAGAAAAGAAAATGAGTTTTGTTGTCACGTCACAAAGTTTTGAATGCTAAAAGTTATAGCTTTTAGCTCTTTTCTAATTCCTCAGATACTTGTTTTACCGTTTTTGATCTGTACTAAATAAAACTATTTTCACAACAGTTCTATCATGAGTTGACAGTCTTTAAGCGATTTCTAAAAGTATTCAATGTTAAAAATAACTATTATCCCTAACAGAATTAGATGATGAGCCTCAATATTTAAAGGCACAATAACTTTGTGGAAAGTTCCAACGCTTTATCTAATCATATCAATAAAAACATATTCAATATAGTGGACATGTTTCGATCTTATTGTTTGGAAGTGAATAAAAACTGGGATTTATATAAAATTTTCTGATAAATAAGAATGAAATATAAAAAGCCCTCTTTAATAGAGGGCTTTTTATCAGTTGAGTGTTTTTTACTCAGCTTTTTCTCGTGCAATTGCGCGATAGCCAATGTCACTACGATATTGCATACCTGTAAAGGTTACTTGTCCGCATACTTCAAGTGCATTAATTTGTGCTTCAAGCACGCTGTCGCCTAGCGCAGTTACACAAAGAACTCGACCACCAGAAGTCACGATGTGACCATCTTCACGAGTTGCAGTGCCTGCGTGGAAAATTTTAGTATCTTCAGGTGATTGTCCAATACCTGAAATTACATCACCTTTGCGTACGCTATCAGGATAGCCTTCGGCTGCAAGTACGATACCGATTGACTTACGCTCATCCCATTCAGCTTCTTTTGGCAAATTGCCAGCAATACCAGCTTCTACCAATTCAACAAGAGATGACTTTAAGCGCATCATGATTGGCTGAGTTTCAGGATCACCGAAACGACAGTTGAACTCGATCACACGCGGTTGACCTTGTTCATCAATCATTAAGCCAGCATATAAGAAACCAGTGTAGACATGTCCGTCAGCAGCCATACCTTCAACAGTCGGACGCATGATTTCAGTCATAACACGTTCGAAAATGTCAGAAGTTACCACCGGAGCAGGAGAGTAAGCACCCATACCGCCAGTATTAGGACCTTGGTCACCTTCAAAAATACGCTTGTGATCTTGTGAAGTTGCCATTGGTAAAATGTTTTTACCATCAATCATACAAATGAAAGAAGCTTCTTCACCTGCAAGGAACTGTTCAATTACAACACGTGAACCAGCATCACCGAATTTGTTGCCTGCAAGCATGTCATCAATTGCTGCAAAAGCTTCTTCGTTGGTCATTGCAACGATTACACCTTTACCAGCAGCAAGACCGTCTGCCTTAATTACAATTGGTGCACCATTTTTTTCAACATAAGCTTTAGCTGCATCAACTTCCGTAAATACTTCGTAAAAAGCAGTTGGAATGTTATGACGCTTTAAAAAATGTTTAGCAAATGCCTTTGAGCCTTCAAGCTGCGCAGCATATTGAGTTGGTCCCCAAATTTTTAGACCTGCTTCGCGAGCAGCATCTACCACACCATTCACTAAAGGTGCTTCTGGACCAACAATAATAAGTTCAACATTATTTTCTTTAGCAAAAGCGATAATTGCAGGATTGTCTAAAATATCAAGCTGAACATTAACGCATTTGTCTTCAGTTGCAGTTCCCGCATTTCCCGGTGCAACGAAAACTTGAGTAACTTTGGTATCTTGCGCGATTTTCCATGCCAAAGCATGTTCACGACCACCACTACCTAAAACTAAAATATTCATTTTTAATTTGTTCCTTAACTTTAATCCTTTTCATCCCCCTCTATTCCTCAAGGTGGAGTTTAGCTCCATTATTGTGGAAAACCCTCCTGAATGAAAGGAGGGTTAGGGAGGACTAAATTTAAATTAGTGGCGGAAATGGCGCATACCAGTGAACACCATTGCAATACCAGCTTCATCTGCTGCAGCGATTACTTCTTCATCACGCATAGAACCACCTGGTTGAATGATGCATTTAATGCCAGCTTTAGCAGCATTATCAATACCGTCACGGAACGGGAAGAATGCATCAGATGCCATTACAGCACCTTCAACAACCAAACCAGCATGTTCAGCTTTAATGGCAGCAATACGAGCTGAGTTAACGCGACTCATTTGACCTGCACCTACACCAATAGTTTGGCGGTTTTTAGCATAAACAATTGCGTTTGATTTTACGTATTTCGCAACTTTCCAAGCAAAGATAAGATCATCAATTTCTTGCTCAGTTGGCGCACGCTTAGTAACTACTTTAAGATCATCTTTAGTGATCATGCCCAAGTCTTGATCTTGAACAAGTAAGCCACCATTTACGCGTTTATAGTCAAGTTGCGGTGCACGTGCATCAATTGCAGGTAACTCACCACATACTAAAACACGTACATTTTTCTTAGCGCCAGTAACTTCAAGCACGCCATCAGCAATACTTGGAGCAATAATAACTTCAACGAATTGACGCTCTACAATTGCTTGAGCAGTTGCAACGTCTAATTCACGGTTGAATGCAATAATACCGCCAAAAGCAGATTCTGGATCAGTTGCATAAGCTAAATCATAAGCAGCTTTAATGCCGTCTAAAGAAACCGCAACACCACAAGGGTTAGCATGTTTCACGATGACACAAGCAGGTTTTGCGAATGATTTAACACATTCAAGTGCAGCATCTGTATCTGCAATGTTGTTATAAGACAATTCTTTGCCTTGTAACTGTTTTGCAGTAGAAACTGATGCTTCTTTTGCATTAGCTTCGACATAAAAAGCAGCCGATTGATGCGGGTTTTCACCGTAACGTAAATCTTGTGCTTTGTTCAATTGAGTATTGAATGTACGAGGGAATAAGTCAGCTTCACCTTCGGTCTTACCAACGCGAGCGCCTAAGTAAGAAGCGATCATGCCATCGTATTGAGCTGTATGTTCAAATGCTTTAACTGCTAAATCAAAACGCGTTTCATAAGAAAGTGAACCAGCAGTTTTTAGTTCATTAATTACAGTGTCGTAATCAGAAGCATTAACTACAATACCTACTGAAGCATGGTTTTTAGCAGCTGCACGAACCATTGTAGGACCACCGATGTCGATATTTTCGATTGCATCAGGAAGAGTACAGTCAGGTTTTGCAACAGTTGCAGCAAATGGATAAAGGTTTACAACAACAAGATCAATCGGATCGATGTTGTGTTCTTCCATAACTGCTTCATCTAAACCACGACGAGCAAGAATACCGCCATGAATTTTTGGATGTAATGTCTTAACACGACCATCCATCATTTCAGGGAAGCCAGTATGTTCAGATACTTCTACAACCGCGATATTATTATCTTTAAGCAACTTATATGTGCCGCCTGTAGATAATAGTTCTACCCCTAGAGCTGCAAGGTTTTGAGCAAATTCGACAATTCCTGTCTTATCAGATACAGAAATCAAAGCACGTTTAATAGTCATGATGTTTAATTCAACAATTTCAAGTCTACGGATTAAAACCAATAAGCATAAAAAAATGCCCACGACGTCGTGAGCATTTTATCATTTATTCACTCATTAAACCGTGAGCTTTTAACTTTTTACGTAAAGTGCCACGGTTGAGTCCAAGAATTTCTGCAGCACGCGTTTGATTACCACGTGTATATTCAAGAACTACAGATAAAAGAGGTTTCTCCATTTCTGCTAGCACCATGTCATATACCTGAGATGGTTGCTCACCTTGCAATTGTGCAAAATAATGGCGAACTGCGCGATCCACGTGGATGCGAAGAGCAACATCAGATTGTGCAGTAAAAATAGGAGATTTGCTATTCATGCGAGTTAATCCGAAAATCAAATACTAGCTTGGGTAAAGTAGTATATAAATGTGGTCTAAAAATACGGAGTCCTGTTTTAGATCCTAAAACAGTGACTCTAAAACATAAGAACAATTAGCTTGCCATATTTCTTCGTATTGAATAAAAAATAAGCGTAACAATAATTAAATATTTGTTACAGCCCCCTCAAAAACAAAAAAAGTTAGGCTATGCGCTTAAAGTAGAAAAGCACACATGCTTAACAGTATTTTTTTTGGATTGAGAGCGAGGAGTATATGAGTCAAAGCTTTCGTGGCGCGTATCATACCATTGTCTAGGAAAAAGTGAGCAAATTAACTGCATTTTTTTTTATTTTTTTTTCACTTTTTTTACATTTTAGGGGTGGACAATTTCTAATCGATAATTTACTAGCCTTTTTTTGCTTTTGTTTAGCTCAAATTGGAATCGGAATGGAGTGTTTGATGGAATGCGTTGAATACCCCGTAAGTTTTCAACTAGATATTGTTGAGGAGTTAATATGATTTCCTTTGTTTTGTCTGGCTCTGTTGCAAAAATCAACTTTAGGTTAGGAAGCTCAATACTTTTATCATTCTGGTTGAGCAATATGCCTGAGAACTGGGTATGGTTCGCATCGATCTTGCGGACTTTTAACTTTTCTATATAGATAAGTTGATAAAGTTCTGCTGATTTGTTGCAGTGTAGTATTTGGCAAACGTAATTAAAAGCATGGCTAACGGTTGGGCTTGCATGCATGAGCTTAGGGTTAAACCAGAGGATTTGAAAAGTAAAGACTAAAATTAAAATAAGGTTGGCAGAGCTCCAGAGCGTATAGTACAACCAACTATGCTTTTTATTATTGTCTTGTTCTTGTGGGGATGCCTGCTCAGCTAAATTAAGGTTTGGTAGAGCATTAATAGGTTCGTTGTGAAAGTAATTTAAGTTGTTGAGATAAGTTAAAAGATCAATATTAGAGTTTTCTACTTTTTGGTCAAAGATATCTAGTACGTGAGAATGCGTCATATATCTTGTCTGCATTGAACCATTGGCTAACGTCGTTGAGTTGACCATAACTGGCTGTTCAATATTGATTAGATGGGTTAAGGCATTAAAGCTTGAATTACATTTAGGGCAACAAACCATACCCTGAGCAACAGTCAATTGAGTAAGAGATACTTTATAAACTGTTAAACACTTAGGGCAGCGGGTTTGTTTTTCATTCATGAGTTAAAAATCTCAATTTATTGTTTTACGTTTTCCTGAAATGCGACACCAGTTTTCTTCGCGCTTTTCGACATCTAATATATCAAAAAAATCAGAATAAACACGTGAAACATCAGCAACTTGCTCTTCAATCACACCAGCAAGTGCGAACTCGCCCTCAGATTTGATTAAATTTGCAAATTCAGGCGCAAGCATCATTAAAGGTCCTGCTAAAATGTTTGCAACTAAAACATCGGCTTGTTTAGGTGTGAATTCTTGATCAAACTCTTCAGGAAGACCTACATATAGTCGATCTAATACACCATTAAGCTCTGCATTTTGTTTCGTTGCTAAAACAGCTTGCGGGTCAATATCTGTGGCATATACTTTTTTAGCGCCTAGTAATAAAGCTGCTACGCCTAAAATGCCTGAACCACAGCCATAATCAATCACGATTTTATCTTTAACGTCAGTTTTACCCAGCCATTGTAAGCATAGGAAAGTACTTGCGTGATTACCTGTACCAAATGCAAGACCTGGATCTAACTTAATATTAGTTGCATCCGCTTCTGGGGGCTCTAGCCATTCAGGCACAATCCAGAACTTTTCCCCAATCTGAATTGGCTCATAGTAATCCATCCATGCGCGTTCCCACACTTGATCTTCAAGTTCTTCATGACGCATAGGAACATCTGGAAGTTGAGCTTTTAAGAAAGCTTCTAAAGTGTCGACATCAATTGGGTCTTGTTCGTCTTGTTGATAGATGCCTGTCACAATAACTTTGTTCCATAAAGGTGTTTCACCCGGTAATGGTTCAAGTAAAGCCTGATCTTCAGCATCATCCAGCGTTACGCTTACCGCACCTAGAGACATTAAAAGTGTTTCTGTGAACTCAACTTGTTCTTGATCAACGGTAATGTGTATTTGTAACCACTTCACGAAAAGGACCTAAAAATTTTATTTAAAGGCGTATTGTAGCGGACTAGACCATTTTAAAAAAGAAAGCGGCCCATCTTTAATGGACCGTCTTTGAAAATACTGATGAGATATAGCGGAAAATAAATGACTTCTTCTATACCTATGTCAAAACAGATTAAGGAGCAGGGGCCTTAAATTGTAACTTGCCATTTTCATTTGGTTGGCAAGTACCGTTAAAGGTCACACCATTGTGATTGTAAGAAACCCATTCACCTTGCTGTTTTTTTGCACAGACTCGAATTTGTTTTTGCATTTCGGCTTTGCTCGTGTCAGCAGCATGGGTAAAAGTTACGCCTGAAAAACAAATTAGAGATGCAGTTAAGATTTTTAACATGGTCGTTTTCATTTTGTATTCCTTCTCGTTGCGTTAATTTTAAAGTCATAGAAGTGCTGTACATTTTTTATTCTAAGATGAATTAATTTTAAAAACATTCACTTTGTATTGAATTCATGAAACAAAATGTCAAATCATGTGGCATAGCGTAAATTATGTGAAGACAATTTTGTAATTATGTACATCAATAAGCAGATAATTTTGCTATAATGTTCCGTCTTTTTTTTCTGGTGTTTTTGTACTCATGCACTATCCTAAAGTTTATGATGTTATCGTTATCGGTGGCGGTCACGCAGGTACGGAAGCGGCCCTTGCTGCAGCGCGTATGGGACGACAGACTTTGCTTTTGACCCATAACATTGAGACTTTGGGCCAAATGAGTTGTAACCCAGCAATTGGTGGTATTGGTAAGTCTCACCTAGTCCGTGAAATTGATGCACTTGGTGGTGCAATGGCTCTGGCTGCCGATAAAGGTGGTATTCAGTTCCGTATTTTAAATTCGCGTAAAGGTGCAGCTGTGCGTGCAACACGTGCTCAAGCTGACCGCGTGCGCTATAAAGCTGCTATCCGTGATACTTTGGAAAATCAAGCAAATCTTGACATTTTCCAGCAAGCAGCTGATGATCTGATTGTTGAAGGCGATACCGTTAAAGGTGTTGTTACCCAAATGGGTATTCGCTTTGATGCAAAAACTGTTGTGTTGACTACAGGTACATTCTTGGGTGGTGTAATCCACGTTGGTTTAGAAAAATCAAGCGGTGGTCGTGCGGGAGATCCTCCTTCTATTGCACTTGCTCAACGTTTACGTGAGTTAAAATTACCAGTGGGACGTTTAAAGACTGGTACTCCACCACGTATTGATGCACGTTCAGTTGATTTTTCAGTCATGATTCCGCAGCCGGGTGATTTCCCATCTCCAGTGATGTCATTCATGGGTGATGCTTCTATGCACCCTGAACAAGTAAACTGTTATATCACGCATACAAATGAAAAAACACACGACATTATTCGTGGTGGTTTAGACCGTTCACCAATGTACACTGGTGTTATTGAAGGTGTAGGTCCGCGTTACTGCCCATCAATCGAAGATAAGATTCATCGTTTCGCTGATAAAGACTCACATCAAGTATTCTTGGAACCAGAAGGTCTAGATACACATGAGCTTTATCCAAACGGTATTTCGACTTCTTTACCGTTTGATGTTCAGTTCGAGCTTGTACGTTCAATCCGTGGTATGGAAAATGCCCATATCTTACGTCCAGGCTATGCAATTGAATATGACTATTTCAACCCGCAAGCTTTGAAATTTACACTTGAAACTAAAGCGATTAATGGCTTGTACTTTGCTGGTCAAATTAATGGTACAACAGGTTACGAAGAAGCTGGTGCCCAAGGTTTACTTGCAGGTTTAAATGCTGCGCGTCGTGCGTGGGAGCAAGAAGAATGGACGCCTAAACGTGATCAAGCTTACATGGGTGTGTTGGTTGATGATCTCATCACGTTAGGTACTAAAGAACCGTACCGTATGTTTACCTCACGTGCTGAATATCGTTTGATGTTACGTGAAGATAATGCGGATCAGCGCTTGACTTCTATTGGTCGTGAACTTGGTTTGGTTGATGATGTTCGTTGGGCTGCTTATTGTGAAAAAATGGAAGCGGTTGAGCGTGAAACCTCTCGTTTACAACATTTATGGGCAGCACCAAATAACCCTATGGGTAAAAAATTCGTTGAAATGACGGGTGCTGATTTGAGTAAGGAATGTAGTGCGATTGATTTGCTTAAGCGCCCTAATATCACCTTCGGTCAAATTGCTGAACTTACTGGTTCTGAAGTTTCAGAACAAGTGGGTGAGCAAATTGAAATTGCTGTGAAATATGAAGGTTATATTAACCGTCAGCATGAAGATGTTGCTCAATTAAAGCGTCTTGAAGAAACCAAAATTCCTGCCGATTTTGACTATGATGTAGTGTCAGGCTTATCACGCGAAATCACGCAGAAGTTGAAAACAGTTCTTCCAGAAACTTTAGCTCAAGCAAGTCGTATTCCTGGTGTTACACCAGCTGCAGTTCAACTCGTAATGATCACAATTCGTAAGAATAATATGATTAAGAAAACAGCTTAATCATTTAAATGGACAAAAAGCCCAGTTAAGACTGGGCTTTTTTATTTTCTGTTCAAAAAATATATGGAAACTTCCTAAGGAAGAAAAGAGATTTTGCTTCCTTTTTTTCTTATTTCACATATTTTAAGTCGCCAGTTATATTGAATTCACGTTCAAACAAGAGGGCTTTAATCATGACAATGAAATCAATTCGCTACAATGGATATGAAATGGCATGCCAATGCTCATGTTCAAAATAGCGCAAAAGAAAGGGCAGATCTGTTTTGATGGGGGAGAACACATTGATCTGAAAACAGTAAAAAAGTAAGAACAATATAAAATTAAGAAAATTATAATTCAAAATCTAAAGAGAACCTTATGGTTCTCTTTTTTATATCTACTTACTATCAGTTTCAATTTCACGTACAGCGTTGTGTACTTGAAGTGGCTCAATATGCAGTAATTTCTTACCAAAACTACGTAGCCACCATACTAGTTGAGATGTAAAAGGTACGGTTGCTGAAACTTCTACAATATTTTCTTCAAGCGGAGTAATTGTTTGGTCTTTACTTAACTGACTTTCATAAAAGGTTTTCGCAGTTTGCTCTGTCATGGTTAAGGTGAGCTGAATTGATTCAGTTGGTTGGTTATAGTCCACTCTAAAGCCTAAAGCCCCTGAATCAATATAATGATCAATATCAAAATTAACTGGATGCAGTGCTCGGCTGTCTAATACTTTTGCTGATTTAAAACGGTGCAGAGCAAATGTTTGCACTTCAGTTTTGTCATGTCGTGTGCAAATTAAATAAATGACTGCACCTTTTTGTACCAAAGCCAAAGGATTTAAAACATAAGTTCTGTCTTCACCCTGATTGACTCGTGCCCGATAAACACATTCTATTTGCTTGTCTTGGAGCAAACCTTCATAAATTGCTTGTTGAGCATTTCGGTCAACTACAGGTGGAATTAACGGTTGGCTTGCCGGAACAATACGTACACGGTTAATCCACTGTCTCACATTATTTTGAGTAGAGAGACTACGTTTGGCCAAATCGAACCATGGTCCCATCTCATCAAGCAGGCTCGGAGGAAGTAGGTGCTTAAGGTGCTCCTCAACCATCATAAAGGTTACCGCTTGAGAACTGGTCATGTGAGGTAAGCTTTGAATAGGCGCATCTGATTGCCACCGCCAGCCTTGAGGTACGGCTTTATTACTCTCTATCGGAAAACGCTGAGCAATTTGATTTAAGTCACGCTGAATAGTCCTTAAACTAATATCAATACCTTCACGCTCAAGCATTTCTTGCAATTCTCGAGTCCCGATCCATTTGCCGGTCGGTAGGCGAGACAAGATCTGCCATTGGCGATATAAACTATTCGAAGTTTCTTTTTCTATTACAGACATAAGCGTAATACATCTATATCCAATTGCTTTGGTGTCAACACAATAAAAAATCTTTACAGATTTAGCAAGTTTGTCAGATTCAGTTTATAGCCCATTGGGTAAACGATGATAAGATTTAGAAGAAAGTTATAACAATGATGCCGTACAAGTATTAAAGATATATAAGTGGCACTGAAATTGCTTATTTAAAAATGAAATATAGATAAATGATAAGACGAGGTGGTTATGTCAGAACAAGAGCATGAATTACATCTAGATAATGATTTTTTTATACAAGAGCAGACAACAACGGCACTCATTAACCCAACCTCTTTTTTAGAACATATTTCTGTGCAAACCAATCTCTTTGAGCAACTTAAATCACAGTTCTTTAATGAGATGCTTGATGATGTAACGTCAAATGGTGCAGCTTCTAAAAAAATTGAACAATGGTTAAGCATCCGTACTTTAGATGAGTTAAAGGAGTTAAATACCCAAGCAAAACAGCATTTTCTTTATCATGGGATTACTTTTAATGTTTATGGTGATAAAGAAGGAACGGAGCGCACTATTCCTTTTGATTTAATTCCAAGAGTAATCGAGAAAAAGCAATGGGAAAAAATTGCCTCGGGCTGTGCACAGCGTGTTAAGGCATTAAATTATTTCCTAGATGATATTTATCATGGACAACATATTTTAAAAGAACAAATCATTCCCGAAGAACAAATTATGGGAAATGATGCTTTCCAACCCCATATGCTTAAACATTCTTTAAAGGGGAAAATTTATTCACAAATTAGTGGGATCGATATTATCCGTGATGGTGAAGGGGAGTTTTTTGTATTAGAAGATAATTTGAGAACACCTTCTGGGGTGTCTTATATGATTGAGAGCCGAAATATTAGCCAGAAATTAATGCCTGAGCTATGTACAGCCAATAATTTACAAGGGATTGAGCATTACCCAAAACTTTTAAAAGAAATATTGCAAGAAAATTCTCCTGCAGATCAACCTTTTATTGTGGTGCTAACACCAGGACGTTTTAATAGTGCTTATTATGAGCACGCTTTTCTAGCGCGTGAAATGGATGTGCCATTAGTTACAAATCGAGATTTATTTGTAGAAAATGATCAAGTATTTGTCAAAGCTATCCGTGGGCGTCAAAAAGTAGACGTAATTTACCGCCGTTTAGATGATGACTTTCTAGATCCTTTAGCATTTCGACCAGACAGTGCTTTAGGTGTAGCAGGTCTTATGTCTGCTTATTTACAAAAAAATGTCGTGATTGCAAATGCACCTGGAACAGGCGTGGCTGATGATAAATCAATCTATCCTTATGTAGATCAAATGATTCAATATTATTTGGATGAAACACCAATTCTAAAAAATGTACCCACTTATCAGTGCCGTAAAGAAGAACACTTAGATTACGTGCTCTCTAATCTTGATCAGTTAGTCGTTAAGGAAGCACAAGGTTCGGGCGGATATGGCATGTTGATTGGACCTAAAGCAAGCTCATGCGAAATTGATGAGTTTAGAAAAAAATTGATTGCGATGCCACATATGTATATTGCGCAGCCTACCTTAGCTTTATCTGTCGCTCCAACTTTAACGACAGGTGGAGTAGCGGAACGTCATATTGACTTGCGTCCATTTGTATTGAGTTCACCTTATCGTACAGAGATTGTGCCTGGTGGCTTAACACGTGTGGCCATGCAGGCGGGTTCTTTAGTTGTAAATTCGTCTCAAGGTGGCGGTATAAAAGATACATGGGTTGTCGAAACATTACATTCCTGATTGTGGGTTAAAGAGGAACTTTATGGTTTTACTCAATTCGAGTGCGCATCAAATATATTGGTTGGGTCGATATTTGATGCGAGTTAAATTTGCAGCCTCTCATTTACCCTTTACAGAAGATGAGAAAGCAACAAGATTTGCAGCAGCATTTGGTTTGGTCATAGAAAATGCTGAATTACTAAATCACTATATGTTAGACAAGAAGCAAACATTTTCATTACTGAACCAGCTCATTATTGCTAAAGATAATATTCAGGAACTAAGAGGTATTTTGTCATCACATGCTTATGCAGAATTAAATAATGTGATTAATACGCTTCAAGCTCAACCTGATGTATTGAGTAAAGCAGTCGAACAATGCACGCAAATACTAGAAGCGGAACATGAAGATATTCGTTTATTTTTGCATTTAGGCCAAAAAATAGAGCAATTTGATATAGAACTGCGTTTTGGAGAAGATTTATCCGTTCTCATATCAGAGCTAGATATTGTGGTGCAACAGCTTGCTAATTTAAATTGGGAAAATATAAATGAAAATTGGCAAGCACTAAAGCGGCAACTTACGTGGGACGCTTACTATATTTTTACACAGCAGTTGGAAAATATGTTTGAGGGCTGATTATGAAATTGATGGTTAATCATCAAACGCATTATAGCTATACTGAAACTGCTCGGAACAGCATTCAGTATATTAAAATGATGCCTCAAACATCGCCTCATCAACATGTTATGAATTGGGCAATTAGCGTGCCGGGTGATAAAACAATAAAGAGAGATATATTTAACAATATATGGATGACGGCTAGTCAGCGTTATCCATACCAGCATCTTACATTTATGGCCCAAGGAATTGTTGAGCTTCAAAATGTAGAAATGGGTTGTGTAAATCTCTCTATACCTACAAATTTGTTTTTGCAGATGACAGGTGCAACTCGATGTGATTCGGAAATGTTGGACTTTGCCAAACATATTGTAGTGGTCAAGGATCGACAGCATATTGCGTTATTAAGCGAATATATCTTGCAAAAAATACTTTATCAGCCTGAAAGTACTTCGGTTCAGACAACTGCGATCGAAGCATTTCATGCAGGTCAAGGTGTATGCCAAGATCATGCTCACATTTTAATTGCGATGTGTCGTGCGCTACAATTACCTGCACGTTATGTCTCTGGTTATCTATTTGATCAAAACTATCCGCACCTGGCCAGTCACGCTTGGGCGGAGGTATTTTTAGAAAATCAGTGGTATTGTTTTGATGTAAGCAATCAGTTGTTTATACCCAAACATCATATCTACCTTGCAGTAGGACGTGACTATCTCGATGTGGCACCTATTCGTGGCGTAAGAGAGCAAGGTGGAGTTGAGAACATGATGTCTGTGGTTCAAGTGTTGGCATGTTGAATGTAAAGAGAATGAAATGACCTATTGTTGTGCGTTAAGATTGGAACAAGGTTTAGTGTTTATTAGTGACACAAGAACCAATGCAGGAGTTGACCATATTTCTGTGTTCCGAAAACTGCATACTTTCGGCGTTACCGGAGAACGTTTTATTGCCTTGCAAACTGCAGGTAACTTAGCAACAACGCAAGCTGTTATAGGTCATTTGCAAAATGCCCTGACTTTGCAGCAAGAGCCTAATCTATATAGTGTTAATACGATGTTTGAGGCGGCTGAACTAATTGGCAAAACCTTAAAAACTGTTTTAGAGGATATTAGTTCGGACACCCAAGAACAAATGAATTATGCCTGTAGTATTTTGGTGGGTGGGCAGATTAAGGGTGGTGACATGCAACTTTATAATGTCTATCCACAAGGCAATTTCATTTGCGCAACTACAGATACACCTTATTTTCAAATAGGTGAAAGTAAATATGGAAAGCCTATTCTGGATCGAGCTTTATATTATGCAATGCCACTAGACGACGCATTACGTTGTAGCCTGATTTCTTTTGATTCGACTTTGCGTTCAAATGTTTCGGTTGGCTTACCACTTGATGCATTGGTATACATTAAAGATAGCTTTGTTATCCCCATGGGAAAACGAATAACCGAAGATGATCCTTATTTCTCACAGATTAGTAAACAATGGTCAGATACTCTTCGTCGGGGATTACAGGAAATGCCAAAGCCTACAGATGATTACTGGCGATAAATTTTGAATGTTTAAATAAAAAAATCCAAGCATGCTTGGATTTTTTTATATTTTATTATTTAAGTGCTTTTACGAGTGGGGCGATTACTTAAGCGACAGAGTAATTCATATCCTATCGTTCCGTTTGCATCCGCAACATCATCAACTAAGCGATGTGGACCCCAGAGTTCAACTGGAGTGCCTAATTTTACTTGCTTGCCTGTCACGTCGATTGCAATCATATCCATACTCACTCGCCCTACAACCGCACAGGGTTGTTTATCAATAGCGACATAGTTCGGTTTAATATAAGCTCGTGGATAACCATCACCGTAACCTATAGAAACAATTGCAATATCCATTGCTTGAGTGGCACAGAAAGTTGATCCATAACCGACATGTTCATTAGTTTGAATATGGTTGAGTGCAATTACTTCTGCTGAAAAAGTCATCACTGGTTTTAAGTCAAGATCATGGACTGTTTGATCTGCAAAAGGTGAGGCGCCGTAAAGCATGATACCCGGACGAACATAATCAAAATGTAACTCTGGCCATTTATAAATAGCAGCAGAATTACAGCAAGAAGCTAACACTGGATCACAAGCTTGTTTAACTTGTAGAAATTGTTGTTTTTGTTGCTCGTTAAGTGGATGGTCTACATCTGCATTTGCGAAATGCATTGCAAGTACACAAGTAAATCCTTCAGATTTTAAAGTCTTAATAACTTCAATAATTTCTGGATTTTTAAAACCTAACCGGTTCATCCCACTATTAAGTTTAACCCAGACTTTTAAACCTTGATTGATGTACGCTTGTTTGTGTTTAATCAACCATTCAAACTGTTGTTGATGGTGAATGATACATTCAAATTTTTGTTTAATTGCAATTGGCATTTCATCTTCAGAAAATACCCCTTCAATTAAAGTGACAGGTTGTTGAAATCCTAATTCACGAATTTCCAAACCTTCTTGTAGGCAGGCGACACCAAAGGCATCTGATGCATTTAAGGCTGCTAAACAGTCTTTGATTCCATGTCCATAAGCATTGGCTTTTACCATACTTACAATTTTTGAATTTGTTGCGAGTTGTTTGACACGGTTTAAGTTATATTGAAGTGCATTGCGGTCAATATAAACTGTTGCTTGGCGCACCCTCATTTACTCCTTTGGGCTAGAGATAGAGCTTATTCTTCATCATCATATTGGCTGTAATACTCAGGAGAGAGATTACTAAATCGAGTATATTGACCTTCAAAAGCAAGACGAACTGAACCAATTGGACCGTTACGCTGCTTACCAATAATAATTTCTGCAGTGCCGGCCTCTTTTGACTCTTTGTTATAAACCTCATCACGGTAAATAAACATAATTAAGTCGGCATCCTGCTCGATCGCACCGGATTCACGTAAGTCGGACATTACAGGGCGTTTATTTGGACGGTTTTCCAGACTTCGGTTAAGCTGAGAAAGTGCAATAACAGGACATTGCATCTCTTTCGCCAATGCTTTTAAGCTACGAGAAATTTCTGAGATCTCGCCTACACGGTTATCACCCATGCCCGGGACTTTCATGAGCTGCAAGTAATCGACCATGATACAACCGATTTTACCATCATGCATTTTGGCAACACGACGAGCACGGGCACGAAGTTCAGTTGGAGGTAGGGCAGATGAGTCATCAATATATAGATGCATTTGTTGAAGCTGCAAAATTGTGCCAGTCACCTTGGTCCATTCATCTGCATCGAGGTTACCAGAGCGTAAATGTCCTTGATGGACTTTACCCATTGCGGAAATAAGACGCATCGCAATAGAGTCTGCTGGCATCTCCATTGAAAAGACCAGAGCAGGTAACTTGTTATATTGCAAAACACTCTCAACCAAATTCATGGCAAAAGTAGTTTTACCCATTGATGGGCGTGCAGCAACGATAATTAAGTCACCAGGTTGCATACCAGATGTTTTATTATCAAGTTCTAAGAAGCCAGTCGTTAAACCTGTAATATTGCCATCTAATTTTGAAAGCTCATCAAGCTTACTAATTACGTCTGCGGTAACAGAACTAATAGATTTAGGACCAGCATCTTTTTTATTGTTATTGTGCTGTTCTGCTAATGAGAAAATACTTGTTTCAGCTAAGTCTAAAATTTCACTTACACCGCGGCCTTTCGTGTCATAAGCATTTTGCAAAATTTCAGTACTAACTTTAATCATGCTACGAAGCGTAGAAAACTCTTTAATTTTAGTGGCATAAGTTTCTAAGTTATAGAAACTTGAAGGTGAGTCAGCCATGAGCTGCATTAAATATTCTTCGCCACCGATAGCATCAAGTAAATTTTGTTTTAAGAGCCAGTCATTTACTAAGACAGCATCATAGGGTGAGTTTTCTTGTGCTAATTTCTCGATTGCACGAAAAATATATTTATGGCGAGTCGCGTAAAAATCATTTTCTTTGAGTACATCATTAACTTGTTCGAAAGATTCTGCAACTGTCATCAGGGCAGCTAGAACAGCTTGTTCAATAGCTAAATTGTGTGGGGGAGTGCGAAACTCTTTAAGTTGGCCTGATTCACTCGTTTTATTTTCTGTTGGAGATGAAAGCGCTAAAGAAGTGGCATTCGCCTGAGACATAATTAGACCTGATGATAAAGAAATGTGTACACAAAGAGGCTGTAAAGCCGAGAACTATCTTAAAACAAAATTAAATAAACTACCTAATTAAAAAACCAATTAAACTGAAGAACTGATCAGGAATTAATATATCTTATTTTAAAATTTGAAACATAAAAAAAGAGCATGCAAAAGCATGCTCTTTTTTTTGATGAGAAATTACTCAGATACGATAGTAACGAGAACTTCTGCAACAACATCATGGTGCAATTGGATTGCGATGTTGAATTCACCAGTGTGACGAAGCGCGCCATTTGGTAAACGAACTTCTGCACGGTCAACTGTAAGACCAGCATTCGTTAATGCGTCAGCGATGTCACGAGTACCGATAGAACCGAAGAGTTTACCTTCGTCACCAGCTTTAGCAGTGATAACGATGTTAACTTCGTTCAATTGTTCAGCACGTGCTTGAGCAGCAGCTAAAACTTCAGCTTCTTGCTTCTCAAGTTCAGCGCGACGAGCTTCAAAAGCAGCAGTGTTAGCTTCAGTAGCTGCAACTGCTTTACCTTGAGGGATAAGGAAGTTACGGCCGTAACCAGCTTTAACTGATACTTTATCGCCTAATTTACCAAGGTTCTTAATGCGTTGTAATAAGATAACGTCCACAGATCACCTCACTTATGGTTGTCAGTGTACGGAATCAAAGACAAATAGCGAGCTTGTTTGATAGCAAGTGCTAATTGACGTTGATAACGAGCTTTAGTACCAGTGATACGGCTAGGAACAATCTTGCCGTTTTCAGTGATGTACTGTTTTAAAGTGTCGATATCTTTGTAGTCGATGTACGCAACATTCTCAGCTGTAAAGCGGCAGAACTTGCGACGACGGTAAAAACGTGCCATTGATGTTCTCCTTATTCAGCTTCTTGAGCAACTTGCTGTGCTTCTTCGCGTTGAGCTTTACGCGCACGCTTTTCTTCAGCACTCTTAGCAAGCAATGACTCTTCAGTGATTGCGTGTTCACGACGGATGATAAGGTTACGAATGATCGCGTCGTTATAACGGAATAATTCTTCTAACTCATCAAGCGTAGTTTGACCACATTCAACATTCATAAGAATGTAGTGCGCTTTGTGAATTTTGTTAATTGGGTAAGCCAATTGACGACGGCCCCAATCTTCTAAACGGTGAATTTGACCTTCAGCTTCTTTGATCTGAGAGATATAGCGTTCAACCATACCTACAACTTGATCGCTTTGGTCTGGGTGTACCAAAAGTACGATTTCGTAATGACGCATTGTCAGCTCCTTACGGTTTAAACAGCCCCTAATAAAAAAAATTAGAAGCAAGGAGTCATAACTTAATAAGTTATGTCGCAAAAATTGCGAAGGCTGAATTATAGGTAAAAGTTCGACTAAAAACAAATCTTTTGATCAGAAAAGTAAAACTTCTTTACTATAAAGAGGAAATCCTCTCTTGTTTAAAAGAGAGGAAGATTTGGAGCAGGGGATTGATAGGTAAAGCTAAAGCTCAAACTTAACAGGGTAATTAATATGACCGAGTACAGGAAAAAACGTTTAGCCCACAATTGATCATTTACGGCTTTAAATCCAATAACTGATAAATATAACCAATATGCAGTCAAAGCATTAAAGGTAATTAAAAAGAATACATTGGTATAGCCAAAACAATATAACCCATTTAAAACAGCTGCAAATAATAGGATATAGATTACACATTCAATTTTCGTACGATAAATAGAACGTGCTACAGGCAAAATTGGAATTCCCGCATTTTTGTAATCATCAAAACGATAAATTGCAATTGCCCAAGAGTGAGGCATTTGCCATAAAGCGTATGCTAAAAACAAAAGCAAGGCTGCCACATCAAATTGATGAGTTACTGCTGTATAACCAATAACAGGAGGGCTCGCTCCGGAGATACTACCAATGACGGTTTGATGGATTGAAGTACGTTTGGTCCACAAGCTATAAAAACCGACATAGACAATAAAACCAATCATTGCAAACAAAAATGCATAACCATTTACACCGAACCACAAAATGCTAAAACCAATTACTCCAAGCACTAATGCATATATCAGCGCAACAGTAGGAGAGATTGTTTTTTTAACAAGTGCACGGTTTTGAGTGCGCTGCATCTTTGTATCAATATCTTGATCTATAACATTATTAACCACACAACCAGAAGCCACAACTAAAGTTGTTCCAAGTAGGGTGAGAAGTAATAATAAGATGTCTATAGAGCCTTGGGCGGCTAAGAAAAAGCCGCCCAAGGTGGTAATGAAATTACCGAAGAGAATTCCTGGTTTAGTCAGGAATAGATATTTTCTCAACATGACAATCAGTTTAGATCATCATATTGTAGTGAAGGTAATTCATAATCCACACAGAACCGATTAAAAGTACGGCGATACATAGGATTGTGTAGATGAATGCAATCATATTCCAACGTTGTTCAGATGATGTATTCATGTGTAGGAAGTACACAAGTTGTACAAGAACCTGAGCAACCGCAGTGATTGCAATCACTGTAACTAAAAGACCACGACTGAAACCACCCGCCATCACCATCCCGAAAGGGATGATGGTGAGGATAACAGAAAGGATAAATCCAACAGTGTATTGCTTAAAGTTACCGTGTGACGCACCAGCAGCATTATGCTCATGACTACTCATTAGAGAACTCCCAGTAAGTAAACGACGCTGAATACACAGATCCAAACGATGTCAAGGAAGTGCCAGAACAAGCTTAAGCAAGCAAGACGACGTGTATTCGGTAAAGTCAAACCTTTAGTTTTGATTTGATACATTAATACTAGCATCCACACTAAACCAGAAGTTACGTGGATACCGTGTGTACCAACCAAAGTAAAGAACGATGATAAGAATGCACTGTGAGTTGGACCATGGCCTTCATGTACAAGGTGATGGAATTCATAGACTTCCATTCCAATGAACGATGCACCAAAAAGGAATGTAATAAATAACCAAGTGATAACTTGATTTACATTCTTTTTATAAGATGCAAGTACAGCAAAACCAAAGGTTACCGATGAAATCAATAAGGCAAATGTTTCAGTTAACACGAAGCCTAATGAGTCATGGAATAGGTCATATGCGCTTGGAGTGCCTGCTGGAACATGACTGCTTAATACAGCGAACGCAATGAAGAGTGATCCGAAAAGAATCAAGTCACTCATCAAGTATGTCCAGAAACCAAAAACCGTTAAGTCGGTATCATCATGTTCATGATGACCGTCATGGCCGTGGTTGTCGTGATGAAGTACTTCAGCCATTTCCTTAGTCCTTCTTCAAGTGTTTTTCAAGTAAAGCATAGCGTTCGTTTTCAATACGCTCAACTTCAGCAGCAGGAACGTAGTAGTCAACATTCTTAGTGAATGAGCTTACGATCAAGCTAACAACAGCTGCAACGAATGAAACAACAACGAGCCACCAAATATGCCAGATGAGTGCAAAGCCAAGAAGAGTAATGAACATTGCAATGACAAAACCAGCAGCACGATCAGTCGGCATGTGGATGTCTTCATATTTAGTGTTACGTGCGTATGCTACACCATTTTCTTTGTCAGTCCAGAAACGGTCGATACCGCTTGCATCTGGTTCATGTGCAAAGTTGTAGAATGGAGCAGGGGAAGAGGTCGCCCATTCAAGCGTACGAGCATCCCATGGATCGCCAGTAAGGTCCATGTTGTCTTTGCGTTGTAAGAAACCAACGATGATTTGCATTAAGAAACATGCAATACCAATCGCAACAAGAACAGCACCAAATAATGCAATCGCAAGGTACGGATCCCATTCAGGGTTGTCATATGTATTCAAACGACGAGTCATACCCATGAAACCAAGGATATAAAGTGGCATGAATGCAAAATAGAAACCAAAGAACCAGAACCAGAACGCAGCTTTACCCCATGCTTCGTTGAGCTTCCAACCAAACATTTTTGGCCAGTAGTAAATGATGCCGGCAAACATACCAAACACCACACCACCGATAATTACGTTATGGAAGTGAGCGATCAAGAATAATGAGTTGTGTACCAAGAAGTCCGCAGGTGGAACAGCCATAAGTACACCAGTTAAACCACCGATACCGAATGTTACAAGGAAGCCAAGCGTCCATAACATTGGAGTAGTAAAGGTGATGCGACCTTTATACATGGTGAATAACCAAGAGAAGATTTTAACACCAGTAGGAATCGCAATAACCATGGTCATGATACCGAAGAACGCGTTAACGTTCGCACCAGCACCCATGGTGAAGAAGTGGTGAAGCCATACAACAAACGCAAGAACAGTAATCGCGATAGTTGCATACACCATAGACTTGTAACCGAACAACGCTTTACGAGAGAAGGTTGCAACGATTTCTGAGTATAGACCAAATGCTGGTAATACCAAGATATATACTTCAGGGTGACCCCATGTCCAGATCAAGTTCACATAAAGCATTGGGCTACCGCCAAGCTCATTTGTGAAGAAATGGAAGCCGAAGTAACGGTCTAGAGTAAGCATTGCAAGTGTACCTGTTAATACAGGGAATGATGCAATGATTAATACAGCCGTACAAAGTGAAGTCCACGTGAAAATAGGCATGTCCATTAATTTCATGCCCGGTGCACGCATTTTGATGATGGTAACGAAGAAGTTAACACCAGATAAAAGCGTACCTAGACCAGAAACCTGAAGTGCCCAGATATAGTAGTCGACACCTACACCAGGAGAATATTGAATGCCAGATAGAGGAGGGTAAGCCATCCAACCAGTCGCAGCAAATTCACCTAACACAAGTGAAAGCATCATCAAACCAGCAGCACCAGCGAATAACCAGAAGCTTAAAGAGTTCAATAATGGGAAAGCAACGTCGCGAGCACCAATCTGTAAAGGTACAGAGATGTTCATCATACCTACAACGAGACCCATTGCTACGAAGAAGATCATGATTACACCGTGTGCGGTGAAGATCTGGTCATAGTGGTCAGGATGTAGATAACCTTCGCCGCCGCCTTTAGCGAGGAAAAGTTGTAAACGCATCATGATCGCATCGGCGAAACCACGCAGAAGCATGACAACAGATACGATGATATACATGATACCAATCTTTTTATGGTCTACCGTAATAAACCACTCATTCCACAAATATCCCCATTTTTTGAAATAGGTGATACCGCCAAGCACTGCAATTGCACCAATTGCCATAAGGACCATGGTGACAAGTACGATTGGCTCTGTCGGGATAGAGTCCCAACCCAGTTTACCAAAAATCATATCCATGTCTTATTCCCCTTGAGCAGCATGTTCAGCTGCAGCATGAGTGTCAGCTGTTGCGTGTTCAGCAGAGTGGTCAACACCATGATAGTTACTCATATAGTGGTTGATAATTGTTTCAAACAATTTAGGCTCAACAGTAGAGTAATAAGTCACAGGGTGTGGCTTAGTCGGGAACGGTTTCATAGCTTCAGCTTCAGCAACTGCTTTTTCATCACCAGCAGCTTTAGCACGATTTACTAAATGCTCGATCTGATGCTTAGAACGGTTACCATCACGTAAGGTTGCCAATTCAGCTTGGTCAAGCGTAGTTTTTTGAACTGCTTCTGGGTTAATGGTTGAACCATTACCTGCTTTAACCGCTGCTACCCATTCGTTGAATTGTTGCTCTGTAACACTATGCGCCTTGAAACGCATTTGAGAGAAACCGTAACCTGAGTAGTTAGAAGAGAAACCACGATATACACCAGTTTCATTTGCTAACAAATGAAGGTGAGTTTGCATACCTGCCATTGCATAAATCTGGCCGCCTAACTGTGGAATGAAGAATGAGTTCATTGTAAAGTTAGAAGTGATTTTAAAGCTTAACGGAGTTTTTTCAGGGAAACGTACTTCGTTAACTGTTGCAATGTTTTGTTCAGGATAAATAAAGATCCACTTAAACTGTTCAGCAATAACTTGAATAGTTAAAGGTGCTTTATCTGATTCTAAAGGACGGTATGGGTCATACTTGTGGGAACCCCACCAAGTTAACCAAGCTAAAATACCAATAATAATGACAGGGATACCCCATACTACAACTTCAATTGCAGTTGAGTGTGCCCATGTAGGTTTATAGTCTGCATCTTTATTTGACGCGCGATATTTCCAACCAAACCATAATGCCATGATGATTGAAGGAATCACCACAAGTAACATTAAATAGATCGCAGTCATCATAAGGTCACTTTGACCTTGACCAACTGGACCTTTAGAGTTTAGAAGTACCATATCACCACCACACCCAGTCAAAAGTGCGGCAAGCGTTGATAAAGACAATACAGCTAAAATCGTTTGTCTCATTTTACAACCTCGGTGAAGAGTCCCATTCCCTAATTAAATATGGGATAGCGATTAAAGTGTCGCATGATTGAGAACGCTAATCCTTAAATTTAGACTTCTCAATTATATGACACCGCTACGTTGTAGGGCATTATGCCTCATATCGACAAACTAAGCTATACATAAAGTAGGCTGAAATAATTGTTTTAAAACCCGATTTTTTTTGTAGGGTATCTAATTTCAATAGAGCTTTTATTTAAATATCAACTCACTATAGAAAAAAGGAGGCAGGGTGCCTCCTCTTTTTTTAGACATTAAATGAATGAGTCATTCACTATCATTTGATCACTTTTGTTCTTGCAATTTTGTCATGTAAAGCTTGTCGCTTTTGTCCTAATGCAAAAGCATAGTCAATAATTGTACTGATCGGCATAAACAGTAAGTTTAATATGATAAAAACAATACTTCTTAATAAGAAGATGCGAGTTAAATTAACCTTGCTATTGTCCTCAGCATCTACAATTTTAATTCCAACGATTTTCTTACCTATACTCTGACCAAACTTTGTTAAAAGAACGGCTTGAATTGCAAGCATAATTACGACGTAAAGAAGCATTGAATGCCAAGCTTCTATTGGAATTAAAGTAAAAAGTTGCTGTTGCAATTCTGCAGCTTTAGTCGATGCGACTTCGGCAGATTGCATCTGTTTTTGCAACTCGAATAATTGCTTATATTGAGCTTCATTAAAGAAAAAAGAAGGAATTGCAGCGATTGGTAACCAAAGCAATAAATCAATAATTTTTGCTAAAGCCCGAGCCGGAATAGACGCAAGTTCATGAACTTTAGGTTCTACACGAATTTGACGAATAGTTTCATTAGTTGATGTATTCGTATTTATTGTAGGTACAGAATAACCGATAGGTTGATATACAAGTTTACCTTGGGTTAATTCTCCTAAAGCTTTCCATTCTGTCATGCCTTCATGCCAAGCTAAATCAGTTAACAAAATTTGTTGGCTAGCCAACATTTGATTTACTTGTTCTAAAGTATAAGGCCCAGCTTGTTGATTATTACGTGCCAAGTAAATTTGCATAAATAAAAATTCTCTATTCTAAAGATGAAAAAAGACCCACGGATGGGCCTTTTTTTATAACATATTAGATTTGCTTGATTTTTTCTTCAGCAAGGAAGAACCATGTATCTAAAACTGAGTCTGGGTTAAGAGAGACAGATTCAATACCTTGTTCCATTAACCATTTTGCAAGATCTGGATGGTCTGAAGGACCCTGACCGCAGATACCTACATATTTACCTGCTTTACGGCAGGCATGGATTGCCATTGAAAGAAGAGCTTTAACAGCTGCATCACGTTCATCAAATAAGTGTGAAACAATACCTGAGTCACGGTCAAGGCCTAACGTTAACTGAGTTAAGTCATTAGAACCAATAGAGAAACCATCGAAGTGCTCTAAGAATTGTTCAGCTAACAGAGCGTTAGTTGGTAATTCGCACATCATGATTACTTTTAAGCCGTTCTCGCCACGTTTTAAGCCATTTTGTGCAAGTAATTCAATAACACGTTTCGCTTCAGATACTGTGCGTACAAAAGGAATCATGATTTGAATATTGGTTAGACCCATTTCATCACGAACTTTCTTAAGTGCGCGGCATTCTAATTCAAAACAATCACGGAAGTTATCAGATACATAACGGCTTGCACCACGGAAACCGAGCATTGGGTTTTCTTCTTCAGGCTCGTATAACTTACCACCAATTAAGTTTGCGTATTCGTTTGACTTGAAGTCAGACATACGAACGATCACTGGCTTGTCTCCAAATGCAGCAGCAAGAGTCGCAATACCTTCAACCAATTTTTCAACATAGAAATCTACAGGTGAAGCATAACCTGCTGTACGAGTTAAAACCGCAGCACGAGTTTCACGAGGTAGGCTGTCAATGTTGAGTAGGGCTTTAGGGTGCACACCGATCATACGGTTAATGATGAACTCAAGACGAGCAAGGCCAATACCTTCATTTGGAATTTGAGCAAAGTCAAATGCACGGTCAGGGTTACCTACGTTCATCATAATTTTGAACGAAAGCTTAGGCATAGATTCGATTGAGTTGCGTTGAACTTCAAAATCTAAAGCACCTTCGTAAATGAAACCTGTATCACCTTCAGCACAAGAAACAGTTACTTCCTGACCATCAGTTAATACTTCTGTTGCGTTACCACAACCTACAATCGCTGGTACACCAAGTTCACGTGCAATAATTGCTGCGTGACATGTACGACCACCACGGTTAGTGATAATTGCAGCAGCACGTTTCATTACCGGTTCCCAGTCAGGATCGGTCATATCAGATACAAGAACGTCGCCTTCTTGAACTTTGTCCATTTCTTTAATTGAGTTAACAATACGGACTTTACCAGAACCAATACGTTGACCAATTGAACGACCTTCACAAAGAACAGTACCTCTTTGTTTGAGAAGGTAGCGCTCCATAGTACCTACATTTTGGCGGCTTTTTACAGTTTCAGGACGAGCTTGAACAATATAAATTTGACCGTCATCACCGTCTTTTGCCCATTCGATGTCCATTGGCGCACCGTAATGCTGCTCAATGATAAGCGCTTGTTTAGCTAACTCTTGTAACTCATGGTCATTTAAAGCGAATTGTTGACGGTCTTGTTTTTCAACATCAACAACAACAACAGATTTACCCGCAGAACCTTCTTCACCATAAATCATTTTTTGGTGTTTAGAGCCAAGGTTGCGACGTAAAACAGAATGTCTTCCTGCATTTAATAATGGTTTAGATAAGTAAAACTCATCTGGGTTAACGGCACCTTGTACAACCATTTCACCTAAACCGTAAGATGCAGTAATAAATACAACATCACGGAAACCAGATTCTGTATCAAGTGTAAACATTACACCCGCAGCGCCAGTTTCAGAACGAACCATACGCTGAACACCCGCTGAAAGTGCAACGATGTCATGATCAAAACCTTGATGCACACGGTAAGAAATTGCACGGTCATTATATAAAGAAGCAAACACTTCTTTAATCGCAATAAGTACGTTATCAATACCGCGAATATTCAAGAAAGTTTCTTGTTGACCCGCGAAAGAAGCATCTGGTAAATCTTCAGCAGTTGCAGATGAACGAACGGCAACCGCGATGTCAGGGTTGCCGTTAGAAAGTGCTGTAAAAGCGGCGCGAATTTCTTGTTCTAAGGTTGCAGTGAGTGGAGTCTCTACAATCCATTGACGAATTTTTGCACCTGTTTCTGCAAGAGCATTTACATCATCGACGTTGAGTTGAGCAAGTTCTGCTTGAATTCGAGCGTTAAGACCACTTTGGTCTAAGAACTCACGATAGGCAGCAGCAGTAGTTGCAAAGCCACCAGGTACCGATACACCAGCATTTGATAAATGGCTGATCATTTCACCCAAAGATGAGTTTTTCCCACCTACGAGTTCGACATCGTGTTTCCCTAATTTTTCTAGACCGATTACGCGCGCTTCCAAAGTTTTCACTCCACTTTTGCAGTATTAATGTCTATCTTGGCATGAAATTATAAAAATAAAGTGCTTAGTTGAGAATTATACTAAGCGACAGTCATGTAAGATCAGTTTACTATAAAGATTATATAGCACTAAGACAAATGTTTAAGGAGAATTTTAATGTCAGAAAGTAAACAATTTAAGCGGAGTGTTTTTTTTATTTCTGATGGAACTGCAATTACTGCCGAGACTCTTGGACATTCGTTATTAGCACAATTTCCCAATGTAGATTTTGATATTCACATCATGCCGTATATTACAACTGAAGAGGCGGCAATGGATGTGGTGGTTGAGATTAATCGATGCCAAACCAAAGACGGTTGCCTACCTTTAGTATTTGATACTTTAGTCGATCCGCATGTACGAGAGATTATTAATACGGCTAAAGCGGTTAATCTGGATGTGTTTGAAGGTTTAATTAGTAAGCTTGAACAAGAGCTTGGAACACCACCAACAACATTGGTCGGACAGACTCATGCGGTAACCGATTCTGAATATTATAAAGCCCGTATCGATGCTGTTCATTTTGCGCTTGATAATGATGATGGGGCACGTACTCGTCATTATGATAAAGCGGATTTAATCTTAATTGGAGTTTCCCGTTCGGGTAAAACACCGACTTCTATTTACTTATCTCTTCAATTCGGTATTCGCGTTGCAAACTATCCATTAACTGAAGAAGATTTAGATGATAACCGTTTACCAGCAGTATTAAGAGCTCATCGTAATAAGTTATTTGGTTTGATGATTGATGCTGAGCGTTTGGTCGCAATTCGTAGTGAACGTAAAGCGAATAGCCGTTATGCAAGTTTTAGCCAATGCCAAATGGAGCTAAGAGCAATTGAAGGGATTTATATTTCAGAAGGCATTAAATATTTAAACGTGACCGAAATGTCGATTGAAGAGATTTCAACTCGTATTTTGCAAATGACGGGATTAAAACGTCGTATTGGTTAAGTTAATCAATTGTTTATTTTAACCATTCAATTTTTGTATATTAATTTATAGATAAGTTGAATGGTTTTTTAATATATATCACATACAAAAATTAAAGTTTTATATATAAAACTAAATATTATTAAATAGTTTTTATTGGTTATAAGCCCGTAGTTATTTTGAAACTCATTTGTAAATTTAAATAACACTATTGAAAAGAAGTGTATGTTTTTTATTGTGCTGAAAAATAGTAATTCTTTATTTTTTATAAATATTTTTTAAAAGCATTCATGAAAAATCCACAATTTATAAAATGTTAAATAGATCACACTTTTTTGGTGTTGTGTGATTAGTTTTTGATTTTAATTATAATTTCCCACCTCGATATGGGACTATCCGATTATCAAAATGCTAAAAAAATGTGTTTTTTCATTGGCATATATCTTGCCTCTTAATTTATATGCTGCTCAAGTAGATGAATTGCGAGAGCAAGCTATTCACACTTATAAAGCTGGACAAACTCAACAAGCAATATTGCAACTAGATCAATTGCTAAATAAATACCCGCATGACCAAAAATTACTAGCTGATTATTTAGTTGTCATGTCAAGTGAAAAAAGAGATTTATTAACCTTTTCTCAGCATTTAGCAAATGTTAATTATGTGAATTTTCCAGAATATGGGCAGCTACCATTAATACGTAATTTTCGTGATTTTAAACACTTTAAAGATGCAATTGAGTGGTCGAATAAATTTAATATTCAAAAGACATCTGACGGGCAGATTTTATTAGCGGTTCTATATGCTGAGGCTAAAGACCCTGTAAATGCTAAGGTGCATTTATCTGGTATTAAGAGTAAAAATCTTACAGCAGATCAATTTGTTCAAATTGCTTATGCATATCGACTCATTAATTCACCTGTAGATGCTTTATCTGCAATCGAGCAAGCTTATCAACAGCAACCAAAATCTTTTGCGGTTTTGCAAGAATATAGTTACGACTTGGCGGCTGTAGGCGCTTATAAAAAAGCTCAGCAGTTGCTGCTTGCCAGCGATAAAAATACGCAAACAGAATCGTTACAACACTGGTTAAAAGTCAGCGAGTTTTCTCAACGTGTAAATAACGCAATTACTCGCTATAAATATTTGAATCGGGAAGGCATGTCGGACAGTGAAGGCTTTGCCGAGCTTGATGCTGTGTTGAAACAAGGTGAACAAATACAGCCTTTGATTCAACCGTCAGACCCTAATTATTTAAGATTTCATTATGACTATTTGTATGCTTTGGACTTTCGTGGGCGTAGCCGTACGGTATTAGATGAATTTACTAAATTAAATGTACCGTTAGAAAAGCTACCGGCTTATGTACGTCATGCGATTGCTGATAGTTATTTAGCTGAAAAACAACCCAAGCAGGCTGAACTCGCTTTTAAAACCTTACTTACCGAAAAAAACTACTCAGATATGACGGTATATACGGGGCTTTATTATTCTTATATTGAACAAGAAAAATATAAACAAGCTGAACAACTTTTAAGTGAGGTTGATCGTTTAATCCCTACGTATAAATATAGCCAAGCCAAAGGAGTAGATAAATCAAGCCATCCTGATCGTGATGATTATATCGCTTTACAAGGCATGCATTTAGCTTATGCAAATCATTTGGATAAATCAGAAAAGCATTTTCAAAAACAAGTAGATCTTGCACCTGCTAATGAAGGTTTAATTAACAACCTTGCTCGTGTTGAGCGCTGGAGAGATAAACCGTTACAAGCAAAGCAAACAATTGCTCGTTTAAATGGTTTAACACCCGTTGCTAAAGATACACGTATTAATCAAATGCAAAATGCTCAGGCTTTAGGAGATATTCCTGAATGGCGCAAAAGTACAGAAAGTCTTTTGCAATATTATCCTGAAGATAGCGGTGTAGTTAAAAGTCGAAAAGAGTTGGATGATCGTGATAGAGCAACCATCTCGCACTCAACGACTTGGGGCCAGAGTAAAGCAGAAAATAGCGATTCTGTGAGTGGGCAAAATGGCTTAAAAGATCGAGAAATGGAAACTCGTATTAATAGCCCTTGGATTAAAGATAATTATCGTCTATTTGCTTGGCATCAAGATCGTTACGGTGAATACCGTTTTGGTGATGTGCATGACCAACGTTACGGTGTTGGTGCTGAGTGGCAAGCAAACCGTAAGGCATTGTCGGCAATTTTGTCGCAAAGTACAGATGGTGGCCAAGCAGGTGTTCGTCTTGATTGGTCGCAATGGTTAAACGACCACTGGCAATATCAATTGCAATATGACAGTCAGGCTAATATTCCATTACAAGCAATTGATGCTGGTGAGGATGGACAAGCTTACCGCGCCGCTTTGACATGGCAAAAAGATGAGTCACGCCAAATTGGGGCAAGTTATGGCTTAACCGATATAAGCGACGGTAATAAACAACAAGAATTTTCGACCTTTTGGCGTGAGCGATTATTTGATGCGCCTCATCATATTACCTATGGAACGGTACGTGGATTTTATGGCAGCAATAGCCAAGATGAGACCGCTTACTTTAGCCCAAGTAATCATTACAGTGCTGAGTTGAATTTAAGTCATGACTGGGTCACTTGGCGAGAATACGAACGCTCATTTAAACAGCATTTTGAAGCTGGAGTCGGGCTTTATAAACAAGCAGATTACTCAGCTCGACCAACATATTCTTTGCAATATCAACATCAATGGCAGCTCTCACGGACTTGGCAACTTAATTATGGAGTTGGTTGGCAATACCATCCATACGATGGCCATGATGAACAACATACCTACGGTATTTTTGGATTTGAAGGGCGTTTTTAATGAATAATATGAAGTCAAAGATGTTGAGCTGTGTGTTTGCTTCAACATTATTACCCGTACAATTGTCCTATGCCCACATTGAAACTGAATTACCAAAAAATCATACGGTTTCTTTAACTTTTCATGATGTACGAGATGACGTGTTAAAGGAAGGTGATCGTGATATTTATGCGATTCAGACCAATAATCTGGCACAGTTTCTCGATTGGCTTAGCCAGTCGGACTGGAAACCGATTCGTCTAAAAGACATTGAAGAGGCACGTAAGCAAGGTAAAGAATTACCTCATAACTCTATTCTACTGACCTTTGATGATGGTGCTTTAAGTAGCTATAGCCGAGTATTTCCTTTACTGAAGCAATATAAAATTCCAGCAGTTTTTGCTCTTCCAACAAGTTGGTTAAATGGTAATACAAAAGCGGGTTATGAAGCCTATGGTCAAGGTAACTTGGTGAACTGGGCTCAAGTTCGTGAAATGCAAGCATCTGGGTTAGCCGAGTTTGCAAGCCATAGCGATGATTTACATCATGGGGTATTAGCCAATCCTCAAGGCAATGAGCAACCTGCTGCGACTTCTTATTCTTATTTAAAATCGCAATCACGTTATGAAACCGATGCGGAATATCAACAACGTATTTTGCAGGATTTAAAAAAATCTTATGCAGTTTTGAAAAAAGAAGTAGGGGTTAATCCTAAAGCAATTATTTGGCCTTATGGCGCCGTGAATGAGCAGTTAGAGAAGCTGGCACAACAGGCTGGTTTTCAGTTCTCATTCAGTTTAGGACGTGATGGTATGAATCGCGTGAGTGACTCAACTTTTAAGCGTAGCTTAGTCATTGATAACCCTACAGCCGAACAACTGACAGAAGGCATGTTAAATATTCTGAATTTCGAAGAGTCAGATTTATTTAAGCAATCGCGTCATTTTGTGAGTATGGATTTAAAGCACTTAGCAGCGCAACAAAACTCTCAGACTGATGAAAAATTAGGGCAGTTGTTATCAAAACTGTATAGCTTAAAAAACAATGCTTTAATCTTAAAGCCTTTAGAAGACAAAGATGGAGATGGGCAATATGATGTTGCCTATTTCCCTACAGATAAAATGTCTGTTCAACAAGATATTTTAAACCGTAGTTTATGGCAGGCTCAAACTCGCGCAGGTCAATCTGTAATATTAGAATTACCTGCTTATCCGCGAAAAGATAGACCATTTTTAGCTGTAGATTTGGCTAAAGATATTGCGCGTTTTAACAGTAATTTAAGTGGTGTTCAGCTTAATGCAGGATCATCTTTAAATTGCGCAATGCAAAAAATAACCGTGCAAGAAAGCAGTTGCATTGAACAATCAAAACAGCTGGAACAACTGAGTGAACTGACTAAAGAAGCGGTCAAACCTTATTTAAATATGAGTAATCAGGCACAGTTTAGTTTATTGCTTACACCTGATTTAGATCATGTGGAAAATCTACCTGAGCTTATAAAAACACTTTTAATGCAACATGACTTAGTCAATTTGAAGTTTGATGTGATTGGTAAGAAAAAACAATTTAATCAGTTGTTAACGCTATTAAATACACTTGATGAAAATGATAAGCAAAGAATAATGCTGACTTTAGTATTACCAGAAAATTCGCAAAAAAATGCTTGGGAAGATGTTCAGCAAGGACTCTTTTCTATTCAGCGAGTAGGAATCCAGAAATTCGGTATTGATGGCTATGACTTTGAAAAATCAAAAGATGTTCATCAGTACTTATATAATCCGCTTAGTCTGAATGCTAGCCCTGTGATGTATCAGCCTTTTGCTGGATTGGTAGAGGGGAAAAAGTAATGAGGGTATTACTCGATATTCTGTTTGCTTTTGCCTTTTTATATCCCTTACTGATGGCTTGGACATGGATGGTAGGGGGACTTTGGTTTTTCTTTAAAAGAGAATACCGCGAACAAGCGCTTCCTGAACCGACAGGTGAAGGATGCAGTATCATCATTCCGTGTTTTAACGAAGAAGCGCAAGTACGCCAAACAATTCGTTATGCGTTACAAACCAAATATCCTAATTTTGAAGTCATTGCTGTTAATGACGGAAGTAGTGATAGGACCGCCGAAATTCTAGATGAATTGTCAGCGCAAGATTCACGACTTCGGGTTGTACACTTAGCAGAAAATCAGGGTAAGGCCGTAGCTTTAAGATCGGGAGTACTGGTTAGTAAATACGAATATCTTGTTTGTATCGATGGAGATGCGTTGTTGCATCCGCATGCGGTACTTTGGTTAATGCAACCATTTATTAACTTCCCGCGAATTGGTGCTGTAACTGGTAATCCACGAATTTTAAACCGATCTAGTATTTTAGGAAAATTACAAGTTGGTGAGTTTTCTTCGATTATTGGTTTGATTAAACGTGCACAACGTACATATGGTCGTATTTTTACCGTATCTGGTGTGATTGCAGCATTTCGTAAAACTGCACTCGCTCGAGTCGGGTTTTGGTCAGACGATAAAATTACCGAAGATATTGATATTTCATGGAAGTTACAGCTCGACCATTGGGATATTCAGTATATTCCACAAGCCCTTTGTTATATCTATATGCCTGAGACATTTAAAGGTCTATGGAAACAGCGTCTTCGCTGGGCGCAAGGTGGGGTAGAGGTTCTTATAGAATATATTCCACAAATGTTCAAACTGCGTGTTCGAAGAATGTGGCCGGTCATGATTGAGGCGCTAGTCAGTATTATCTGGTCTTATGTGATGATCATGATCTTCACGCTATTTTTTGTTGGATTATTTGTTGAACTGCCTCAGCAATGGCAGATCAAAACGCTTATGCCACAGTGGTACGGTGTAATACTAGGCGGAACGTGTTTGATCCAGTTTTTAGTGAGTTTGTGGATTGATCATCGTTATGACCGAGGGCGTTTTTTTAGAAATTACTTTTGGGTGATTTGGTACCCGTTATTTTTCTGGCTACTGACTTTGTTTACAAGTGTTGTCGCGGTACCAAAAACTTTATTTAACACAAAAAAACGTGCCCGTTGGATAAGTCCAGATCGAGGCTTCCGTGGAGATAACCCATGAAACTTGAGGAAAATAAGGATATAGAGACTTTAGATATCCCTGAATATATTGATCAGCCGGAATATGTCAAAAATAAAACAGCAAACTATACATTACAAACCATTGGCTGGATTTGTTTAATGTGGCTGCTTTTCCCATTGGTTTCACTGTTTTTATGGGTTTTTGAAGGTCACTTAATTTATGATTACGTCTGGGTAGACCACTTATCAGAAGTTAAGACCTTATTACATTTAGCATTAATGATCGGAATTAGCGCGCTTATTTTAATTTTATGGGCAAGTTATAACTGGATTAGGTTTAGTGGTGAGGACCGACGTGCTAAGGCACCTAATAGTTCTGTAGAATTATTAGCGGCCCAATTTTCAGTTACTTCCGACATGCTAAATGATTTGCAAGAAAAACAGCGCATCATTTTGCATTACGATGATCATGGTAATTTGCAAAAATATGAGTAAATAAAAAAGCATGGCCTAAAACCATGCTTTTTTTTACTTTTATGGCATTGCTCTGATAATAATATCAACGGGTTGTTCTATACCATCCATGCTGTGAATAGATCTATTGGTAATTTTAACAATTGGCCATGTTTGCAATTTACAGTTGGGTTTTTGAAGTGCTGCATAATAACTGTCGGATTTAAAAAATACTTTTTTGGTGGTTGCAGTATTGGGAGTCAAAAGACGCTTAAGCCATGGTTCGTTTACTTGAGTTTCTAGAAACCGCAATGCCAGAATGCTCTTAACACGATTGTTAAATAACCTGCGGTTTTTGATAATAAGTGGGTGAGTAATTAACTTATGTGTACCCATCTGACTATGGGGCAAAATAAAATGAGGGGTGATTTGGAAGACAGTCACAAATTTTGCTTGCTGGCAGATTTTTTCAAGATGAGTCACGCTATCTTGATTTGTACCAATAATCGCGACAGATGAATGTGAAAAGTCAAACTCTTTAATTGATGTTGAGGAAATCACTTGACCAGTAAAATCTTCGAAATCTTGAGAGATATTCTGAAAAATCACTGATTTTGAAGTGTTATTTTTAATATTAATACTCATTTTCCAAAAATCCTTTTGGTTTTTAAATCATGATGTTTTTATCGTTTTAATATAAATAACCAAGCAGGCAGTTGGGGTAAAGTCTTTTCAGATAGATGGTCATCCCATACTCGAAATCAATTCAAGTATGGGAGCTTAAAGTAGAGTTTAATGTTCTGTTTTTACATTCATGAGTTGTGTAAAGCTTTCTAAACGTTTAGCTGTATCGTATACATCGCATGTAAAAATAAATTCATCAACATCGTATGTCGCTAATAAATTTTGTAAGCCAGAGCGAACCGTATCTACAGAACCAATTTGCGCCATTGCATAGAAGTTTTCGACAGAAAGTTGTTCTGCTGTATTCCATAATCCCTGCATTGATTCAACTGGTGGTTTCAGCTTCAAGCTTTCACCACGGATTAAACCTAATACGCGTTGGTAAGCACTAGTTGCTAAAAATTGTGCTTCTTCATCTGTATCTGCAACAACAACAGGCACACCCATTGAAACATACGGCTTATCTAGGTACTCAGAAGGTTCAAAGTTCTCCCGATAAAGTTGAATCGCTTGACCTAACATACGTGGTGCAAAATGTGATGCAAATGAGTAAGGAAGTCCAAGTTTTGCCGCGAGTTGTGCACTAAATAGGCTAGATCCAAGTAACCAAACAGGAACATGGGTGCTTTGCCCTGGTGTTGCAATAATTTTTTGTCCTGCTTGAGGTACATCGAAATATTTTAAGATTTCGGCAACATCTCGAGGAAACTGATCTTCTGTTTCTTGATGGCCACGACGTAAAGCTCGCATGGTGAGTTGATCTGTACCGGGAGCACGGCCTAAACCAAGTTCAATACGATTTGGATATAAAGTAGCAAGCGTCCCGAACTGTTCTGCGACAACTAAAGGGGCATGGTTAGGAAGCATAATTCCCCCTGAACCTAAGCGAATATGCTGTGTATGTGCTGCAATAAAACCGAGTAAGACAGCGGTAGCTGAACTTGCGATTCCATCCATGTTGTGATGTTCAGCAAGCCAGAAACGTTCATAACCTAGTTTTTCTGCATGTTGTGCCAATTCTAATGCGTGACGTAATGAGAATTCGATGGTTTTATCATTACGAATAGGAGCAAGTTCCAAAATAGAGAACTTGGTATCTTGAAGTGATCGCATGCGATATTCTCGAATAAGGATATATCGAAATAATACGATATATAGGGTGTGATGTATATCGTTTTTTTTCGATATTAATTTATAGCTATAAATAAAAAAGCACCCGAAGGTGCTCTTTTGATTTATCTGTGAATTAGCGGTTTTTATACCATCCACGGTGTAAGCCATTGTCATGGCGACGGCTACCACCTTTATAATAACGACGGTCACCATCGTAATATCTGCGGTCATCACGATCGTAACGATCACGGTCATAACGGTCATCGTAGTTACGATCTTCAGCAACTTTACGACCTAATGCAGAACCACCAGCTGCACCTACTGCTGCACCGATGTATCCACCGTTGGTGCCGCCCATATTTTTGCCGACTGTATAACCAGCACCACCACCTAAAGCACCACCAATTGCAGCTTCTGTACGATTACGACGATCACTTGCTGCAGCTGCACCACCAGCCCCACCTAAAGCAGCACCGATTGTTGCACCTGAGGTACCACCAATACTTTTACCAATTGCAGTACCCACTACACTACCTAAAGCAGAGGTTGCGGCAACACGTGTACCATTGTCAGCATGTGCAACTGTTACCATTGAAGATGTTGCAATTAATGCACTAGCCAACCAAATATTCATTTTCATCGTAGAACTCCATGTCCTTTTTACTCGAAGGACAGTTATCTTTATCTTGAGGTAAATGTAATAAAAAATTTCGTGATAATTATGGAGATGCCAAACGGAGATACGAGTGTTTTGTGTCGGTTTGTAGTGTTTGTATTAATTTGTGGATAAACCATGAGCATACGGAATATGAGCGTATAGCTTCATCACAATAAAAAAAGCACCCGAAGGTGCTTAAATATCTGTTTGTCAAATTTGATTAGTGATGACGACGGTGTTTTTTCTTCCAGTGTTTAGAAGATTTAGTTGTATAGCGGTCTTTAGAAATTTTATTACCTAAAGCAGAACCACCCGCAGCACCTAAAGCAGCACCGACATAACCACCATTTGTACCGCCCATGCTTTTACCAACGGTATAACCAGCACCACCACCTAAAGCACCGCCAATCGCTGATTCAGTACGGTGACGACGGTCGCTTGCAACAGCTGCACCACCAGCACCGCCTAAAGCAGCACCAATTGTTGCGCCAGATGTACCGCCCATGCTTTTACCAATTGCAGTACCTGCTACGCTACCTAAAGCAGAAGCGGCTGCTACATGTGTTGTATTGTCAGCATGTGCCACAGTAACCATTGAAGTTGCTAGAACAGCGCTACATAACCAAGCATTTAATTTCATTTTTGACTCCGTGTCCCTAGTTGCAGGACCCTATATCTTTTGTTACGGCAAATGTAACAAAACACTTCTCCTCAAATATGGAGAACCATCTTTTGATTATTGCAGTTTAGTGTCTGGTTTGTATGTTTTCTATTAAAATAGAATATTTAATACTCATATAGATAAATTAAGCTTTATTTAGTTTTAACGGGGTTACTCATGATCAGAACATAGAAAATTTATTAAAGCTCTTGTCGCAGACGACATATGTTTATGTTGTGCGTACAGTAAAGAAAAGGGCCGTGTGTGACCTGCATAACCCTCAAGTACGGGCTGCAATTTTCCTTGTCGGATCTTTTCATTAACAATAAAGCTATAACTCTGACATATTCCTAATCCACTTTCAGCAAGAGAAACTACTCCCAAAATATCTTCTTTTATTAAAATCCGATTTGATGGTATCCATTGAATTTCATTATCACCATTTTTAAAAAACCATGGAGTAACCTTACCCGTGCTCGGTAATTCAAAGGCAATACATTGGTGATGGTTTAAGTCTTCCAAAGTTTGAGGAACACCCATACGTTTTAAATAATCGGGTGAAGCAACAAGTTGAAGAGGGGCAAGCTCCAAAGGTCTGGCAATGAGAGTGCTACTAGGAAGCTGACCTTGACGAATAGCTAAATCAAATCCTTCAGCAATTAAATCGACGTTTCGATTAGAAATACTGACTTCAATTTGAATATCTGGATATTGCAAAAGAAATTTTTGTAGTAATTCTGGAAGGCGATAGTGTCCATAGGTGGTGGGTACGCTTAATTTAATTTTACCGGAAATTTGCAGTTGCTTACCTTGAATAGCACGCTCTGCATGGTCAATTAACTGAAATGCATGTTGCATCTTTTCATAATAAAGTTGACCAGCTTCAGTCAGGCTCAAATGACGAGTTGTTCTTCTAAAAAACTGAATGCCAAGTTTTTTCTCTAGCCGCGTAATTGTTCTACTAATGACTGAAGGAGTTGTTGCTAAATAAATTGCAGCTGCACTAATAGAAAGCTTCTCAGCCACAATTAAAAACACTTCAATATCGGCAAGATGGTCAAATTGGCGAGACATTTTGTCCTCAAACGCAAAAAAGATTTGTAAAAGTGGTTGTTTATCTACCTGATTGGCAAAAATAGAATATATCCATCCAAAATATAAATCCAGCAAATGGTTGGAATGAAGGTCGAATGATGAAATCTCTAAATAAAATAATGCTTGCAGTAGTTGCCGTTTCAGCAGCATTCAGTGCAAATGCTGCTCATGTGTTGGTTGTATTGTCTGATGAGACGCATTTAGAGCTAAAAAAAGGTCATATTTTTAAAACAGGCTTTTACTTAAATGAGTTGATGCAACCTACAAAAATGCTTTTAGATGCAGGTCATACAGTAACTTTCGCTACACCAAAAGGGAAAGCTCCAACCTTAGATGAATCATCAAATAATGCGATGTATTTTAACCAAGATGAAAAAGCATTAAAGCAATATGCTGGTTTATTGCATGATCTAAAATTAACATCTGCTCAAGATTCTCCAGTTGTGAGCCTATCTCGTATTGAACAAATTGGTGTGGGTCAGTTTGATGCTATTTATATTCCAGGTGGGCATGCACCTATGCAAGATCTATTAAAAGATAAACAACTTGGAAAAGTACTTACAGCTTTCCATAAAGCTGGTAAACCTACTGCGTTGGTCTGTCATGGTCCTATTGCATTAATGTCTACTTTACCTAATGCCTCGGAAGTAGTTGGTCAACTCGAACAAGGCAAGCTAGTAAAAACTGGCGAATGGATTTATAAAAATTATCGAATGACGGTGATTAGTAATCAGGAAGAAGAGCAGGCTAAAGCTTTATTAAAAGGTGGAGAAATGAAGTTTTATCCACAAACGGCTTTACAGTCACTTGGCGCTAAGTATCAAAGTAATACTACTGCGTGGACTCCAAACGTAGTGGTAGACCGTGAACTTATAACAGGACAAAATCCAGCGTCAGCTGTTTTGGTGGGCAAAACCTTATTAGAAAAATTAAAATAAGTAGGCGGGGCAAAAGAGGTTTTTAAACAAAGCCTCTATTGTCATATAGAGGAAAAAGATGACTTATTATTTCTTACAGAACAGCCAAATTATAGGCAAGTAAATAAAACTTATTCGAAATCATTATATTTATACGCCTCTACTTATTGGGAAAGTTGATGAATTGGCTGATTATATATGTCATTTAAGCAGCATAATCTGTAAACTATGCGCTATTTTTACGATTTTGCTTATCTTCTATACTTACATAGCCTTCGATAAGCTTTTTGGACTTTTGAGATATTTCCTCTTATGAAAGCGTCACTCCGTTTACGACTTGATCAACTCTGTGATCGACATGAAGAACTTACTGCATTGCTTGCAGATGCTGAAGTGATCTCCGATAACAAACGTTTCCGTAAATTGTCTCGTGAACATAGTGATTTATCTGAAATTACCGAAGTCTGGGGCAAATACCGTCAAGCAGAAGAAGATATTGAAACTGCTGAAATGATGAAGTCGGACCCAGACTTTAAAGATATGGCAGAAGAAGAAATTCAAGCCAATAAAATATTGCTTGAAGAATTAGAAAGCCAGCTCAATATTTTGATGATTCCAAAAGATCCAAATGACTCTAATGCGGCTTATTTAGAAATCCGTGCTGGAACAGGTGGTGATGAAGCTGCGATTTTCTCTGGTGATTTGTTCCGTATGTACAGCAAATATGCCGAGACACAAGGCTGGCGTATTGAAGTCCTTTCTGAAAATGAAGGCGAGCATGGTGGCTTTAAAGAAGTTATTTGCCGTGTAGATGGTGATGGCGTTTATGGCCGTTTAAAGTTTGAAAGTGGTGCTCACCGTGTGCAACGTGTCCCTGCCACTGAATCACAAGGTCGTGTGCATACGTCAGCATGTACAGTTGCGATATTGCCTGAAATTGATGTTGATACCAACGTTGAAATTAACCCAGCAGATTTACGTATCGATACTTACCGTGCATCAGGTGCGGGTGGTCAGCACATTAACAAAACTGATTCGGCGGTACGTATTACTCACATTCCAACCGGTACAGTCGTTGAGTGCCAAGAAGAACGTTCACAGCATAAAAACAAAGCCAAAGCGATGGCTCTTTTGGTATCGCGTTTAGAAAATGCAAAACGTGCAGCAGCCGATGCAGCAACTTCTGAAATGCGCCGTGATTTGGTTGGTTCTGGTGACCGTTCTGAACGTATCCGTACTTATAACTACCCACAAGGGCGTATGACGGACCATCGTATTAACCTAACTTTATATAAGTTAGACGCGATTATGGAAGGTGATTTGACTGAATTGCTCGATAGCTTACATCGTGAATATCAGGCAGATCAGCTTGCGATGCTTGCACAGGAAAATGGCGGCTAATGAATATTGCTCAAGCGCTTGCAATTCGCGGTGAGCCTGACAGTTATGAACGACAAGAAAATGCTTGGTTACTTGAGCATTTTCTAAAAATCAATTCGCTTGAATTAAAGTTTAGACTTGAGCAAGAGTTAACTGCCCAACAAGAGCAAGATTACTTGGCTGGTCTTGAACGTATTCAAAAAGGTGAACCTTTAGCTTATGTGACGGGTTCACAGCCATTTTGGACGCTCGATTTAAAAGTAACATCTGATACTTTAGTGCCACGTCCGGATACTGAGGTTCTAGTTGAAACCGTTTTAAATCTAAATTTGCCAAATACTGCAAATATTGTTGATTTGGGTACGGGGACAGGTGCAATTGCGCTTGCATTAGCGAGTGAACGTCCAGATTGGCAAGTCACAGCAACTGATATTTATGCGCCTACTTTAGAAGTCGCAAAAGAAAATGCACAAGCACATGATTTGCAACGTGTGAAATTTGCTTGCGGTGCTTGGTTTGAGGCACTTGAACTACAAAAGTTTGATTTAATTGTTTCTAATCCGCCGTACATTGACCCTGAAGATGAACACATGCAAGCTTTGGCTACAGAACCACGCCGTGCATTGGTTGCAGATCATCAGGGACTGGCTGATATTGAAATTATTATTGCTCAAGGGAAAAACTGGTTAAAACCACAAGGCTGGATTGCACTAGAGCATGGTTACGATCAGGGGCAAGCTGTTCGAAATATATTTGCTGAGCATGGTTTTAGCCAAATTAAAACTATTCAAGACTATGGCCAAAATGATCGAGTCACTTTGGCATGCTGGATTTAAAATTACTTTTGTAGTGTATCTCGCCAACCTAATAACCAGTTTTCGATAAGTTTCATTAAGGTATCGGTTACTTTACCCAATAGCGCCAATAAAATAATTGCAATGATAACAATATCTGGTCGAGACGTTTCTCGGCCATCACTGAGTAAATAGCCAATCCCTTGAGTGGCCGCAATCAGTTCAGCTGCAATCATAAACATCCAAGATAAACTTAAGCTGTTACGTAAACCCGTTAAAATTCCCGGAGAAGCTGCCGGTAAAATAATAGATATAATCCGCTGAAAAGCATTAAGCCGATAAACTTTTCCAACTTCAATGAGCTTTTTATCTACATTATGAATTGCTGCAACTGTATTGGTATAGGTTGGAAAGAATGCTCCGATTGCAATCAATGTAATTTTAGACCCTTCATCAATTCCTAACCAAAGCAATAACAGGGGAATCCAAGCAAGACTTGGGATCGATTTAATTGCTGAAAAAGTTGGTTCCAAATAAGCTTCTGCTTCTTTACTTAATCCAACCCAAATTGCAAAAATTAAACCTAAACCGCTTCCTATAATAAAGCCCAACAGAACACGCCATGTACTAATATAAATATGAGCAAACAAGTCGCTATGAGCTAAATCTAAAAAAGATTGCCATAAACTAGACGGTGCAGGGAGTAGATAAGCATCGATATAGTCATTTCTGACTAAAAACTCACAAGCTGTTAAAAAGATAAGTGGAATGAGTAGCGCTTTAAACCACCGTGTAAATTTATGGTTTAGATGCTTTTTCTGCGATTTTGAAGCCTGCTGAGCTAAGAAGTGATTTAGCTCAGCTTTGTTAAGTGAATCACTCATATACTATTTCACGACTTTTTGAGCAAAATGTGGGTCTAGCAACTGATCAACCACTTGATTGACGTTGGTACCTTTTCTAACCAAATCTTCTTCAGTCAAAATTTTCCCAGAACGTTTTAGCGCTTGTGCTTGAGTTGCTGATGGAATGCTCTGATCGAAGTTGGTTCGGCTCAGTTGTAGTTTAGCCACAGGTAGAGGAAGTTTTGATTCTTGAGCTAAAAGTGCTGCCACTTTATCTGGATTGGCTTTTGCCCATTTTCGGGCTTGTTCATAGGCTTTAATAATGGCCTCTACCGCTTCAGGGCTTTGTTTTGCAAAATCTTCTTTAACGCTCAGTACACTATAGCTATTAAATCCAACATTACGGTAAAGCAATTTGGCACCCGATTGAATTTGAGCAGAAGCCATTAATGGATCAAGTCCAGCCCAAGCATCTACTTGGCCACGCTCTAATGCAGTTTTGCCGTCTGGGTGTTGTAGATGAACCAGTTGTACATCACGTTTACTCAAACCGACTGTATCTAGTGCTTGTAGTGTAAATAAGAAAGGATCGGTTCCTTTGGTGGCTGCAATTTTTTTACCTTTTAAATCTTTTAGGCTTTTAATTGGTGAATTTTTTGCGACAACAAGCGCGGTCCATTCCGGTTGGCTTTGTACATAAACCGTTTTAATTGGACTACCATTCGCTCGACTTAATACAGCAGCTAATCCAGCGGTAGAAGCAAAATCGATGCTGTTACTGTTGAGATATTCTAATGAGCGGTTACTACCTTGACTAAAAACCCATTTAATTTGGGTATTTGGCAGTGCTTTTTCGAGAAGTTTTTGATCTTTAACGACTAAACTGGTCGGTGCGTAGTAAGCGTAATCAAGTTTAAGCGTAGTAGGAATTGCTGCAAAAGCAGATGAAGCAAATGCAAACCCCAATGTTGATGCTAACAAAGTCTTTGGTAGAGAAAATTTTGATTTTAAAGACATGATAAAAATAAAACCGAAATGAAATAGGAGATCATCCTTCCACGTGTTTAGAGGCTTATGAACTTAGTTATTTTGATTTATAAATCAGTTTGAAAGATAAAAGTTTGAATAAAAATATAAAACACTGTTTTTATGAATATTATTAAGTTTTAAATAAAGCGTTTATCTGAAATATTGAATTTAAAATACATAAATATCATAAGCTTAAGCTCTAAGCTTCATTTGATGTATATGTTATTGCTTGTGTCCAGTTAAATTATCTCGATATGCACCTGGGCTGACACCTGTCCATTTTTTAAAAGCACGGTGAAATGCACTTGGGTCATGGAAGCTTAAATCTTCACTAATATCTTGAATTGAGTCATTCGTTTTACTTAAGCGTTCAACAGCAATATCACAGCGGATTTCATTTTTAATTTGTTGATAGCTTACACCTTCATGTTTCAGTCGACGTTGAACGGTGGCTTCTGAAATATTGAGTTGGTGAGCTACATCTTTGAGTTCAGGCCATTGTGCAGGGTGGAGTTTCAATAAATGGCGACGAATAAGTACACTCAAGGCATTTTCATTTTTAAAGCGAACTAAAAGATTTTGCGGAGTTTGCTCTAAAAAATCATAAAGCGCTTTTTTATCTTTTTTAATTTTAATATCTAAATAGTGGGCATCGAACTCAACTCGATTTATCTCAGCATTAAATTGAATATCTTCACCAAAACGAACTAAATAGTCCTGAATATCGTTCGGTTTAGGACAACGTACCATAATAGTATTTAAACCAATGCGCTGGTCTACCAACCAGCACATAAGTCCGTGTACTAATATTAAAAAGGTTGCGTAGGTAAACATACGTTTAGGTTGTTCATGATCATGAATCACTAAATAAGCTTTGTCTTGTTCTCGAATGAGTTCTCCATGCATATCATCTAAAACAAAGTTAAAAAACTTCAAAATATCGTAGAGTGCTTTTTCTAAAGTTTCAGCCGTACTGACGAGTTTAGTCAGTAATTTATAGCTTCCACGACGCATGGGGTGGCTATCCATCCCAAAAAACTCATCGTTCATGGCATTGGCAAGCTCTATCCACAATTGGGCATAGGTTGTATCAGGCACACGTGCCTTTGGCGACATCAGTAATTCAGCGGGGATGCCTGCTTTATTTAGAATTATTTGTGTATTTAGGCCTTTGGCATAAGCCGCACTCAATGCTTCATGTACTAGTGCAATCGAAATTGTGCCTTTACTTAAAGAAGATTGGACAACCATGTCAAAGACTCATATTTTCTTCATATATTTCAAGTGAAATACTGCATATTTAAAATTTGGATTGATCAAAAGCTGCAAACATTTTGAGGCTTTTTGAAATTGTATCGGAAAACAACAACTTTTACTCTCACTACTAAGTTTAAAGAACATTTCTATAGGACATTACACAATGAAAATTCAAGGGAAACATTTCGTAATTACAGGTGGTGGGTCTGGTTTAGGTGCTGCAACAGCTGAGTATTTAGTCCAGCAAGGTGCTTCAGTTACCTTGGTAGACATGAATACAGAAGCAGGCGAGCAACAAGCAAAACAGTTGGGGCCAAAAGCTGACTTTGTAAAACTTGATGTGACCGATGAAGCTGCTGCTGAACAGTTCTTTAAAGATGTGTTGACAAAACATGGTCATTTGCATGGTTTGGTGAACTGTGCCGGTATTGGCCCTTCTGCGAAAGTGGTTGGCCGTGAGGGCGTTCATGACTTGGGATTATTTGCAAAGACTTTAAATATTAATGTTACAGGTACATTTAACATGCTGCGTTTTGCAGCAGATGCAATGAGTAAAAACACGGTTGAAGAAGGTGAAGAAGATCGTGGTGTAATTGTTAACACTGCTTCTGTTGCCGCATTTGATGGTCAAATTGGTCAGGCTGCGTATTCTGCATCAAAAGGCGCTATTGTTGCGATGACATTGCCGATTGCTCGTGAGCTTGCGCGACATGCTATTCGTATTATGACCATTGCACCGGGAATTATGGAAACCCCAATGCTTAAGGGTATGCCACAAAATGTACAAGATGCTTTGGGGCAAATGGTGCCGTACCCATCTCGTTTAGGAAAACCAGAAGAGTTTGCTCGTTTGGTGGCACATATTGCTGAAAACTCTTACTTAAATGGTGAAGTCATCCGTCTAGATGGTGCAATTCGTATGGCAGCAAAATAATAAAAATAAGGATGCTGAAATGATCTTAAATGCTGAACAAAGTATGGTTCAGGAGATGATGCGGAATTATGCGCAAAATCAGTTAAAGCCAACTGCTGCACATCGCGATAAAACTCATGAATTTCCAGCTCAGGAACTCAAAGATTTAGGTGCACTAGGCGCTATGGGGATGACCGTGCCCGATGAATGGGGCGGTGCCGGAATGGACTATGTATCTTTGGTACTCGCAATTGAGGAAATTGCCGCAGGCGATGGTGCTATTTCGACAATTGTAAGCGTACAAAACTCTTTGATTTGCGGTATTACACTGGCATACGGTTCAGAGCAGCAAAAACAAACATATTTACCAAAATTTGCATCTGGCGAATGGCTAGGATGCTTTTGTTTAACTGAACCACATGTCGGTTCAGATGCAAGCGCGATTTTATGTAAAGCTGAACGCGATGGCGACCATTGGGTGCTCAATGGCGTCAAACAATTTATCACCAGCGGTAAAAATGCCCAAGTGGCTTTGCTGTTTGCGGTCACAGATAAACAAGCTGGTAAAAAAGGGATTTCGTGCTTTCTTGTACCTACCAATACACAAGGTTACTTGGTGACTCGAATTGAAGACAAAATGGGCCAACATGCTTCAGATACAGCCACTATTACTTTTGAGGACTGCCGAATTCCTTTAGAAAATTTGGTGGGGCAAGAGGGTGAAGGTTATAAAATTGCATTATCTAATTTGGCAGCTGGACGTATTGGTATTGCTGCTCAATCGGTAGGTATGGCAAGAGCGGCTTTTGATGCAGCGGTGCAATATGCAAATGAGCGTAAAGCCTTTGGAGTCGAATTAGTTCAGCATCAGGCGGTTGGTTTCCGTTTAGCCGATATGGCGACTCAGATCGAAGCTGCGCATCAGTTGGTTTTGCATGCTGCAACTTTAAAAGATGCTGGGCTGCCTTGTTTAAAAGAAGCCTCAATGGCAAAGCTATTTGCGTCTACTATGGCTGAGCGAGTATGTTCGGATGCGATCCAGATTCATGGTGGTTATGGCTACGTGAGTGATTTCCCAGTAGAGAGAATTTATCGTGATGTTCGTGTAAGCCAAATTTATGAAGGTGCTTCTGATATTCAACGTTTGGTGATTGCTCGTGAAGTGGCTCAAGTTTAAGTATTAGATTTTAAAAAATGTCGTTGACTGCAAAAAACCGCAATTGTTATGCAGTTTTTTGCAATTAAATGAAACTCGCTTTTTAATGATTAAATTTGAGCTTTGACTTCCTCACCAATCAAATAAAAAGTTCCACCTGCAATATAGTGCAGGCTGTGAAGTTCTTTCGGCGCATCTTGAAAGTGCCAGTGCCCATCTATAAAAACGCGGCTATCTGCCCATGCACCTACAACAGAACCAATAAATAAATCATGAGCTGATTGATTATGCGGTTCAGGAATAAGTTTACATATAAGCCATGCAATGCAACCTGATACAAGTGGGCTCGTAAGACCTTCTTGATAGAATAGCTCAACACCGCAATGCTCAAGTTTTTCTGGATCATCCAATTTACTAATGGTGCCAAGTTGATGAGTTAGATCGAGCTGTGCATAGCAGGGAACTTGTAGTGTGAAATAGCCACTTTGCTCAACGAGCTGTCGGGTTTTAGTACTTTTGTCGAGAACAACGGACACTTTGGCTGGTTTGAACTCTAAGGCACATGCCCAAGCAGCAGCCATTACATTGCGTTCATCACCATGTTGTGCAGAAACAAGCACAGTTGGGCCATGATTTAATAAACGATAAGCTTTTTCTAACTCTACAGGTGCAATATATGATTGCGTCATATTTAGCCTAAGTAATACAGAAAACAGATAGCCTTATTGTTGCAGAAAGTGTGAGAGAAGTAATGTGATAGGGTATTAACCGAATAAAAAAGTTGTTTCCATTTTATAGCTTTCATAATGATTAACTTAGTCATAAAATCACTTGGCTTCTAAGTGAAAGGATTAACACGTGACCGAGCTTCAAGATATCGATTTTGTAGAGTTAAGTGATGAAGAAATGCATCTCTATAGCCGTCAGATTTTACTTGATGGATGGGATATTGAAGCTCAGGAAAAACTCAAACTTGCTAATGTACTGATTGTCGGTGCTGGTGGAATAGGCTGTAGCAGTGCAGAACTACTAGCGCGAGCCGGGGTTGGGAAAATTACACTGATTGATGCAGATACGATCGAGATAAGTAATTTACAACGACAAATCGCATTTGGTCATGAAGATATTGGTCGTTACAAAGCAGAAATTTTGGCTAAACGTTTACAGAAAATTAACCCTTATATCTGTGTTGAATACTATAACGAACGTTTAGACGAACATAACATTGATAGACTTGTTGAACACCAAGATGTGGTTTTAGATGGCTGTGATAATTTTACAACTCGCTATTTGGTAAACGCAGCTTGTAAGAAACATCAAGTCGCATTAATTAGCGCTTCAGCAATTGGTTTTCAGGCGCAAATGTTCATGGTTGAAGGAGATTCAGCTTGTTATGAGTGCCTTTTTCCGAAAGAACAGCATAGCAATGAAGGGCTGCGCTGTGCAGAGTCAGGGGTACTTGCAACTACTCCTGTAATGATAGCGTCATTACAAGCACATCACACTTTGCTGTATTTAGGTCTAAATCGTGTACCTTTAAAGCAGAAACTATTATTGTGGGATGGTTTAAATATGACACAACGTATTGTTAGTTTTGATAAAGATGTAAATTGCCCACTTTGTCAGGCAAGCTAATCAGTAAATTAAACAAAATTTGCTACACTCAACCTGAATGATTTGGTTTTGAAGAAATATGAAAAAAAATATTTTGTTTGATGGGCTGCGTTCAGTCGCCCGCATTGGTGAAACAGCAGTGGTTGCGGCCAAAGCTGGAATTAAATACGCAACTGAAAAACCAAGTAATGCCAAACTCATGCGAGAGACTTTTGAGTCACTTGGTTCAACTTATATTAAGCTTGGTCAGTTTATTGCGAGTACGCCATCGCTTTTCCCACGTGAATATGTAGAAGAATTTCAAGGTTGTTTAGACCAGACACCAACACTACCATTTAGTTATATTCAAGGTGTGCTTGCATCTGAATTTGAAGGGCGCGATTTAAGCCAGATTTTTAGCTATATCGATGAAAAGCCATTAGCTTCTGCGTCAATTGCTCAGGTTCATGCAGCTAAGCTGACCACAGGTGAAGATGTCGTTATCAAAGTACAAAAGCCTGGTGTTGAAACCATTTTATATACAGACTTAAGTGTAGTACATTGGGCTGCCAAGCTGCTCGAACGTGCTGTACCAAAGATCAAATTCGCAGCTCTTTCTGAAATTGTAGATGAAATTAAAAGCCGTATGGTCCGTGAAGTCGATTTCATTGAAGAAGCACAAAACCTAGATGATTTTGTGGAATATCTTAATATTTCACAAAATAAAGCAGCGACAGCGCCTAAAGTTTATCATCAGTTTTCTACACGCCGTGTCTTAACTATGCAGCGTTTATACGGTGTGTCTTTGACAGACTTTAGTGTTGTAAAACAATATGCTAAAGATCCATCGCAAGTATTGATTACTGCCATGAATACATGGTTTGGTAGTCTCATGCTGTGTAAGAGTTTTCATGCCGACTTACATGCTGGGAACCTAATGTTGCTTGAAGATGGGCGTATTGGTTTTATTGATTTTGGCATCGTCGGTCAGTTAAAACCTGAAGTTTGGACTGCATGTATTGCATTTATGGATGCCTTACAAAAAACTGATTATCAGGCAATGGCTGAAAATATGCTGAAAATGGGTATGACCCATAACAAAATTGACGTTCAGGTGTTGGCTCAAGATCTAGAGCGTTTGTTTAATGGCGTATTAATGGCCGATCCGCAACAGATCTTGTCTTCAAATCCAGCCGATTTAAATGACATCATGATGGATATGGTAGCGGTTGGTGAGCGCCATGGTATTAAATTCCCTCGAGATTTTGCCTTGTTATTTAAGCAAATGCTTTATTTCGATCGTTTTATGCGCGTACTCGCACCATATACTGATATTTATGCAGACCAACGTTTGAAAATGGTTCAAAATATGGAACCTGCTTCGTTATTAAAACACTAAGGTCAGTTTAAATTTATGGATGCCATTATTATTGAAGGCTTGAAAGTTGAGACAGTGATTGGCTGTTTCAACTGGGAAAGGCAAATCATTCAACCTTTAATGTTGGATTTAACCATCCATAATGATTTGAGCCGAGCAGCAGAGTCTGACAAGCTTGAGGACACTCTCAACTATGCGCAGATTTGTGAGTTATCGGCTCAAACCATTCAACAAGCAAAACCAGAATTAATCGAGCATGCAGCACATTTGGTTTTACAATGTTTGTTTGAAACCTTTCCATCAATTGAAAAAATTACCATAACCATCCGTAAGCCAGCCATCATTGCAGAAGCAAATGCTGTAGGAATTCGTCTTGAACGCACCAGAAATAATTTTTGCGCTCGCCCTAGCGAGTAATTTAGACGCAGATCAGCACTTTACTTTTGCTTATACGCAATTGGCAACTTTGGGGAAAGTGCAGTTTTCATCTGTTTATCAAATTCCATGCCGAGATGGTATTGGAGATGATTATTGGAATTCGGCATGTCTATTAAAAAGCAATTTATCGTGTGAACAAATTGAATCTTTTCTAAAGAAACTTGAGTCAGATTCGGGGCGTGTTCGTCCATCGCATCATATTTCTTTAGATGTAGATTTGATTGCATGGGGAAGTGATCTGGACCATATGCAATTTAATTCTAAAAAGCTACCTTTGGCACTCGATGTAAAAATTCCTTTATATGAACTTTGGCATTGTGAAACCTTAAAGGCTGATAGCATGATTTATCCAGTCGTTAATTTTAAAGTTTAATACCCTTCAAACTAAATTTTACGCAAACTTTACGCGGGCTTTGACTTCCTCAATAGAGAATTTACGGGCATTTTATCGATACTGAAATTCACTAAATTAGTGTTATTTCAGGACAATAAAGATGCTTATAAATTCTCAAATGCGCATCTTGCATCAGTCTGGCATTGTCTTATGCGGACTTAAAACAAATGATATTTCCTCATCTCTCCTTATTTCCAGTTTGGCAAATCAAGCCAAGGGGTATAGAGGAGAATAGCTATGTTAGAACTTATACTTGTTTTATTTATTGCTATTTTTCTAGCATGGTGCCTCAGTAAATATCTATCCAAAGTGATGGCAAATCAGCCGATGTGGGGTGATGGATTATTTCGTTGGATTGAAAATCCTGTATACCGCTTGTTAGGTGTATCTCCACAACAACAAATGAACTGGAAACAATATTCTTTAGCATTTGTTGTGAGCTGTATTTTTCTTGCTGTGGCTATTCTTGCTATTTTTATGACGCAAGCATGGCTACCATTAAACCCAAATCATGCACCAAATATGAGTTGGGATTTAGCGTTACATACGGTTATTTCATTTTTAACAAACACCAATCAACAGCATTATTCTGGCCAGGCTCAGTTATCTTATTTGTCGCAAATGACAGGTATTGTGGGTCTGCAAGTCATTACTCCAATGATGGGGCTGGCTTTGGTTGTTGCGACATTAAGAGCTTTCTTTTATCAGCGTCCAAGCCATATTGCGGCTGATGTTGCCGAGCAGCCAGATCAAATTTTAATTGGTAACTATTGGGCAGATGTAATTCGCCCTACAGTCCGATTCTTGCTTCCGCTCTGTTTTGTCTGGTCTTTATTGCTCAACAGCCAAGGTGTACCAGCAACTTTCCAAGGCGGGCCAGAAATACAGCTGATTGATAAAGCCAATACAGTACAAACCCAAAAAATTCCTTTAGGGCCAGTTGCGCCAATGGTAGCGATCAAGCAATTGGGTAGTAATGGTGGCGGTTGGTATGGTCCAAATAGTTCTGTGCCTTTAGAAAATCCAACACCATTTTCTAATTTACTAGAAATGATTGCGATCTTACTTATTCCAATCACAGTCATTTTTATGGTCGGGCATTTTACTCAGCGTAAAAAGTTTGCTTACTTTGTCTTTGGTAGCATGCTTTTCATGTCGATTATTTCAGGTGCAGCGGCTGTCTGGTCTGAGAGTATGTCATCGACAGCATCTCAATTTGCCGTAATGGAAGGTAAAGAACAACGTTTTGGACCAGCAGCATCAGCAGTTTGGGCAGCGCTTACTACACAGGTAAATAACGGCTCGGTCAATATGATGCATGATTCTTCTGCACCGCTTACCGGTTTAGTCGAACTCATTAACATGCTGATTAATGCCATTTGGGGTGGTGTGGGCTGTGGTCTGCAACAGTTTATGATTTATCTGTTACTCGCAGTATTTATTGCAGGTTTAATGACAGGTCGTACCCCTGAATTATTTGGGCGCAAGATTGAAGCCGCAGAAATTAAGTTGCTCGCGATTATTATCTTGATTCAACCTCTCGTTATTCTTGCATTTACCGCATTAAGCCTCAGCATTCCAGGCATATCTGGAATTAGTAATCCGGGACCACATGGCATTAGCCAAGTGTTCTACGAATATGTCTCTGCATTTGCCAACAATGGTTCAGGTTTTGAAGGTCTTGGAGACAACACTGTATGGTGGAATGTTACTTGTAGTATCGCTCTACTGTTAGGACGTTTCCCGACATTAATTTTGCCATTAATGATTGCAACACGTTTAGCAGCAAAAAGAAAAGCACCCGAAACAGCAGGTAGTCTTCAGGTTGAAACTCCAACCTTTGCTTTAACGCTGATTACGATTGTTGTGTTGCTTACCTTATTACAATTTATGCCAGTTCTTGTCCTTGGGCCTATTGCCGATCAACTTTTGTTGGTTAAAGGCTAAGGAGGCGAGTGAAAATGAATACGCAAACTCATGTAAATAGCCATAAAAAAACCATGGCAGTACCAAATTTTGAAGTTTGGAAAAATGCATTTGTGAAACTGCTACCGCAGCATGCAATTAAAAACCCAGTGATGGCAATTGTATGGCTTGGAACAGTGGTTACAGGCATTAGTACAATCTTAGGTTACACCACGCTGTTATTTGGTTTAGTGGTTACAGCAATTCTGTTTATTACCATTTTATTTGCTAACTATGCCGAAGCTGTTGCAGAGGCTAGAGGCCGTGGGCAGGCATCTTCATTACGTGCAGCAAGAGAAAATTTAACGGCTCGAAAGCTTAACTCATTAACAGACCGTCAAGCGACTCAAGTTGCTGCGACCGAACTTCATTTAAATGATTTTATTGAAGTACATGCAGGTGAGCTTGTTCCAGCCGACGGTGAGATTGTAGAAGGCTTTGCAACTATTAATGAATCGGCTGTTACAGGTGAGTCTGCACCTGTGCTACGTGAAGCTGGAACAGACCGTTCAGGTGTTATTGGCGGAACCAAAGTTCTTACAGATCGTATTGTTGTGCAAGTGACTGCTGAATCTGGTCAAAGTTTCTTAGACCGTATGATTGCTTTGGTTGAAGGTTCAAATCGCCAGAAAACTCCGAATGAGATCGCACTTGGCTTTTTGTTAATGGTAATGACAATCACGTTTTTAATTGTCGTGATTAGCTTGCCATTTATTGCCAAGTATTTGCATATTGAACTTGATCCAGTCGTGCTCGTGGCGTTATTGGTCTGCTTGATTCCTACAACCATTGGTGGCTTGTTACCTGCGATTGGTATTGCGGGGATGAACCGTGCACTCAAGGCCAATGTTTTGGCGAAATCGGGGAAAGCTGTCGAAGTTGCGGGTGACATTGATGTGCTTTTACTCGATAAAACAGGAACCATTACTTATGGTGACCGTCAAGCGACATCTTTTTATCCTTTAACTTCGGTAACCGAGTCTGAGTTGAGAGCTGCTGCTTGGGTAAGTTCACTTGCCGACCCAACACCAGAAGGGAAATCGATTGTTAAGTTAGCAAAAGAGCAAGGGCTAAAACAGCAAGAACCTGAGCAAGCCGAATTTATCTCTTTTAGTGCTTCTACCCGAATTTCTGGTGTGAATTTACCGAATGGTGACCAAATTCGTAAAGGTGCATTAGATGCAATCTTGAAATTTGTAGATGAAGATTATTCTCAAGATTTAGAATTAAAAGCGCGTGTTGAACAAGTTGCCAAAAAAGGAGCAACACCATTGGTTGTCGCAAATCAACATCATGTGTTGGGTGTGATTGAACTCTCAGATGTGATTAAACACGGCATTAAAGAACGTTTTGCACGTTTAAGAGAAATGGGCATTAAAACCGTTATGGTTACAGGTGATAACCCATTAACTGCGGCCGCGATTGCTGCTGAAGCTGGTGTAGATGATTATATTGCCGAAGCAAAACCAGAAGACAAATTGGCTTGTATTCGCACAGAACAACAACAAGGTCGTTTAGTTGCGATGGTCGGTGATGGAACAAACGATGCGCCAGCATTAGCGCAAGCTGATATTGGTTTAGCCATGAACTCGGGTACACAAGCTGCAAAAGAAGCCGGCAACATGGTCGATTTAGACTCTGACCCGACCAAACTACTTGCTGTGGTTGAGATTGGGAAACAGCAGCTGATTACCCGTGGTGCTTTAACAACATTTTCGTTAGCAAACGACGTGTCTAAATACTTTGCCATTTTGCCTGCATTGTTCGCTGCTGCGATTCCACAAATGCAAGTATTGAATGTAATGCACTTGGCAAGTCCAAACAGCGCGATTTTATCTGCATTAATTTTTAACGCGATTATTATTCCGCTATTAATTCCAATCGCACTCCGAGGCATCAAATTTAAACCTTCAACTGCAACTCAGTTACTACGTCGAAATATGTTGATTTATGGGGTGGGCGGTGTGGTTCTACCATTCATTGCCATTAAAGCAATTGATGTAGTGATTGTTAAATTATTTGGTTTGTAATCTGGAGTTTGAAATGAAAACTTATGTACAAAATTCAGAAGCAAATTTGGGTCAGACCTTAAGAGCATCTTTGGGATTATTAATTTTTACCTTAGTTGGCTGTGGCGCTGCTTATAGTGCTATCGCTACAGGTGCAGGACAGGTGTTATTCAACAATCAAGCAAATGGTAGTTTGATTGAAATAGACCATAAAGTTTTAGGGTCAAAATTAGTTGCTCAGTCATTTGTTGGAGAGGCTTATTTTCATCCACGTCCTTCAGCAGTCGCTTATGACCCGATGGCGATGGCAGGTACAAACTTAGCGCGTACTAATCCTGAACTACAGCAACAAATTGATGCTCAGATTCTTGCGGTAAAAAAACAAGACCACACGGGCAATACACCTATACCAAGTGATTTGGTGACTAAATCTGGTAGTGGTATTGATCCGCATATTAGTCCTGAATCTGCTCAGTTACAGGTTGCTCGAGTGGCTCAAGCTCGTCATTTAGACCCTAAGATTGTGGAAGAGCTTTTGCAAAAGTATGTTGAACCGAAGCAGTTTGGTGTATTGGGGCAAGCTCGTGTTAATGTATTACAGCTCAATATTGCTTTAGATCAATTACAATCTACACATTAACTTAAAAATAAAGTTGTTAGTTTACCGGATGATATCAAGTGCAAAGCAATCGCAAAAATCAGGCTGAGGCCTTATTAAATCATGTCAACAGATATCAAGCCGGTCGACTAACGGTCTTTCTCGGTGCGGCACCAGGTGTAGGAAAAACCTATGCCATGCTCGCTCGCGCCAAAGAATTATTTCAACAGGGCACAGATGTTGTTGTTGGTATTGTTGAAACCCATGGAAGAATCGAAACTCTAAAAATTTTGGAAGGGTTGCCTCAGATTGCTAGAAAAGAAATGCAATATCAGGGGCATACTTTAGAAGAAATGGACTTGGATGCTATTTTACTTAGGCATCCGCAAATCGTTTTGGTTGATGAATTGGCTCATCGCAACGTCCCAAATAGTCGTCATGAACGACGGTGGCAAGATGTTAATGAGTTGCTAGACGCTGGTATTGATGTATTTACCACTATAAATATTCAACATTTAGAAAGCCTAAATGATGTGGTCTATCAAATTACAGGCATTCGAGTAAATGAAACAGTACCAGATCGGGTATTTGACCGTATTCGAGACATTCGCTTAATTGATTTACCCGTTAGTGAGCTTATTGAAAGGCTCCATCAAGGAAAAGTCTATGTACCAGAGCAAGCAAATCTGGCATTACAAGGCTTTTTTAGCATTTCAAATTTAACAGCATTACGTGAACTCGCAATGCAATGCGTTGCTGAGCATGTCGATTCAGACTTAAAAGAGAGTTATGCCTCAAAGGGTTTGAAATCTATATCGTTGCAAAATGAATTGATGATTGCGATAGATGGGCAAGGCTCTTCTGAATATTTAGTGCGAGCAGGCTGCCGTTTAGCAGAACGTAATGGTGCTACATGGACTGTAGTGAATGTTGCTAGAAGTTTGGACTTTGGGCAGAGTTCAGTGAGCTCCTATAAAAAAGAATACATCGAGATTGACCGTGCGTTTGAGTTGGCTCGACAACTCGGTGGTCGAACCGAGGTTTTATATGGGCATCGAGTTGCGTCAGTGTTAATGGATGCCGCCGTTGATCGAGGTGTTTCCAATCTAGTCATTGGCAAAAGTATTTCACCGTGGTGGTTAAAGTTATTTAAGAAAAATTTAGCTCAGCAATTATTGAATCAAGAAAACTCGATTGCTTTAACGATATTGCATCCAGAACAAGGCACTAAAAAGATTAATCAGCTCGAAAAACCTTCATTTTTATCATTAAAAGAAAGCATTTTTGTTTTAGCTGTGACGTGCGGTAGCATTTTTCTAGCTCACTTCGCCGAAGTTCTATTTGGTATTGAAGATTTCTCTGTCATCTTTATTATTTCAGTTTTAATTGTAGCAACCAAAACTAGAATGCTCGCTGCTGTAGTGGCAGCCTTAATATGTTTCTTGGCCTATAATTTTTTCTTTATTGCACCGCGTTATACCTTTCAGATTTCAGCACACCAAGGGGTGGTCACCGTTGTTGCTTTTTTTGCAGCAGCTTTAATTGCCGGGCGTTTGGCTTCTCAGTTACGCCAGCAAGTTTTATCTTTAAAAGCTGCCAATGCCTACACTACCGTGATGCAAGACTTGGCGCGTAAGCTTTCTAGTGCTGTCAACCTTGAAGAAGTTATGCAAACAGGACGTATGACTTTAGAAACACAACTTCAAACTAAAGTGTGGATTTCTATTCGAGATAAGGTAATTTCTTCTGATATTGAGCTAAATGATAAAGAAAAAGTAGCCGCAGAATGGTGTTTGAAACACAAGCAGCCGTGTGGGCGTTTTACCGATACTCTGAGTCAGTCAAATTGGTGGTTTTTACCTCTTTTAGAACAAAAAAATAGCTTAGGTATTGTGGGAATTTACTTTAAGGATGAAGTGGTTTCCTTAAATTTTGAGCAAAAGAAACTGACTGAAAGTGTAATTGAATACATTGCACAAGCAGTACTTCGAACCCAATTGGTAAATGAGCTTGAACAAGCAAAAGTCACCAGTGAAACAGAGCGCTTACGTTCTGCTTTATTATCTTCGGTATCGCATGATTTACGCTCGCCACTCGCTTCTATTATTGGGGCAGCAGACACACTTGCCAATTTTAAAGCTGAAATGACAGAACAAGACCAACAAGATCTGCTTGAAACAATTCATTTAGAAGGTGAGCGCTTAGACCGTTATATTCAAAACTTGCTTGATATGACCCGTTTGGGGCATGAAGGTCTAACTTTAAAAAGAGACTGGATTGGGGTAGATGAATTAATTGGTTCGGCAACCCGCCGTTTAAAGCGTTATAAACCAGATACACAAGTGGTCGTTCAGTTACCTGAGCAACCGATTAGTTTATATGTTCACCCAGCACTGGTAGAACAAGCTATTTTTAATGTTTTAGAAAATGCCGCAAACTTTTCACCTCCAGATGAATCAGTCATGATTCGTGCTCATCTTGTGTCAGAAGATGAGGTGAAAATAGAAATTGAAGATAAAGGTGCAGGAATCCCTGAAGACGAAAGACACCGCATTTTCGATATGTTTTATACTATGGAGGGTGGAGACCGTGGAAAATTCGGTACAGGTTTAGGGCTAACAATTGTAAAAGCGATTATTGGTGCTCATATGGGTACAATAGAAGCATTTTCAGGGCACCAAAATAAAGGTACTTTAATTCAAATCAAATTACCCATTCATCCAGTAAAAGAATAAGTTGTAAATTCATGATAAGTTCAGAAACATCACCTGTAGAAACACGTATTGTGATTATTGATGATGAGCCTCAAATCCGTAAATTTCTAGACATTGCTTTAAGAACTCAAAAATACAAAACCACGCTCTGTGAAACGGGTTACAAAGGCCTAGAGGCATTGGCAAGCCAAGGGGCTGATTTGGTTATTTTAGACTTAGGTTTACCCGATTTAGACGGAAAAGAAGTGCTTCAAGAATTACGTAGCTGGTCGAATGTACCAGTTATTGTGCTATCTGTACGTGCTGATGAATATGAAAAAGTTGCTTTGCTAGATGCTGGCGCAAACGATTACATGACCAAGCCTTTTAGTGTGCAAGAGCTTTTGGCGCGCATACGTGTCATTTTAAGAAATCAACCGATTCAACAAGAAGCCCATGTATATGACGATGGTTATCTCAAGGTTGATGTCATGCAACGATTAGTTTGGATCGAGCAACAGCCAATTACGTTAACTCGAAAAGAGTTTCAACTTTTGACGTTATTAATGCGCTATCAAGGGCAGCTTTTAACACAGCCTCAGCTTTTAAAAGAGCTATGGGGACCCACCCATCAGGAAGATACGCACTATTTACGTATTTTAGTGGGCAAGTTACGCAGTAAACTGAGGGATAACGCAATTCAGCCACGTTATATTGCTACTGAACCAGGTGTTGGGTTACGTTTTTTAGCTAAACAGAAAAATCATTAATTAGATATAAAAAAAACCTTAGGGTATTTCTCCCTAAGGGTTTGCAAAGTGGTTTATAGTTTTTTTGCTCTTTTTATTTATATATCCCAATGTTGTTCTGCTTCAGTCATTTGACTATAAATACTTTGATATTCAGCCTGTTTAACCGTGTACCAATGTTCGACGAAGTCTGCCCCTAAATACCCTTTTAAAATAAGACATCCTTTAAATATTTTTAAGGCTTCCGGCTGATTGTTGGCTAATAAAATGTGCTCGTCTGGAAATTTTAAAAGATGTGCAGGTTTTGGCAGTGGTAATTTATGAGATAAGCCATAAGATACGCCCGCTAAAATAGTCGCTGTAACCAGATAGGGATTACAGTCCGCTCCAGCAACACGATATTCTAAGCGTTGATTTTGTACATCTGAGCATGGAATTCGGATTGCAACATTACGATTATTGGTATCCCAATTGGCTTCTAATGGCACATGATGACCAATTTTAAAACGTCTATAAGAATTAATATTAGGCGCTAAAATCGCCATAGATGCAGGCATTAACTCAATTAGGCCACTAATCGCGCTCAATAATTTGACTGAAAGCTCATCTTTTTCTACTTTTGAACTAAATATATTTTCATGGTATTGATTAAGCATGCTCATATGAAAATGCATACCACTACCAGCCTTTGATAAGTTCGGTTTCGCCATGAAACAGGCAGTTAGGTCATGCTTTCTTGCAACTTGTTTTACAATTCTTTTTAAGGCATTAATTTGATCACAAAGCTTCAAGATGTCATGGCTGTGTTGAAGATTTAATTCGTATTGTCCAGGGGATGATTCCGCAACAATAGCGGTAATTTCAATTGATTGTAGTAAGGCTGCTTTTTCAACTTCATCTAGGACTTGTTGGTAGTTATTTGGTGCATCTATATCAAAACATTGGTTTTCTAAACATGTCTCAGATTGTTGCTGAGGTGAGAAAAGGTAAAACTCTAGCTCGGCAGCCATGACAGGGAAATAATTATTAGCATGTAACTGATTTAATAATTTTTTTAATATATTACGTGGTTCATAGCGACATTCTGAACCATCTTCTTCTTGCATTGATAGGTAAAGCTGAGCATTTAATTCTGGGGATAAGGCACTGGGTTGCAAGCTACCTAAAATGGGCAGACAAAGTCTATCTGGTTCACCAATATATTTTCCTAGGCCTGTTTCTTCAATCACTTTTCCATCAAGGCTCATGGCATAAACAGAAAGCGGAAAATAGCATCCATTCGATAGATTTTTCAGGCTCTTAACGTCAATACGTTTGCCACGAATATGCCCGTTTAAGTCATGTAGACAAATATCAATGTGCTGAGTGTGTGGATATAAACTTAAATATTCATCAACTTCTTTTAAAAAAAGATCTGATTGGAAACTACCAGATTGTGTCGGAGGAATAAAATTATCTGATATTTTAAATGCCTTAAAGTGAGGATCTTTTAAGTTTAAATTTGGGTAAATAAGTGTACTCATTATAAAAAACCTTGGTGGTTATTTAGCTAAAATGCTAACGTAGCCTTTGAAGTTAATCTCGTAAAAAAAGAGTAAAATGATGAAAGGTTTTTTTATGAGGTTTATTATTTTTATTTATTAATAATCAATGTTTTGAGTCTAATTTTTATAATAAATTTTTAAAGTAAAATTAGCGTATAAGACCAGTCAGCGCATTACAAAATTCTACGGATTTCTCTTTTTTAAATTAAACAAAGCTAAAAATTTAAGCTACTCATTTGGTGAGATGGTCAAACTGCTTTAAACTTAAATGCTTATCCAGTTAAACATTTATTTATAAATCTTGAATTGAGCAAGGCTTATAAAGCACATGTACTGGAATTTTATTTTTTGCGTTTTTTTAATTTTTATTTTTGAGTTCTCTTAATATGAAAAATATCGGTTTAGCCATTTTAGCAATCAGCCTTTCAGGTTGTGCTGCAATGAGCGTAGAAGAATGTAAGACTGCGAATTGGTCATTAGTGGGTGAGAAAGATGGTTCGAAAGGTTCTTCGCCACGTTTAGATCAATATTACAAAGCATGTGGAAAAGCCAATATTGTTCCAGATCAAAAGTCATATGAACGTGGGTATAAAGAAGGTCTAGGGTATTATTGCCAGCCATCAAATATTTTTTATAACGCTTTAGAAGGTAACGGTAATATTAATGTATGCCCAGTTGAGCAGCGTAATCGTTTAAGACCTTATTATCGAGCAGCTTCCGATTACTACAATGCAAAAAATGAATATGACCGTTATGATGAAAAGTTTAAGCAATATTCTGATAATGCTTACAACGAAAAATTAAAGCCAGAAGAGCGCGAACGCTATCGTAAACTTTTAAGAGAATTACAAATTGATCGTGACCGTATTAACAGAAACTATTGGAACTCAATTCGAGATATCGAACGTTTCAAATATGATCACGGCTTAAAATAATATTTTAAAAAAGGATTGATCTGGATGAGATCAATCCTTTGTTTTTTTAAAGATAATAACTGGTTTTTGTCATTAACTTTGAAATAGCCGTCATCGTAATTTTTACTGCATATGGTAATTCAACACCGCCTGCTTCAAGTGCAGTATGACGGTGATGCAATTCATCTTCATTCATTTGCTCTAAAATTTTACGAGAGCGTTCATCTTGAGCAGGTAACTGGTTTAAGTGATCTTGCAAATGCAGACTAACCTGACGCTCAGTTTCAGCAACAAAACCTAAACTATATTTATCACCTGCAATACCAGCAAGGGCACCCATGCCATATGACAACCCGTACCAGATTGGGTTTAACAAACTTGTATGACTGTTTAATTCTTTTAAACGATCTTCACACCAAGCTAAATGATCTTGTTCTTCAATCGCTGCTTGTTGCATTTCTTGGCGTACATTTGGCAATTTCGCCGTTAATGCTTGCCCATGGTAAAGTGCTTGAGCACATACTTCACCACTGTGGTTAACACGCATTAAACCTGCGACATGGCGAGCATCTTCTACACCAAGTTTTGTTTCTACTGTTTCAGCTGGATTTTGACGCTGTGCTGCTGTTGCACCCGGAACAAGACTACGCAATGCCTGATCAAATGAGTTAATAAGTTGATCAATTCCAGTATAGTGGCGCATAAATTAGTCCTCTAAAGAAAGGTGGGCTGTGGCAAGCATTGGTTTTAGTCTAGCGAGAAGCCAGATACTAAAGATTGCACTAAGTACAGCTGTAATAATAAATAGTATTTTAATATCAATTTTTAAAACACTTAAGATTAAGATTGAGAAAATTGCAGAAGAAACCATAAAAACGGCATTTACGATGTTATTCGCTGCAACAACACGTGCACGATGTGAACGTGGTGAATAAGCCTGCATCATGGCATATAGGGGAACAATATAAAAACCGCCACTAATACCTAATAAAGTCACAGCAATCATGACATGGTAGTAAACCCAGCCTTGGGTAAAAACATCTTTTAAAGTCAGTAATGCTCCAGTTCTTTCAGGTACAAAAGCCAGACTGGCTGCAAGGTAGAGCGCAAAAACAGTAAGGCCAACTGCACCGATTGGCACCATTTTAATATTAATTTCTGAACCACCAATTTTGCGGCAAAGAAGAGAACCCACACCAATACCGACTGAAAAGAAAGTGAGTAATAGGCTAACCACATTTTCCGATGCATGAAGGTTTTGCTGAGTCAACTGCGGAATTTGGGTTAAATAAGTCGCTCCATAAAACCAGTACCATGAGTTACCTAACAAAATTGTAAACACTAATGGTAAGCTTTTGGCATCTTTAATGGTTTGAAAACTTGTACGAATAAAGTTCCAGTCAATATCTAAATCAGGTGCGGCAACTTTTTGTGGTAAGATGAAACGGCTGAATAAATAACCTATGCAAGCAATCGCTACTACAGTAATACTAATCCACAATAAGTTTCCATCTGATGATGCAATTACGGCACCACCCAAAATCATTCCGAATAAGATGGCCATGGATGTACCAGACTGAAACAGGGCATTGCCAGACATGAGTTCATGTGGTTTTAAGATTTCAGGCAAAATCGCGTATTTAATCGGGCCGAAGAACGTCGAATGCGTACCCATCAAAAATAAAGCAAAAAGAAGTAGCCATAAGTTTCCTAACAGGAAACCCGCAGTACCGATGAGCATAATGATGATTTCTAAAATTTTAATACCACGGACAAGGTGAGATCGTTCGTATTTGTCGGCGATTTGTCCAGCTGTGGCTGAAAAAAAGAAATATGGCAGAATAAACAAGAGAGCTGCCAAATTATTAAGTGTACTTACTGGAGCAGATTGCTGCTGAATCCATCCATAAGTAATCACCAATAATAAAGATTGCTTAAAAACATTATCATTTAATGCGCCAAAAAACTGGGTAAAAAACATCGGTACAAACCGACGTGAGGTCATCAGGTGCTCATCTTGTTTCATCATGTGCAAACTTCATTGTGTTTTATAAAAAAATGTGACCGAGTGTTAATTTGCATCGAAAACCATGTATGATATTTTTAACGCTTGATTAAATGAAAAATCAATGGTTTTGAGTGAGTTTTACACTCACATTGGTGCGTTTTATTAAAAAATAAGTTTAGAGTTTTCTATGCCTTCTAAAATTAAGTTTAAACAGTCAACTCTCACACATTCTATGCATTTAATTTTAAAAATGCAGGGCATTCCTAAACTTATTTGTAGCAGCTTGTTGTTAAGCGTTTGCGTAACGCCAAGTTTTGCTCAAACTTCTGTTGATAATAGTTCATCAACAACTTTAAATCAGACAGTATCTGATGAGTCAACTGAACAGTCAGCTCAGGTTAATGAGCAATATACTGCTCCAGTTACAGATATCGCTACACTTGTAACCCAAGCTCAGCAGCAACAAGATAGCTTGGCTATATTGCAACAACAAGAACAATTTCCAAATCAAATTGATGAATTTAAGCCGATTACTCTTGATAATCTTGAAGATTTACCCGACTTGCCTGTTGATCAAAACATGGCAAATGAAATTTATAGGGTAGCCGAAGAAGCTAAAAATGAAGCGCAGAACTTTCAAAATGGGACTCAAAAGCAGCCTGAAGTTACTGTAAGTGATGCAACGCAGTCTGAAATACAGGAAATTAAACAGGCACCTGTAAATATTGATCAGCTTATGCAAGAGATTAAGTCTGATAGTAAGATCGTAGTTGAAGCCAATGAGACTGGAAAAACACTGCCTGAATTGACACCAGAGGCCGAAGAACCGCCTGAGCAAGTTGGTTTCTTTAAGCGTATTTTAAATAAAGTACGTCCGCCGCGTGCAATTCCGATGGAACAAGTACCGCGTATTAGCGCAGAGGTAGAAGGTGCTTCAGATGTGTTGGCTAAAAATATTAAAGGTAAGCTTTCAACATTTACCCAAGAGTCATTTGAAGACTTCAATGCTGCTTTACCTCAGCTTAGAACATTAAGTAATCAGGCTGCTCAAGCTGTTGGCTACTATAATGCTGAGTTCCGATTTGAAAAATTAAGTCCGAGTCGTGTTCGTGTCAGAGTGACACCAAATGAACCAGTACGAATTAATGAGCAAAATATTGAGTTTACCGGTCCAGGCGAAAAGCAGCCGCAATTTCAGGTTATTCGTTTAGTTCCCGATCAAGATGTGGGTGATATCTTTAACCACGGTTTATATGAAACCACTAAAAGCCGTATTGTTGATGCCGCATCTAATAATGGTTATTTTGATGCTTATTGGCGATTGCATGATGTAAAAGTAAGTCAGCCAGAAAATAAGGCCGATATCAATTTACGCTACGAGACTGGTGAGCGCTATAAATTAGACAAGGTCGAGTTTCGTATGAGTGATCCTTCGAAACCTTTGCCATTAAACCAAAATATCTTAGAAAGTATGGCGCCTTGGAAAGAGGGTGATGACTATGCCTTCTGGCGTGTAAATGTGCTCGCAAATAACCTAACCAACTCACGTTATTTCAATTACACCTTGGTTGATAGTATTAAACCAGACCCAATTGAAAAGCCACTTGAGCTACCACCAGATTTACAAGCTTTGGTGGATGAACAAAATATTGATGTTGATGAGTCTAATTTACTTTCACCAGAACAACGACAACTTGCGAAAGCACGTCAATTAGCGACATCCAATAAAGAAGTTACGCAAAACGTAGTCGATGAAAAACAGTTTGCCGGAACACAAAATGCAAAACAGGCAGAGCCTCAAACTGCGATGTTGCAAAGCGCCGCAGCTCAGCATGATGAACAGGAAACTGAACAGGATCATTTACAAGCTCAAGCACGTGAAACAAAAAGAATTCCAGTTATTGTGACTTTAAATGCTGACAAGCTAAATAGTTTGGAAACTGGTATTGGTTATGGAACCGATACGGGTGCACGTTTACGTAGTCAATATCGCCGTTCTATCGTAAATAAATATGGTCATTCATTTGATGCCAACTTGGAAGTTTCTGAAATTCGCCAATCGATTGATGGTCGATATAGTATTCCCTATAAACATCCGTTAAATGACTATTTTAATATCGTCGGCGGTTATGAGCGTGAAACACGGGATGATATCGGTCCAGATGTAAGCCTGTTAACCGAATCTGCTGTTGTGGGTGGGGAGCGCGTAATCAAACGTCCATTAGGAAATTGGCAGCATACTATTGGTGTTCGTTATCGTTTAGATCGTTTGACCCAAAAAGGTAATGTTGATATTTCTGAATTACCAGATGCTTTTAAAACAGCTGCATCTGAGCAAGAAGCATTATTGTTTAGTTATGAAACATCTAAAACCTCAAGTAATACACGTTTAAACCCAACAAAAGCTTTTAAACAAACTTATAAATTAGAATTAGGCAGTGAGAGTTTACTCTCAGATGCCAATATGGCGATTGCGAGTGCAGGCTGGAGATTTATTTATTCTCTAGGTAAAAATGATGATCACCAATTTGTTGGAAGATCTGACCTTAGTTATATTTTTACAGATGACTTTGACAAAGTTCCATACAATCTTAGATTCTTTACGGGTGGTGACCAAACGATTCGTGGATTTGACTATAAAAGTCTTTCTCCAGAAGTAGATGGATATAAAATTGGGGGCCAAGCTTTAGCTGTAGGTTCTTTAGAATATAACTATCAGTTCAAAGATGGATGGCGAGCAGCTGTTTTCTCTGACTTTGGTAATGCTTACGATAAAGATTTCAGTAATCCAGCAGCTTATAGTGTTGGGGTCGGAATTCGCTGGAAGTCTCCAATTGGGCCAATCCGTTTAGATGTCGCTTCGGGTATTTCAGATGAGAACCATCCGATTCGTTTACATTTCTTTATAGGCCCACAACTTTAAAAATAAAATTTTATTAGGTTTATTTTATGGCGGAAGTAGAACAGCAGCCCACTTCGGCACCAAGCTCTCCTAAGAAGAAGCGTCGCATTTTGCGTAGCTTCTTGCTGACGATATTGATCATATTGTTATTATTGGCTTCTTCGTTAGTCATCATGATGTCAACGGATCGCGGAAGCCGTTTTTTATTAGATCGAGTTTTAGAAGCTCAGAAAATAATTAAATATGAATATGAAGGCGGCAACTTATTGCGAGGCATTATTCTCAAAAATGTGTTGGTGCAATTAAAAGATGTCGATGTTTCATTAGATCGAGCTGATGTAGGCTTAGGATGGCGTTCTTTATTATTAGAAAAAGAAGTGCATTTAAGCCATGCAGATGTACGCAACTTACGTATTATTAATAAAACTCCGCCCTCTGGTAAACCGTTTGAATTTAAACCAATCAAGTTACCCTTTGTTTTACGCGTAGATGAAGGTGATGTTGATCATTTAGAAATTAAGTTGGCAACCTCAGATGTAAGTTTTCATGACGTTCATTTGCAGGATGCACTTTGGTCAGAGACCAAACTGGAATTTGAAAAATCTAGTATGGATATGGGCTATCTTTCAGTCCATAACGCAACAGGTAAAATGGATTTCAGTGGTAAATATCCATTAGATGCCACAGCAGATTTAAGAATCCCATCTTTAAAAAGTCTAAATATTCAAAATATTAAAGTGGCTGCTCGGGGAAGTTTAGATACTATAAAAGCTGGGGTTGCAACAACCACTCCCGATCTATTAACAGGTTGGGTAATATTGCATCCTGTTCGCGATGAAGTTCCAATGCAAGGTGAACTATTATTAAAAAACTATCATTTACCTTTGCTACAAGAACAAAAACTATTTGCAAAAAATGGTGTGATTAAGTTTCAAGGTGATATTAAACAGCTTAATTTGGCACTTGATACAGATTTAAAGGGTGAGAATTTACCTGAAGGTCAGTACAACGCTTTAATGAATACTGATTTAGTTCATCAGCTTAATATTACCGATTTTAATGGTCAAGTTATGAAAGGTGCCGTTAATCTTAAAGGTCTGGTGAATTGGAAAGATCATGTGACTTGGGACATCAAAGGTCGTTTAGATCGCATTAATCCTAAAGACAAAGCGATTCCTCAGGTGGTTCAAGACTTCTTACCGCCAAGTTTAGATGCTGCTATTGCTTCAACTGGTTCTTTGGAAAAAGGCACAGAAGTATTTGCTAACGTTGATTTTGACCGTTATGAGTCTTGGAAACTCAAGCTTAATCAGGCGCCTGAAAAAAATAATAAACCTCAACCAATGCTCATGAATGTGGCGTGGGCGAATATAGACCGTGCAATGCCTTATATTGGATGGTTAAGTAGTGATAATGGTCAAGTTGATTTAACATTACGTGACGGTCAACAAGATATTAAGGTTGCTACAAAAGTATATCAGCATGAAAAAACTTTATTGCCAGCAGGACAATATCTAGCCAACCTGAATGTTAAAGATAATATCTTAAATGTGCCTAATTTTAGTTTTGCTGCTGAAAAAGGTAGCTTAACAGGTCAGGCTAAAGTTTTATTACCTACTGAAAAACGTCAGCTGGCTTGGAATGCTTTATTAAATGCAAACGATTTTAATCCGCAAAGTATTCAAGCAGCAGCGCCAGTTAATCTGTTAAACGGTTCGATTAAGGCAAATGGTTTCGCTAAACCAAACCAGCAAATTATTCAGTTTGAGAAAATTGATTTAACTGGTCGATTGGCTCAAGCAGGTCAAGAAACTGTAAGTTTAGGTGGAAAAAGTACAGCAGCATTATTATTTCATGATGTTAAAGCTGGTGGCGGCTTTAAAGGCTTTGCGGTTAATTATGACGGGTCTTTAAAAGCCTTAAAACAGGCAAATGGTTTGTTGAAGTTTTCTATAGCGGGCACGCCAGATTTTATTCGAATTAGCCAGTTACAACATGATGGTGTGGCTGGAAAAATCTATGCTACTGGTTCTGTCAATTTAAAAGACCGCATTGCATGGGATATTAATAGTTCATTAGTACGCTTTAAGCCTCAATATTTTGCCTCAACTGTTAAAGGTGAAATTTCAGGAAATCTGAAAACTCAAGGGGTTTGGTCTGATCACTTGAAGCGAATTAATATTCAGCAATTGAATCTTGCAGGCTTTTTAAATAATAAACCTGTTCGGGGTAAGGGTAATCTATCTCTATTGATGGATTCCAATCAAAATGGCTTTTTACCTCAGCAATTTGAAGCAAATAACTTATTTTTAGTGTATGGACAGAACCAGCTACAAGCTACTGGCAATGCACAAAATCTAAAAATTAAGCTGAATGCGCCAGCACTCTACGAGTTATATCCGGGACTGCGTGGTCGAGCTTATGGTGATTTGAATGTTCAATCACAACCACGTTTAAAAGCAACAGCCAATATTGCCGTAGATAATTTTGCTTTTAATACACTCGTAAGTGTGAAGAGATTGAGTATTCAGGGTGAGCTTCCAACATCGGAAACAACACCGACTCAATTAACCGCAAAATTAAATAATCTGCGTAGCGGAAATAGAGAAATCCAGTCCGCTGAAGTGAATTTGACAGGAACAAGAAAAGCACATTTATTAAAAGTACTTGGCAATAATAGTGTTTCCAAGTTCTATGTTCAGCTGGCAGGCGGGTTTAACCAAAAGAATGATTGGTTAGGTCAAATTCAGAAAGGAAGTTTTGATTCACGACGAATTCGTCTGGCACAAAATCAAAATGCTCCAGTAATTTTTTCTTCTGCGAAATCTGAGCTATATGTGGGCCAACATTGCTGGCAAAGTACCAATAGTCAGCTCTGTTTTGATCAGCCTGTAAGAGTGAGTAAAGCACGAGGGAATATTTCCTTTGTAACTCAGAACATGGACTTAAGTGATTTCGCGGCATTTATGCCAGAAGGCTTAGCGATGACTGGACAATTAAATGGTTACGCTAAGGCATCGTGGGTAAATGGCGGTAATCCAAAACTTGATGCGCGTTTAATTACGCGTAAAGGTGAAATCGGTTTAGCTGCTGAAGATCCACAAGATCCTGCAACGACTTTGGCTTATGATGAGTTAGGGGTAATTGCAAAAAGTGTATCAGAGGGTCTGTTATTTCGTGTTGATGTGAAAACACCAGATATTGGTACGGGTTACGCGAACGTTATTATCAACCCATTCCAGTCATCAATGCCAATGCATGGTGAAGTGGCCTTTAATGATGTTCAATTAAAAGTCTTGAAACCATTTATTCAAGATGTTCGCTCAATGAGTGGGACGTTAGCCTTGGCTGGTAAAGTCAACGGTACATTAACTCAACCTCAACTTACTGGTGAAATGCGCCTGAAGAATGGTGCGATCAGCATGATTTCTCTGCCAGTGAATCTAACCAATGTGCAGGTGTATTCATCAATTCGTCAGGATATGGCAACAATTGATGGAGCGTTTAATAGTGGGCAAGGTGTAGGCTTGCTTAAAGGTAGTTTTGAGTGGAAAGATGCGCCGCGCCTTCAATTAAATCTGAAAGGTGATAATTTACTGGTACGTCAAGCGCCATTAATTACAGCAATTGCTAACCCGAATCTGACACTTGATATGTATCCTTTTGATAAGCGGTTAAGCTTAAAAGGATCTGTAGATGTTCCTCGTGCACGTATTTCAATGCCAGAAACAACTGCTCCAATCATTAATACGTCATCAGATGTTCGCATCGTGCGCCAAGGTCAAGATCCACTTGCAATTTTACGGGCCGCTAAACCTTGGGATATTCGAGCTGACATTTCTGTTAATATTGGAAAACAAGTGATCTTCCAAGGCTTTAACAGTAATATTCCGTTAGTTGGTCGTCTAAACTTAAGCCAACGTGGCTATGAGACTGCAATGAGAGCTAACGGAGCGATTGGTGTTAGCCAAAAAGTAAAAATTGAAGCTTATGGACAAAGTCTAGACTTGAACCGAGCAATTGCCCGTTTTAATGGACCATTGGCTAACCCGACTTTAGATATCGATGCGAACAAAAATGTTCAGGGAAGCATGGTTGGCGTACGTGTTACAGGTACTGCGACATCACCAAACATTCAGGTCTATAACGATGCAGGTCTATCTGAGCAAGAAGCATTGAATGCGCTTGTTACTGGTCGTATTAATGAAGGTTCGAGTGGCTTGAGTAATGCAGAAGGTTTTAAATCTGATGTAAACAACACCATTGCTGCTGCGGGTATTAGTATGGGCTTGGGTGGTACACGTGCTTTAACTAACCAGATTGGACGTACGTTTGGTTTGAGCGGTTTAGCTTTAGATGCACAAGGTACAGGTGATGATACGCAAGTGAGTTTAACGGGTTATATCACACCAGATCTGTTTATTCGCTATGGTGTTGGGGTGTTTACTCCTGTAAACAAACTCACTTTACGTTATCAAATGAATCGACGTTTATATTTAGAAGCAAGTCAATCTCTAGAAAGAGCAATCGATCTTTTCTACAACTGGCGCTTTTAGTTAGTTGAAACTAATAATGAATGAATTAAGAGCTCACTATTGTGGGCTTTTAATTTAATAACGTCTTCATAACATTTAAAAAAGTTTAGTATTTATCATCTAAAGTATAGCTTCTCTTAAGAGTAAAGAAGCCTTGGATAGGTATTGATTAAAGAAAATTCACTTGAAAATTGCTGTTTTATAAATTAGTTTTCAGAAACATTAAATGAAATTAGATTGATATACCTTGTTGATAAATGCAAATAAGGTGGGTTTTTTCAAGGATATAGTAGTGAATATAGATACTTATGTTGAAATTAAAAATGGCAAGGAAAACGATATCAACATTAAATATCGTGGCCTAATTCAAAAATTAACAGCAACATTGTCATTGACGCTCTTGTCATTTGGATGGTGCTCCACCGTAAATGCTGCACAACAACCAATTGCTTTAGTAGGAACATGGACATCAATTCCTAATGCACCGCTTGCGCAAAAACCAAAACAAGCCAGTGAAGGTTTGTACCAGCTTCAAGTGAATAAGGATGGAACTTTAATTCCTGTTAAAGTGCTGAAAATGAAAAGTCCTTCTTGGATTGTGAAATCGAAAGATGGTCGTTTTGCATATACCACTAATGAAGAAAACGAAGGTGCGGTGACCGCATTATCTATTCAAAATGGAAAGGTGGAAGTGTTGAACACAGTGGATAGTCATGGTGGACATCCAACACATGCAACAATTAGTTTAGATGGTAAGTTCCTGTTTGTGTCGAACTATTCAGCGTTCGATAAAGGCCGTGGTGGTGTGGCTGTTTTGCCAATTTTACCAAATGGCCATTTGGGTGAAAAAGTACAAAATATTGTTTTTGAGGAAGGTTCTGGCCACGTCAAAGGCCGCCAAGAAAGTGGACATGCTCATTCCACAACTTTTAGTCCGGATGGTAAGTATTTATATGCTAGTGATCTTGGAAATGACAAAGTCTATGCATTTCGTTATAACCCGAACAAGGCTCAGCCACTTGAAGCGGATACCAACCGCGATGTAACTTTTACACATGGTTCTGGCCCGCGTCATATGGTCTTTTCACCAAATGGCAAACATGCGTATGTTACCGCAGAAATGCGAAGTGAAATTGTGACATTTAATGTGCAAGATGGTCATTTGAAAAAAGTGGCTGAGTTAAAACTAATCCACGAGGACAAAACACCTGAATTTAAGAGTGCGAGTGGAATTATCCTTAGCCCAAATGGTAAATATGTGATTGCTGCCAATCGAGGGGCAGACAACAAACTTTTAGTATTTAAAATTCAACAGAATGGATTGCTAGCTAAGCCAGTTGTTTATAAAGCGAATGGTATTGAACCACGTGCTTTCTCATTTGATGCATCTGGTAAATATCTATATGTAACCAATGTTTATAGTAACAATATTAGTTTATTCCGTTTTGATGCAAAAAATGGCACCTTAAAACCAGCTGGCGATGCAGCAAAAATATCAACACCTACGGATATTAAATTCTTTAATTAATCCAAAACATGAAACTGACCTTTCTAGTGCTTAATACAAAAGACCGAGATTTTGTGATCTCGGTTTTTATAGCAGTTTTGGCAAAAACGATGATTTTCCGTATGATATGGACAGCAATAATTAGTGTAGTGAAATGATGAAAAAGTTTTTATTGATTGCAATGAGTTTGCTCTTTGTAGGTTGTTCAGAAAAGAAACCATTAACACCGGAAGAGCAGTGGCATGGCTTTTGTACTAGCGTAGGAAATGCTGCAAGAAGTATTGTTTTTGATCGTCAGCAAGCAATTGAAAAAACGCAGGCAGTTGAGCATGCAAATAAGATTGAAGATGAGATAACTAAAAAATTCATTCTTAATGTTATTGAAAAAGTTTATGCAATTCCAAAAGAAGAACTGACAAAAGATCCTCAAGCAATTCAAGAAAAAGTTAGAAAGCAAATGATGGATGAATGTTTGGCAACCCCTCATGACAAAATGCCAAAATATAAATCATTCTAATTGTGGATGAGGTTATTGAATTTTCATCTGGCTGAAGCTCATTTTGCTTAAAAATAGCTCAATTTAGCCCAATATGCTCATTATTTAAACACAGGTATTTAGATACAAAATAATGGGCATCACGGAGAAACACCCCGCGCTCATTAACTTTTACCTTGAACTCTAGTAAACTTTTGTAGTCCATATTACTTGTGAAGCTTTTAAGAAAGCTGGAATTTGCAAGTAATTTTTCAAAAAAAGAGGAATGAACACCGTGCTAGAAGCTTACCGCCAACACGTTGAAGAACGTGCCGCACTCGGAGTCCCACCGAAGCCACTTGATGACGCTCAAACAGCTCAGCTTGTTGAACTATTAAAAAATCCACCAGCAGGCGAAGAAGCGTTCTTGGTAGATTTGCTTGAAAACCGTGTTCCTGCAGGTGTTGACCAAGCAGCTTACGTAAAGGCAGCATTCTTGGCAGCGATTGCAAAAGGCGAAGCAACTTCACCACTCGTTTCTAAAGAACGTGCAGTTTACTTACTTGGCACTATGCTAGGTGGTTATAACGTAGCACCACTTGTTGAACTTCTTGACAATGCTGAACTTGCAGGCTTAGCTGCTGAAGCATTAAAGAAAACTCTTCTTGTATTTGATGCATTCCATGATGTAGCAGATAAAGCAAAAGCTGGTAATGCAGCTGCTAAAGCTGTTTTACAATCTTGGGCTGAAGCAGAATGGTTCACTAGCCGTCCTGACGTTCCAGAAGAAATCAAAATCACTGTGTTCAAAGTAACTGGTGAAACAAATACTGATGACTTGTCTCCAGCTCAAGATGCTTGGAGCCGTCCAGACATTCCATTACACGCAAATGCAATGTTGAAAAACGAGCGTGATGGTATCAACCCTGAAAAACCAGGTGAAGTTGGTCCATTAAGCCAAATTAAAGAACTTATCGCGAAAGGCAATCAAGTTGCTTACGTTGGTGACGTTGTTGGTACAGGTTCAAGCCGTAAGTCTGCAACTAACTCTGTTCTTTGGTTCTTTGGTGATGAACTTCCACACATTCCAAACAAAAAAGACGGTGGTGTGTGCTTAGGTTCTAAGATCGCTCCAATTTTCTTCAATACTATGGAAGATGCAGGTGCATTACCTGTAGAAATCGACGTTGCTAACATGAACATGGGCGACGAAGTAGTATTGAAAATTGACCATGCTGCTGCAAAAGTAACTGCTTTTAAAGATGGCGTACGAATCTCTGAAGCAGATCTTAAAACTCCAGTACTTTTAGACGAAGTACGTGCGGGTGGTCGTATTAACTTGATCATTGGTCGTGGTTTAACTGCTAAAGCACGTGAAGAACTAGGTCTTGCACCTTCTACATTATTCCGTACTCCAGTACAACCTGCTGACACTGGCAAAGGCTTCACACAAGCTCAAAAAATGGTTGGCCGCGCATGTGGTTTACCAGAAGGCCAAGGTATCCGTCCAGGAACTTACTGTGAACCTAAAATGACTACAGTTGGTTCTCAAGATACGACAGGTCCAATGACTCGTGACGAGTTAAAAGACTTAGCATGCTTGGGCTTCTCATCTGACTTAGTGATGCAGTCTTTCTGTCACACTGCTGCGTATCCAAAACCAGTTGACGTAACAACTCACCATACATTACCTGACTTCATCATGAACCGTGGTGGTGTATCTTTACGTCCAGGTGACGGTATTATCCACTCTTGGTTAAACCGTATGTTACTTCCAGATACAGTAGGTACTGGTGGTGACTCACATACTCGTTTCCCAATCGGTATTTCATTCCCAGCGGGTTCTGGTCTTGTTGCGTTCGCAGCAGCAACTGGTGTTATGCCACTTGATATGCCTGAATCTGTACTTGTTAAATTCAAAGGTAAAATGCAACCTGGTATCACTTTACGTGACCTTGTACATGCAATTCCTTACTACGCAATTCAAGCGGGTGATTTAACTGTAGAGAAGAAAGGTAAGAAAAATATCTTCTCTGGTCGTATCCTTGAGATCGATTTATCAGAAATGGAAAATGACTTGACTGTTGAGCAAGCATTCGAACTTTCTGATGCGTCAGCTGAACGTTCTGCTGCTGGCTGTTCAATCACACTTTCTGAAGAGAAAGTTGCTGAATACCTACGTTCTAACATCACGATGTTGAAGTGGATGATCGCAGAAGGTTATGGCGATGCACGTACACTTGCGCGTCGTGCTGAAAACATGCAGAAGTGGTTAGATAACCCAAGCTTGTTAAAAGCTGATGCTGATGCTGAATACTTAAAAGTTTACGAAATCGATCTAGCTGACATCAAAGAACCAATTCTTTGCTGCCCGAACGATCCAGATGACGCGAAACTTCTTTCTGACGTTCAAGGCGACAAGATTGATGAAGTATTCATTGGTTCTTGTATGACTAACATTGGTCACTTCCGTGCAGCTGGTCAATTGCTTGACAAAGTACCTGGTGGTTCATTGTCTACTCGTTTATGGTTGGCTCCACCAACTCGTATGGACGAGCACCAATTAATGGAAGAAGGCTTGTATAACATCTATGGCCGTGCTGGTGCACGTACAGAGATGCCGGGCTGTTCATTATGTATGGGTAACCAAGCACGTGTAGCGCCGAACACAACTTGTGTATCGACTTCTACTCGTAACTTCCCGAACCGTTTAGGTCAAGGTGCAAACGTTTACTTAGCGTCTGCTGAGCTTGCATCTGTAGCTGCTGTTCTTGGTAAATTACCAAGCCCAGAAGAATATCAACAGTACGCGTCGCAAATCGACAGCGCTTCTGCTGACATCTACAAGTATTTAAACTTCGACAAGATGAGCGAATATACTAAAGAAGCTGATCAAGTTGATACTAAAAAAATCCAAGCTGCTCAATTGACTTAATACGTCGATTTAGTACAAAAAAGGAGCTGATTATTCAGCTCTTTTTTATTTTAAATGAGACTTTGTACATTATTAGACTTATAAAATAATAAATAGATCAAATTTTATTTAATGAAAATGTAAAAATAAATATTACTCTAGATATTAAATTGATTTTTGTTTTAAAATATTTGAACGAACTTGAAAATAATTAAAAAAAATATGAGTATTTTATATAGGGAACTTAAGAATGCTAAAGACAATTGTTGAATTTAAATTTGATGATTATCAATTATATGACCAAAAAACTTATACTGATGAAGGTGGTATTTTAGTTCAAAAAACTGAAGATATTGCACAATATATTTTTAGTATATTAAAGAATAGATATCATTTAAATGTAGAGTTATATAGTGAAAGCTGGGGGTGGGAAATTGAGATTCCCTTAGCTGAAATAACGATGTATCTCGGAATTAGTGTTTATGAAGAATATAGTAATGGATTCGCAATTTTTATTTCTCCAAATACTCCGATTCTAAGAAAATTTCTATTTAGAAAAATTGATATTACTCATCATATTATGGTGTTGCAAAATTATATAAATATTATCTTAAAATCGCATCCAGGCATCTATGATGTGATGTGGTGGGAAGAGAATGAATTTCGATGTGTAGCCACGAATTGATGAAAAAATTTAAGGCTCAAATATTGGGGTAAGTAAAACAAAAATTGTTAGAGACGATATTGGTGAATAGATGCGATGAGCTTACTATATCTACAATATTAAGTGGTCAGATCAATATGCATAATTCAGCTTGGAAGGGATTACGTAAGTTTTTTTATAATAATCTTCACAACCATGACTATGAAACGACGGTAAGTAAATGCATTAACTATTTTTTAGTTATTTTAATTATTGGTAACGTCGCTGCTGTTTTATTGGAAACAGTAAATGATTTGTACTCAAATTATCGTATTTGGTTTGACTACTTTGAGAATGTTTCAATCGTAATTTTTAGTATTGAGTATTTATTAAGGTTGTGGAGTGTTGCAGATCGAGATACGACGCAATCCGCATGGAAAACCCGCTTGAATTGGATGAAAAGTGGAGAAGCAATTATTGATTTGATGGCAATTTTGCCAGCTTACCTGAATTTCTTTGTACGAATCGATCTTCGTATGCTTCGGATTTTACGTTTACTTCGTTTATTAAAATTAACACGCTATTTTATCTCACTACAGATATTGTTATGTGTGATTAAACGCGAGAAGGGATCTTTTCAAGCAGTTATCTTTATTTTAATTATCATGATTATTATGACTGCTTCTGGAATTTATGTGGTTGAAAACAAAGCTCAGCCAGAAGCTTTTAGCTCAATACCTAAATCTATGTGGTGGGCAGTGGTTACCTTAACTACAGTGGGGTATGGCGATGTCACTCCTGTAACTAGCCTAGGAAAGTTATTAGGGGCGCTTATTACTATTTTAGGTGTGGGTATTGCAGCATTGCCTGCTGGTATTTTGGCGTCTGGACTTGCAAATGAGCTTAATCAACGGAATCAGAGACTAGAGCAAGAGTTTCGTGAGCTACTTCAAGCACGAGGTATTGATATTTTACATGATGAAATTGAAATAGAGCGGGTCCGTCAAAAAGTAGGATTGCCAAAAGAGCAAGCGCATAACCTGATTATTCAAATTATGCGTGAAAAAGTATTAGAGGAAGAAGAGACGGTTCGAGAGAAAAAATGTTATTGCCCGCACTGTGGTGGAAAGCTAACTGATTAGAAATAATAAGTTAGCCTTTTGTTTAATTAAGCTTTTTTGCTGGCTTTTTCTACTGCAAATGCGATAAGTAAGATAATCAGACCGCCAAGGCTTAAAACAAAACCTACCCAGATTGGAGCGATCCAACCCATTTGGTGGCTGAGTACCCAGCCCCCTAAAAATGCACCTAATGCATTGGCCATATTAAAGGCAGAGTGGTTTAGTGAGGCAGCTAAAGTTTGGGCATCACCTGCAACATCCATTAGACGAGTTTGTAATGCTCCGCCTAACCCCATTACCGTGAGGCCAATTAAAAATAAAGATGCGATGGCAGTATAGATATTACTCATTAAAAAACTAGTGACAACAAAAGCGATAGCTGAGCTAATTAATACACCCACTATAGTTTTGTTGAGGTTCTTATCTGCAAGCCATCCTGCCGCTAAACCACCAATAACCATACCTATACCCCAGATAGCTAAAGCGATAGGAACGATTTGGATATTAACTTCTGTGTATTCGGTCAAAATTGGAGAGACATAGCTATAAACTGAAAACATGCCTCCAAAACCGATTGCACCCACTGCTAGTGTTAACCACATGTTGATATTTTTAAGGCCAGCTAATTCAGTTTTTATACTGGCAGTAGCTTGAACTGGGATATTGGGTACAAAGAAGCCAACAGCAATTAAAGTGACGAAAGCAATAGTTGCTGAAAACTCAAAACCTGCTCTCCAACCAAAGTTTTGGCCTAACCAAGTTGCTAGAGGAACTCCAATTACTGTTGCGACTGTAAGCCCCATCATCATTTGGGCAACTGCAGAAGCTCTTCTTGACGGACCCGCTAGTTCAGCTGCAACTAACGCACCGACTCCAAAATATGCTCCGTGTGGTAAACCTGCAATGAAACGTGAGACTAGAACAGTTTCAGATGTATGAGCTAAAGCAGTACAGGCATTCGCAACACCATAAAACAGCATTAAGCCGAGCAATAAAGTTTTTCTAGGTACTTTGGCTCCGAGAATAGCGATGATAGGAGCACCAATAACTACACCCAATGCATAAGCACTAATAAAGTGACCAGCTTCAGGTACTGTAATATTTAAATTATTTGCAATTTCCTGAATTAGTCCCATTGCGACGAATTCAGTGGTTCCAATACAAAAACCACCTACAGCGAGTGAGAAAATTGCTAAAAAGAGAGAGTAATGTTGAGGTGTGGAAAGAGGAGATTGCGGGGACGCCATAATAAGTTAAGGGAAGACACAAAAAAGAGAAGTATAAGGGAAAAGAGAACAGAATAATAAAAAACTAAAATATTGAGAGAAAGATTACGTATTTCTTTTTAAAGTAAAATTAAATTTATTAATGATAATAAGAATTATTTTTATTTGTGTATACTGTATCCGCTTATATTTTGTCTGAAATTTTTAACTTTGCGTATAACAGGATTTTGTAATAATGAATAGATTTCTAATGACGTCACTTGCATTGATATGTACAACAGGCTTTGCTCATGAACCTTATGTAGCTCCTGTAGCTTATAAAACTGAACAGACTCAAGTACCCGTAATTGCTGGTTATGCGGAAGAAGCATTAAATAGTGAATATGCTTTAAAGGATGCTAAGCTTACTGTAATTACACCTAAAAATGAGCTTAAAACCGTCAATTCAGAAGCCCTGCATAAGTCTGCTACTGTTTTTGATGTAGATCTACCTGAAGAAGGCACATACATTGTTCAAACTCAGGCAAGTTATCCTTTGAAATATGTATATGACCAAAAAGAATGGCATTTATTTTTTGATATGCCAGCTGATAAAGCTCCACCGAAAGCAGAACGTGAATATTTGATTCCGACTGACCTTAAAACAAAAACAATTAAAACAGAACAAGTGACACGTGAGTGGATATTGCAGAGTTATCTTTCTAAAGGAAAAGTTTCAGATATTCAGCTTCCGAATACACCGATTAAAGTTAGTTTCTCTGTACATCCTAACCAGATTAAAGCTGCTCAACCTGTTAAATTAACCATAACTGAAAAAGGACAACCTTTAGCTTATGCTGAAGTGAATTTAAGAGAAAAGGGTGCAACTGATAAGCAAGCGCAGCAGTTTAAGGCGGGAGGCAACGGTCAAGTTGAGCTTAAGTTTCCAAAAGCTGGAGAGTACCTAGTAGAAGTAACAGCTCCTCTAAATTTGAAATTAAAACCTAAAGATCAGAACTATACGATTATTAGCTTAAATGTTTTAGCGCAATAGTTTTTAGTATTTAAAAAAATAGGTCTTTATTAGGCCTATTTTTAGTTTTCATATTCTTACTCATTAAAAAAACTTCATTAAAACATTTAATTTCACTTTAGTTTCAGAGGAAACAAAAATTCATTGCAAGTAAAAGATAATGAAATAAAATTCATGTTGAGACAAACTAACTAATTTTATGTTAAAGTGAATAAAATTCATTAATAAAGATTTGTCGAAAGTTTTATGGAAAAGCAAAGATGAGCTTTATCCATTTATAGATAAATCTGTTTTTTAGGCTTGGGCCCATGTTAGAAATACGCCACCTTAAAACTTTAGTTGCTTTACGTGAGCATGGTTCATTAGTTTCTGCAGCTAATGACCTTTGTTTGACGCCATCTGCTATTTCCCATCAATTAAAAGAATTAGATCATTGGTACGGGGTGGAAGTAGTTAATCGTCGAAGTAGACCTGTTAGTTTTTCTAATGTTGGACAGCGCTTATTAAAATTGGCTGATGATGTTTTACCTCAAATCCAGATTACACATAGTGATATCACACGTATTGTGCATGGACAGACAGGTAGAATTATTTTTTCATCGGAATGCCATAGTTGCTTTGACTGGTTAATGCCTTTATTAAATCAGTATCGCCAGCAATATCCTGACGTCGATTTAGACTTTGCTTCGGGGTTTGAAGCTAATCCACATGAACTCTTACAAAATGCAGAATTTGATTTATTGATTACAGCTGACCCAATCGCGTTAAAAGGAATTGAGTATTTTCCGATTTTTGAATATGAGTCACGGTTAGTCTTATCAAATACTCACCCTTTGGTGCGGGCTGAAAATATTACAGTTCAAGAGTTGGCTGAAGAAGTTTTAATTACTTATCCGGTTGATAAGCACCGTTTAGATATTATGTCTAAACTTTTCATCCCCGCAAATATTCAGCCTAAACAAATACGGACAACAGATTTAACTCAAATGCTTATTCAACTCGTTGCAAGTGGACGAGGTATTGCTGCTTTACCTGATTGGGTAGTCAATGAATATGAACAAAAGGGATGGGTTACTAGTCGTCGTTTAGATTGTGTTTCTCCTACAGGTTTAAGACGAACTTTATATGCGGGCTACCGAACTGAAGAAAAAGAGAAAAGTTATTTTGAAGGCTTTTTAAAGCAGTTAGAAAAGTTCTCTTTAAAACGAAACGCTTATTATTCTGGCTAAAAAATAATTTAGCCTAAGTGTTAAAAAGGCGCTTTATTGCACCTTTTTTATATCGATTTCTTATTTGCCAATGAATAAAGAGAGTAATCCTGCTGCAATTAGAGGGCCGACTGGTACACCACGGAGTAAAGCGACACCAGCAACTGTACCAATCAGTAAACCTGCAACTACGTCAGGTTGGCTCGACATTAGTTTTACGCCGCGACCACCCAACCATGCGACTAATAGGCCAATTGCGATAGCCATAATAGACTTAACACTAATAAAGGATTTTAAAATACTCTCTCCACTGAGTTTCCCACTGGCAATTGGAGTGAGTACGCCAATAGTTAAAATAAGAATTCCTAAATTAAGACCATGAGCTTGAATATAAGGGAAAAACTCATTTAATGGTGTGATTTTAACGACAATCAATACACCTGCTGCAATAGTTACAGCTGCATTTTGACTTAATAAGCCGCAGACAAGCAGAACGAGTAGAACAACTAAATTAACATCAAATTGGGCAAGCATGGCGAGCGGAGGGCATTATAAATAAATGGAATTGTATAATATTTAAGAGTTGGAATGTGAAAGCTTTAAAAGATACAGCTGATTTCAGCTCTTCTTAATTAAAAATTGAGTGTATATCTCTCAATGATAAGGAGTTTTAATTTTTGGTTACGCTTGGACACAATGTTATATAAATTAACAAGTTAAAAATTATAGCGTTTAAAAATTATGATATAAAAATAGTCATTACTCATGAGTACGGGATATTTTTATGGACATTATAGATATCAAGATCAAAGATCAGTTTGATAAGATTCATGATGCAAAAGCACAACTAAAGAAAAATTTAGTGGAACATGAAAATGAATATTTAAAACTAAGCCAACGTATTGAGCATATTATTGTTGATAATGAAATTATTTTGCCTACTACCGAATTATTATTTGAAAGCGAACAGAACGAAAATATTTATCGAGTCGTTGAAGAGTAAGGGTGCGAGCTAGTTCAAGTAGATGAAAACAGTAGCGAGTAGTGTTTAGTAAAAAATGGAAACTACGTTAAAATAACAGCTTAGTTCTAATGAGAAAACTTCATGCTGCTGGAAAAAATTTTACAATCACAAGGGTTTGGTTCTCGTAAATATTGTCAGCAGTTAATAAAAAACGGATCTGTAAGTGTTGATGGAGAGGTTGCAGATGATCTCAAAAAGCAATTCTCTCCAGAAAATTTAGAATTTTCTCTTTTCGGGGAAACTTATCAATATCGAGAAAAACTTTATCTTGCGCTAAAAAAACCGAAAGGTTTTGAATGTTCACACCAACCTCACCATCATCAAAGTGTGTTTAGTCTTTTACCGGAAATCATGATTCAACGTGGTGTGCAAGCCATTGGCCGTCTAGATCAAGATACAACTGGCTTACTTTTGCTTACCGATGATGGTAAATATCTTCAAGCTTTAACTCATCCCCGTAAGCATGTTCCAAAGGTTTATCATGTTACGACCATAGATCCGGTTACACCTGAGCAAATTGAAATGCTGAGCCAAGGTGTGAGTCTACATCAAGAAAAAGGCGTTTTCGCTGCAACGGATGTAGCGATATTAGAAACGCATCAATTAACCATGACGATTCATCAAGGTGTTTATCATCAAGTAAAAAGAATGATTGCAGCTGTGGGAAATAAAGTAGAAGCATTACATCGCCATCAAGTCGGGCAATTGGTTTTACCTGAACTTGAAGATGGTGAATGGGTTTATTTATCTGAACAACAAAAACAGCTTGCTCAAAATATCATTTGAGAAAACAATGGAAGGTTTGGAACTCACTATCTCGAATAAATCCCATTTGTTCATATAAGCGATGAGATTCATGATTGTTGCTTTGAGTTTCCAAACTAATCCGCAAAGCATTCTCTTGCTTTGCAAATAAGATTGCTGTATCGATTAGCTGTTTAGCAGAACCTTGACGACGAAAAACGGGCGTAACATAGACATCATCTAGGATATAGTAAGTGGAACAAGCAACTGAAGAAAAACCTAAATAGAGTAAAATAAAACCCGTAATTTTATCGTCTTTAATATGAATGAAGAACACACTTTCTCTATTCTCAAAACGTTGTTTAAGGAAGTGAAGTGATTCATTAAAATTAGAAGAGGCCCCATAAAATTGGCGATATTCATCAAATAAAACGGCGAGTTGCTCTAAATCTTCAAAAGTCGCTTGTCTAACGATCATTTGGCACTCCTTGTAACTTATCATTATGTTTTTACAAAGAGAGCATAACGAAAAAAAGAGCTTTTTGACGTTAAAACTTGTTTATAAATGCAACAGTGTTAAGTTTTGTCGCTTTCACCAAGAAGTGCATTCAACTCTTCAAATAAATCTTCATGGTCATCATCTTCAGCTATAGTTGATGAGTTTTGGTTTAATGAAGATGCTTTTGCTTTTCTCAGTTTTAATAATTGTTCCATATTAATATTCTGATTTTCGATAGCAAAAGGAATAGATTTAGTTAATACGACCTGTTTAAAAAAAAGTCGTACTGCTTGAGCAGGGGTAATTCCCAGTTGTTTAAAAACAGCAAAAGCCTGCTTTTTTTCTTGGGAGTCAAGTCGAACCTGATAAACTTCTGTTTTTCGCATGAATAACAAAACCAAATGATTTTAATTTTTAGGAATTTATTTTAAACCATCGCAATGTAATTTCAATGCTTTTTGGCATAAAAAATAATCTTTTTGTCATTACGATTACATTACAGTGTCAATTCAAACTCGGAATTAAAAGACATTCCCTCTTTTGTGAGGGGGTCTGTAAATGAAATATGCTTAGCCAGAAGCTGTAATGGTTCCGAGAAGTCATCCTCAGCTTTGTGCTGAACTGCTGGATAAAATGGATCATTTTTAATCGGAATTTCTAAGTAATTAAGATGCACTCGAAGTTGGTGCTGTTTCCCCGTTGTAGGGGTTAAGCGATATTTTGCCCAAATCTGGTTATGCTCGATAAGCTCAATATCAGTCTGGGTATTGGCTTTCGCATTTTCTATAACCTGCATCGTATAAAAAGGATGGCCTTTATCTAAATGCAAATATAATGTTTGAGGAAAATTTAAATCTTTTTTATAAGGTGCAATAGCGTGATAAATTTTATTGACTCGGCGCTCTGCAAATAATTGTTGATAAATACCACGCGACTCAACCCGCTTGCAAAATAGAACAACACCCGCGGTTTCGCGGTCTAAGCGATGAATAGGTGTTAAAAATTCATTGCCAGTTTGTTTTTTTAGCCGCACTAAAAGAGTTTCTTGAACATATTGTCCTGTCGGGCTAATTGTTAAAAAATGTGGTTTATCGACCACTAATAAATCATCATTCTCAAATAAAATCCGATGTTCAAATGGAACGTGGACTTCATAAGCAAGAAATCGATAATAAAAAATATGACTATTACTTTGGTATGGACTATCTAATGTTAGTTTTTGTCCATTTGCCCCATAAATAAGTCCGTCTTGAAATCTTTGTTTCCACTCATCTGTTCTAATATGTGCAAAGTGACCACAGAGATACTCATAAATCGTTTGAGTGTCTTTTTGTTGAGGAAGATAAACTTGGCTTGCGCTTACACCATCAATCATAGGTGGCAAAAAATCGTTTGGACTAGACATAAAAAAGTGTGAATATTTAAGAAAATTGATATAAAAAAAGCCAACTTCTAGGGCTTAAGTAGGCTTTTAAGGCAGGGCAATGTTATCATATCGATTATTTTGAATCATGTTATGTGTGCTATGTCGTATTCATTGAAATTGGTCTTAAATCATGAAGAAGATACTGAGCGTCTAGCTCGAGCTTTGGCGCAGCATGTTCAGTCGGGTGTAATTTATTTAATTGGGGACTTAGGTGCGGGTAAAACCACACTTACGCGCTATTTCTTACAGGCTTTGGGCCATAAAGGTTCTGTTAAAAGCCCAACTTATACGCTTGTTGAGCCGTATAAAATTAATGATAAAGAAATTTTTCATTTTGACTTATATCGTTTGAATGACCCCTACGAACTTGAATTAATGGGAATCCGTGATTATTTAGATATCACAGATGCATTATTTTTATTTGAATGGCCTTCTAAAGGTGGTGATGAAATTCCACAAGCGGATATCATCATTGACATTCAAAAGTCAGATGATGAGTTGACTCGTTTAGTAACGTTAACTTTACCAACAGAAAATTTATACCAGACTTTGCAGGAACAGCTTCATGACTGATGAAAAGCTAACACAACGTCGTATTCATACATTAGACGCAGCGTTAGCGAACCAGATTGCAGCAGGTGAGGTGATTGAGCGACCTTCTTCTGTGGTCAAAGAATTATTAGAAAACTCAATTGATGCAGGTGCAACTGAGCTGATTGTACGGATTGCTCAAGGTGGTTCGACTTTAATCGAAATCATTGATAATGGGCATGGTATTCATCCGGATGATTTAGCGCTTGCTGTCATGCGTCATGCCACAAGTAAGATTAAAACTGCTGAAGATTTACATGCGATTGTGAGTTTGGGGTTCCGTGGGGAAGCCTTAGCTTCGATTGCTGCGGTTTCAAGATTGACTTTGACCAGTAGCCAAGATGAAAGTGGTATTGGTCATCAAGTTGAAGTAAACGGTACAGCATTTGATCATCAAGAAGTACAAGCTGTTGCTGCTCAAAAGGGAACCCATATTCGAGTTCAAGATTTATTTTTTAATGTTCCTGCGCGCCGTAAATTCTTAAAAAAACCTACTACAGAATTTGGTCATATTGAAGAGATTGTTCGTCGTCTGGCTCTAACGCATTTCGATATACGTTTTGTGCTTGAACATAATGATAATATAAGAATTAATTTACCTATAGCGGATAGCGGAGAGCTACGTTTTCAGCGAGTTCAGCAATTATTAGGCTCACAATTTGTTCAAAATGCATATTGGATGGATGCTGAAAGTATTAGTATGCGTTTATCAGGTTGGCTTGGTCATCCTTCAGATGCACGTGCACAGGCTGATATGCAATATGTCTATGTAAATGGTCGTATTGTCAAAGATAAAACGATTTCGCATGCGCTACGCATGGCCTATGACGGTATTTTGCATGGTCATCAACATTCATCTTATTTACTTTTTTTAGAGGTTGACCCTGAAAATATTGATGTCAATGTTCATCCGACCAAACATGAGATTCGATTTTTAAATCAAAGAGAAGTGCATGAGTTTGTAAGACATTATGCAAAAGAAACTCTATCCCAATTTCAGACAGCGAGTGCTGATTTAGCTCAAGCGATGAAAGTAGATGAACAATCAGATTATTCAGTACAGCCGCAGCCTAAATATCAAGAACAATTTTCATTGCACCGTGCAAATGAAACTTTAAATTCAGACAGTGAAGCACGAACTCAGCCTGCACCGACAGAATTATTAACTGATTTTAACGCTAGTCGTCCGCAAGCTGTTCACTATGCAGATCAAACACCAAAATATAATGGTTCTGCTCAACTAAATAATGCTTTAAAAACTTATTTAGCCCCACTTCGCGACCAACCTACTAGTTTTTCGGTAAATGAGAATGTTGAGCCAGCTGCTAAAGTAGATGAATTTCCATTAGGTATCGCAATTGCTCAACTGCATGGAATTTATATATTAGCCCAAAATACCGAAGGGCTTATTATTGTTGATATGCATGCGGCCCATGAGCGTATTTTATTACAGCAAATGAAAAACGCTTGGGATAAACCTGAATTTTGGACATCTCAGCAATTGCTTATACCTAAGGTGATTTCCATTAGCCGTATGCAAGCCGTTAGGGTCGAAGAATTAAAACCTCAGCTTGAGCGCTTAGGTTTGGAAATTGATTTATATGGTGATGAGCAAGTTATTGTTCGCGGTGTGCCAGCCATATTACAAAAAGCTGATTTTGAAAATCTTATTCCAGAGCTTTTAAATGATTTAGATCCAAATGATGAAGCACAAGGATTACTTCAAAAAAGAGATGAGTTGTTAGCTGGAATGGCATGTCATGGAGCAGTGCGTGCGCATCGACAACTCAGTCTTTCAGAAATGAATGCTTTACTTCGTCAAATGGAACAAACCGAATTTGCAAGCCAATGTAACCATGGGCGGCCAACTTGGCGTGCATTCCCATTATCTCAATTAGATAAATTATTTGCTCGAGGAGAGTAGTTTTACATGTCAAATCAATTGCCCGTCATCAATTTAATGGGACCAACTGCGAGCGGGAAAACCGCTTTGGCATGTGAATTATACGAACGTGGAAATTTTGAGCTAATTTCTGTTGATTCTGCACTCGTATATAAAGATATGGATATCGGCACGGCTAAACCAACTCGTGAAGAGCAAGAACTCTATCCTCATCATCTTATTGATATTATTACTCCTCTTGAAGTTTACTCAGCTGCTCAGTTTGTTGAAGATGCATGTAAGTTAATTGATGAAATGCATTCACGTGGCAAAACTCCTATTTTAGTAGGAGGGACAATGTTATATTTCAAGGCATTGTTAGAAGGGTTATCTGGTAATTTGCCAAGTGCTAATGCTGAAGTTCGAGCTGCAATTGAAGAAAAAGCTCTAAACGAAGGATGGCAGGCAGTTTATGATGAGTTGGTTTCTGTAGATCCTGCTGCTGCTATAAAGTTTAATGTAACTGATAAGCAAAGAATTATTAGGGCTCTTGAAGTTTATAAAATTACTGGTGAACCAATTACTAAATTGCAGGCAGAACAACCAAAAAACGTACCATATCGATACATATTTCATAACTACGCTTTACTTCCGGATCGGGTAGAATTACATCAACGCATTGAGCAAAGATTAAGCAAAATGTGGGATATCGGTTTTTTGAGTGAAGTTGAAGCTCTAATTGAAAAATACGATTTAGACAAAAATTTACCCTCAATGCGTTCGGTGGGTTATCGACAAGCACTAGAATTTCTATTAAAAAGTGATCTAAGTCTCAAAAGTAAACGTGAAATGGAGGATAAAGCTTTATTTGCAACACGACAACTTGCCAAACGTCAATATACGTGGTTACGTTCTTTGCAAGAAATACACGATTTTAAAACTTACTTGACGATAAAGCAGGCGAAAGAAGACTTGCGAAACTCTTATGGATAAAGCAAAATTTGCACACTGTCTTTTTATAATTTTTAGTTGAAAAATAAAGATAGTTTTTTTGCGCTGATTTAAAAATTTTTTTTGGAGTTAAAAATGTCTAAAGGTCAAACTTTACAAGATCCGTTCTTAAATTCTCTCCGTAAAGAACGTATCCCTGTTTCTATTTTCCTTGTGAACGGTATTAAATTACAGGGTCATATTGAATCTTTTGACCAATATGTTGTTTTATTAAAAAATACTGTAAGTCAAATGGTTTACAAACACGCAATTTCAACTGTTGTTCCAGCACGTAATCCACGTCCAGCAGGCGCTCAAGGTACAGGCTTCCCAGCACAAGGCGGCACTCAAGGCGGTTTTGGTGGTCAAGGTAGCGGCTTTGGCGGCGGTCAAGGCGGTGGTTTCGGTGGCGCTCAAGGCGGCTTCGGTGGCGCTCAAGGTGGCTTCGGTGGTCAAGGCGGCTTCGGTGGTCAAGGTGGCTTCGGTGGTCAAGGTGGCTTCGGTGGTCAAGGCGGCTTCGGTGGTCAAGGTGGTTTCGGTGGTCATCAAGGTGGTTTTGACAACGATTCTAAATTTGAAGATGGTCAAGACGACGAAAATAATCGTTAATTGAAATCTTAAAAAAGAAACCAGTCAGACAATGACTGGTTTTTTTATGTGTATTTAAAAGTTGATTCAGAATATTTAACTAGTCATGGAGAATGATTTGCCATGATGACTAATTTTATTTAAATAAATAGGGCTTTAATGAATGCTATTAATATTAGCTGCTGCTTTTAGCAGCGTCTTGGTATCTATCCTATTAAAAAATTTAAAGAGAAAAGGTTATCAACCACTACAAATGATTGCATGGAACTATGCAAGCGCAAGTCTTCTTTGTTTTTGGTGGTTTCAGCCTGATATTCAACATGTTTCAATACAACATACTCCTTGGTGGTTAATCTTTGCTTTAGGAATAATTTTACCTAGTATTTTTTTATGTCTTGCTAAATCATTAGAGTATGCAGGAATTGTGAGAACCGAACTTGCACAGCGTCTTTCAGTTGTTCTTTCCTTACTTGCGGCATATTTCTTTTTTCATGAACAATTTAATACCTTAAAACTGTGGGGTGTAGGCCTAGGGATTTGTGCGGTCTTACTCGTATTATTTGGGCAAATCAGTTCTTCAGCAAATCACCAATCTCGAAAAGCGATCTTTGCTCTTTTAAGTGTATGGTGTGGTTATGCAGCAGTAGATATTCTCTTGAAATATACAAGTAGTTTAGGTCTGCAGTTTACACTTACTTTAAATCTTATTTTTATTACTGCTTTTATATTGTCGATTTCATATTTATTGCTACAGAAGACTCAAAAGTGGCAGTTTAAAAGTACGATAGCTGGATTAATATTAGGAATACTCAATTTTTCAAATATTGCTTTATATGTAAAAGCCCATATTCTTTTAAAAGATTCTCCTGCTATTGTTTTTGCAAGCATGAATATTCTTGTTGTGTTATTGGGAATTTTAAGCGGAGTGATTTTATATAAAGAAAAATTAAAATGGCCTACTATTTTGGGGATTCTTTTAGGAATAAGTGGGGTAGTTTGTTTAGCTAGCGCAATGGCTTGATAGTTCAAGAGAATAGAATCTCTTGAACTATAGAGATTTTTATAAATATGTGAAAATCACTTCATCTGGCAGACGTGATTTAGGAAGCTTAGCATTAAAGTCATTTTCACTGCGGTAGCCTAGAGAAACAATCACAGAGCTTCGTAAGCTTTTTTCAGTTAACCCGAGCTCAGTATTTAGAACTTCTTCATCAAATCCACCCATTGGAGTTGCATCGATGCCTTCTAAGCCAGCAGCAAAGAGTAGCTGTCCTAAAGCAATGAATGTTTGATTTTCCATCCACCCGAATAAATTTTTCTGTTCATTTCGGTAGAACTCGACGTAGCCATGGCGAGTATCTTTTTGACCTAATTTTGCTTTTTCATCTTTAAAACGGCCACTTAAATCATCTTGCTCAAGTAGTTGATTTAAGTACTCAGATGTAATATCCGTTTTTGTACAGAATACAAGTGTATGTGATGACTCAAGCACTTTAGGAGCATTGTAAGCATACTTTCCTGTTAATGCTTTTGCGATTCGTTCTTTAGCTGCAAGATTATCTGCAACTACAAAGTGCCAAGGCTGAATATTTACTGAAGATGGGGTAAAACGTAAAATTTCTAATAATTTATTAATTTTTTCTTGAGGAATTTTCTTTTCAGAATTATACGCTTTTGTTGTATAGCGGCTTTTAACAGAGTTCAATAAGTCCATAGGTGTGCTCCATATCAATCTTATGGCAATTGAGAGAATTTAATCTTTGCCATCATACGCCATTTTGTTCAAAAACATTTCGTATGTAGTTTGATAAAGAAATATAATGTTTATATAAAGTTTTAGTAATCTATTGAAAATGATTGATTTAATGCCAACAGATGCGAAGAGTAAGTTGCGGGAAATTAGAATTGTGAAAGCTTTTATCATTTTTACATTTGTTTTGAGTCTTTTGATTTTATACATTGAGTATCAAAAGTATGCACATATAAGCTGGAAATTTGTATTTATTGCCAGTATGTGTGCGATTTACGATTTTGATTTAAATAACAAAATTAAAGAATTGAAAGTTCAAATAAAAACTGACTAATTTTTAGTTAATAATGCCAGGTAACCAATTCAAGCTGTTGTGTATTGGAACATGGATCAATTTCCAAAATATAAGCTTGATCTTCACGCCAATCGCCAAGAACAATTCGTTGTTTAGCTTCTACCTGATGAATTGAAGGTCGATGGGTATGGCCATGAATAAGTATATCTACATCTGTTAAAGCAGAAAGTACAGCTTGCTCATTTACATCCATAATTTCATAGCTTTTTTGCTGTTTATCTGCGGAGCTTCTTTTTCGAAAGCCATTAACCAGTTTGGTACGAAAACTCAGGGGTGTACGGCGTAAAAAAGCCACTAAAAGTGGATTTCGAATAATTTTTCTAAATCTTTGATAGGAAACGTCATCTGTACATAGTGCATCACCGTGTTCTAGGCGGTACTGATGTCCAGCAATATTAAGATAATAAATGTCAGGTAGTAATACACCGTTAAATTTATTGAGGAAAACCTGATTTAAGGCAAAATCACGATTACCTACTTGGAAGTAAACCCGATTTCCTTTTTTGTTAAAGTCTTTTAATGCCTCAACAATTTCATCGAGCCATGGTGCTGAGTAATCATCGCCAATCCAAGCGTTAAACCAGTCACCTAAAATATAAAGCTGTGTTTGTTTATTTTGATAATGCGCCAATAAATCTAAAAACCCTCGAACAAGTCGAGGGTGTTCAGGTGACAAGTGTAAATCAGAGATAAACAGATAAGTCACAGCTTATTCCTAAAATTATTCAGAAATAATTTTAGCAGATTCGATTACAACATTTTCTAAAGGAACGTCAGCGTGGTAACCACGGTTGCCAGTGCGAACACCTTTGATCGCTTCAACAACATCCATACCTTCAACAACTTTACCAAATACAGCATAACCCCAACCTTGAGCAGTTTTAGAGGTATGGTTTAAGAAAGAGTTGTTTTTTACGTTAATGAAGAACTGTGCAGAAGCAGAGTGAGGTGCTTGAGTACGTGCCATAGCAATCGTACCAACATCATTGCTTAAACCGTTGTCAGCTTCGTTTTCGATAGAATCACGAGTTGCTTTTTCTTTGAAGTTTTCATCCATCCCGCCACCTTGGATCATGAAACCATCAATGACACGGTGGAAAATAACGCCGTCATAAAAACCGTCACGTACATATTCTAAAAAGTTTGCTACTGTTTTTGGTGCTTTTTCAGTATTTAGTTCAAGAACAATACGACCTTTATTGGTGTTTAATTCGACTTGAGGAAAACTCATTACATTAATCTCCTAAACATGGGCTTATGACCATGGGTTTTTGGTTGAGAGAAGCATAAGCAAACTGTAAACTACAAGGCAAGTAAAAAACGTTAAAATCTTTGTGAAAAATGAAGATAGCGTTTAAATTTTTCGAAATTTATCTACAAAGAAGTGATTGATACACTATGAAGCCTAATGATGTTGTCTCGAGCCTGCCTAATAACCCGACACCGAATACTCATGCCTCTGTCGATTCTGCGCAGCAAGAACAACAGGCTGGCTTAGATTTTGTTCGCCAAGTCATTACTGATGATTTGGCTACGGGACGTGCAAAGCAGATCGTAACGCGTTTTCCACCAGAACCAAATGGTTATTTACATATTGGCCATGTAAAAGCGATTTGCTTAAACTTTGGTGTGGCTGAAGAATTTGATGGTTTGTGTAATTTGCGTTTTGACGATACAAACCCTGATGCTGAAGAACAAGAGTATGTTGACGGTATTGCGAATGATGTGAAATGGCTTGGTTTTAACTGGAATGGTGAACCACGCTATGCATCAGGTTATTTTGATCAATTATATGCATGGGCAGTTCAACTTATTGAACAAGGCGATGCATATGTAGATTTACAATCTCCAGAAGAAATTAAGTTAAACCGCGGTAGCTTTGTTGAGCCAGGTAAAAACTCTCCATATCGTGATGCATCTATTGAAGAGAATCTTGCTCGCTTTGAAAAAATGCGTAGCGGTGAGTTTAAAGAGGGTGAAGCGGTTTTACGTGCCAAGATTGATATGGCAAGTACAAATGTACATATGCGTGATCCGATTTTATATCGCGTATTGCATTCAGAGCATCACCAAACTGGCGATAAATGGAAAATCTACCCAATGTATGACTATGCTCATCCATTGTCTGATGCCATTGAAGGAATTACCCATTCGCTTTGTACATTAGAATTCCAAGATCATCGTCCGTTTTATGACTGGATTGTTGAAAAAGTAAAATCTAAAGCTGTTCCGCATCAGTACGAATCTTCACGTTTAAACGTGGACTACACCATTACGTCAAAACGTAAATTACGTAAATTGGTGGAAGGTGCTTATGTAAATGGTTGGGATGACCCACGTATGCCAACCGTAGTCGGTATGCGCCGTCGTGGCTTTACTCCTGAAGGCTTACGTGATTTCTGTAAACGTATAGGCGTGTCAAAAACTGACGGTATTGTTGATGTTGCAATGCTTGAGTTCTGTATTCGTCAATCTTTAGAAAATACTGCTGCGCGTGGTATGGCTGTTTTAAGTCCACTTAAAGTGACTTTAACTAATTTACCTGAAGATATGGATCTTACGCATGCTCGCCATCCTAATGTTGATATGGGTGATCGTGTGATTCCTTTAACCAAGGAAATCTATATTGATCGTAAAGATTTTGAAGAAGTACCGCCAAAAGGCTTTAAACGTTTAATTCCTGACGGTGAAGTGCGTTTACGCCATGCTTACGTGATTAAATGTGATGAAGTCATTAAAGATACAAATGGTGAAGTGATTGAATTGAAATGTTCAATTGACCCTGAAACTTTAGGAAAGAATCCGGAAGGCCGTAAAGTTAAAGGCGTGATTCACTGGGTATCTGCAACTAAAGGGATTCCTGCTGAAGTGCGTATTTACGATCGTTTATTTACTGAAGCCGCACCTGATGCAGATGATGACTTCTTGGCAAATCTTAATCCTGAATCATTAAAAGTGGTACAAGCTGTCATTGAGCCAGCTTTGGCACAAGCGAATCCTGAAGATCGTTTCCAATTTGAGCGTGAAGGCTATTTTGTCGCTGATCAATATGATCATTCACCAGAGAAACCGGTTTTCAACCGTATTCTTGATTTGAAAGATAGCTTCAAGCCTGAGAAAAAGTAAGAGATTGATTATCTCTTACTTTTTCGCAAGACGAACAACATGTTGTGAGTAGACAGTAGAGATTGATTATCTCTTACTTTTTCGCAAGACGAACAACATGTTGTGAGTAGACAGTAGAGATTGATTATCTCTTACTTTTTCGCAAGATGAACAATATGTTGTGAGTAGACAGTAGAGATTGATTATCTCTTACTTTTTCGCAAGATGAACAATATGTTGTGAGTAAACAACAAATATAAAAAAGCCCAACTCAGTTGGGCTTTTTATTTAGATGTCTTCTCATATTTTCTTTTTCTTTATGATTAATATCCTTGGCAAATTAGCTTAGGTTGGATTAATCACATAAAAATAAAGAACCAAGATTATAAGGAGAATACATGAAAGCAATAAATAAGTATTGACCGTATTAAAGCTTTTAAGAAATTTCCAGATATCCATAGTAAATCAACGTATATTTTGTGTTACAAATGGCTTTGTTGCACAAACCTATCTCTAAAGGCTTATTCCACAATATAATTTTCAAATGAATAAGTCGACACCAAAAATTTATCGCACAACCAATTGGTCTTCATATAACCGAGCTCTCATTAATC